>DGIT01000032.1:67726-130978 GCA_002386465.1 Burkholderiales bacterium UBA4615 | reverse complement strand
CGTAGCGCGGGGCCACGCAGGGCCAGCGGCGGGATGACCGCATTGACACGTGAGCCATCGGGCAGGCGTGCATCGACCATGGGCGAGGACTCATCAATGCGCCGCCCAAGGGGCGCGACGATCCGATCGATCACGCTGCGCACCGCATCGGCATCCGAGAAGCTGCCTGTATGGCGTTCCAGCCGCCCTGCCCGCTCGATCCAGATGTCGTCGGGCGCGTTGACCATGATCTCGCTGATCGAGCTGTCCTCGAGCAGTCGCTCAAGGGGCCCCAGCCCGACAGCCTCGTCCAGCACCTCAGCAATGATTTGCGCTCTATCCAGATGCTGCGGAAGCTGCAGACTGGTGCTCAGGAGCTCGTCAATGATGAGCTTGATCTCGCTGCGCAAGGCATCGGCGTTGTTGTGTTGCAGGTCACGCCTGCGCAGATCGAGTGCACCCAACACCTCGCGATGGATGCGGCGGCGCCAGGCGAGGGACTCGGCTGCATGAACGCTGCCACGCATCCGTTGTGCAGCATCGTTTAGGCCCTGTGATGACGATTCACTGATGCCTGATGGCTTGACGGGTTCGGGACTGGGGCGCGCCCCGTTCGGCGAGTACTGGGGCTCCTCAAAAGTGTGGGCATGGGCATGGGCGTGCGCGCCGCTCGCCTGCTCAACGAAGCCATTCGCAGGCTGCGTGATCGCAGTTGGCGCTGAAACGGATTCAGCCGCCTCGGGTGGAGCCAATCCAGCTGCAGCCCACCCAGGCTGTGAGACTAGGCGCAGGCGATACCCCGCGAGCTCGATCACATCCGCAGTGCTCAGCGGCGCAGGCTGCCGCACCCGCTCGCCATTGACTAACGTTCCGCTCAACGTTCCGGAATCGACGAGCAACCAAGCTGTGCCTGACATGGGCGCGCCGAACGCAATGGGTTTATCGGACCCATTTGATGCACCAGATGCACCATGCGCACCAGTCCCACTCACCACACTCGAGGAATTGGATGCATTGGCCGATCGGGTCATTGCCGTCGCACCCATCGAGGCGCGCAGCTCCACATGGACCCGCCCCACCCGCCAACCGCTCAGGACCACCTCGCACTCCCTCCCGCGCCCGATCCGGCAAGGCAGGTGGGTGATGGGGACGGTGCGGGTCGGTGCTCCGGCCTGCTCGATCATCAGGGCCCATTGGCTCGTCATCATCGTGTTCAACATGGGGTTCGACATCGGTTTCGATATTGGTTTCGATATTGGTTTCGTATCGCGCCGCTTACTCGACCATTCGCAAGCGTTCGCGGTTCACGCGATAACGCTGCACGGTTCCGCGATCCTCGCCCGTGGTCTGCAAGGCACTTGCAGGCGAAGCAGGCGGCGTCAAGCCTTCAACATCTCGCGAGGCGGGTAATGGCGAGCTTGGAATCGGCGCGCCTTCATAGACCGGCTCACCTGGCGCGGATGGCGTGGTGGGCTTCAGGAAGCGCGTGGGCTCGCGCATGGGGAGCACATCCAGTGTTGCGGCCGGACTTCCTGCACCTGGATTCCCTGCGCCCGGCGTCTCTGCGCTCGCACCCGTGCGGTGTGCGCCTCCGGTGCCCTCATCGGTGGCAAGACCTGACCCCGCTCCGGTGCCCTGAACAAAGCGCGGCGTAATGAACACCACCAGTTCAGTTTGCCGATCCCTGAATTGACGCGAGCGAAACAAAGGACCCAGAACCGGCAACTCGCTTGCACCAGCCACCCGGTCCATGTTGCGTGCGCTCTCGTCGGTCAGCAGCCCGGCGATCACCAGCGTCTCGCTGTCGCGCAGGTTCACGTCGGTTTCCGCGCGCCGCTTGGTCAGACCGGGTACATCCTTGACTGCGATCTCGAAATTGATCGCTGAGATTTCAGTGGCGATCTTTGCAGCGATCACGCCCGATTCGCTGGCCTGCGGGCTGACATCAAACTTGATGCCGTATTCCTTGAAAGCGACCGATGCAGTACCCAGCGCTCCTGTGATGGGAATGGGCAGCTCGCCACCCGCCACAAAGCGCGCACTGCCTCCCGATCGACAGGACAACCTGGGCTCGGCCAGGATGACCGCATCCCCCTGTTGCACGAGGAAGTTGAGCCGCGATGCCAGGGACGATGCAATGGACAGGCTGCCGGCAAAGGGCCATATACGCGGGCGTACCTCCAGCTGCGTGCCCTGGGCTGCTCCACCGGGCTGCAAAGCCTTGGTGCGAAATGCATCGCCAATCACCTGAAAGCTGGGCCCCTGTGCGGAGCCTGCCCATTTCACACCCAGGTCTTCGAGCAGTTCGCGACGCACCTCCACGAACTTCACATCCATGGCGATCATGCGTTCCATGCCGATACGCGGCACCAGATTCATGACTTGCGGATAGCGCCTGGCAACTTCAGCGATGCGAGCCGACTGCTCTTCGCCGATCTCGCTGCCCTCGACCAGCACCTTGTCACCAATGACGCGTGCCGTAACGCCATGGACAGTCCCCAGCATGGCCTGCACCTCGGTTAACAAGCGCGCGGTATCGGCCGCCATGACGTTGAACACATAGGTACGCTCAGGCCCAGACTTGCCCCAGACCATCAACGTGCTCTGACCAGGTGCTTCGGGCAACACCAGCAGCTGACGATCATCCAGCGCGGTGGCCTGAATGACCTTGCCATTGCCCACTGCAATGCGCCGCACATCGCGCTCATTGAGCACATGCGCCTGACCGACGTAGAGCGAGATGGGGGCTGGTGTTGCACCCGTTAAAGGTTGCATCTGCGCGAGGGCCGCTGTCGGGCTCATGCAGACTATTGCGATGCCTAAGCAAAGCATCGCCAGGCTCAGTGCGAGCCCTTGCATGCAGGTCCGTCGTCGGTGAAGGCGTAGTGTCGTGGCAGATGTCATGGTCTGAGGTAAGCGTTGGTGTGTTGAGTGCCGGCTAAGCTCAGCGGAAGAGCGGCACGCTGCTGGGTGCAGACAGCAGCCCGCTGGCCGTGAAGGGATCGTTGCCTGGTGAAGTCGATGGAGGCGAGGCAATAGCTGCGGCAGATGCAGGCGTAGCGGCCGTCGCTGTCAGGGCAGCCTGTCCACCCGGCGCAGCGGGTGCAGCGCTAACGGGGCCATTTGCACGCTCCGCAGACGCCCCACTCCCCGACAGTGCTCCGCCCGGTGAAGGACCGCCCTGTGGAGAGCCAACCTGAGGCCCCCCCTGAGCACTGCCCTGCGGCCCTAAAGGCCCTCGCCCTCCCACGATGATCTGTGGCCCGGGTGGTGGTGCAGGAACCATCGGTGCCTGTGGTGCCGCAGCGGCGGGCGTAGCAAACACCGGCGTGGGCGCTGGTGATGGTGGCGGTAGGCCCAACAGCGTGTTCACATCCAGGCGCTTGTCGACCACGGCTTCACGATCATTGGGATGCCTGAGCACTGCAGTCAGCTTGCCGCTGCGTTGCGCAACGACCAGCTTCTGCGCACGTTCGGGATCGACCTCGACCGTGATGGCGGTGTAGCTGCGCGAGGTGGGCGCATCCTCAGCCTGCGGTGCTCGCTGGCGACCCGTGGCGAGCACGGGCACGTCTTGAATGACCGTGCGGGTGAACTCAGGCTGCAGCTGCCCCTGAACCGGCAAGGGCCGCACGGTGAGCATCAGGTCAATGCGATCGCCCGGCTGCAACATGCCGGAAAGCGAGTTCACTTCATCAACCGCGATGGTCATGGCCCGCACACCGGGTTGCAGGCGCGTGGAAATGGCACCGCTCTCTGCTGCCACCAGGGCAGACTGCAACAGGGGCTCGCCAGGCTTCATCGGCACTTGCAAGCGCGCACCTGCGACCTCATCAAAGCGAGCGGGCGTGACAGCGCCACCCGGGGCATACTCGCGTGGAATGGACCGCACGGCCATGGTCTGCGCGCTGGCGACTTCGCCGCGTTTAAGCTCCTGTCGAGCTACGACCACTTCCACCATGTCGGGACGGGGCGCAAGCCGAGCCTTCTCGATGGCCAGACGCTCACCGATGTAGTTGCGTGCACCCAGGACTGCGAGGGCACCAAAGCCCACCGCACCCAGAGCCATGAGCAAGCCGCGTCGGGCCGAAATGGCTGCCCGCAAGCGCCCGATGCGCTCTGCCATGCGCACTGTGAAGGCGGCCCTCATGGTTGAGAAAGCGCCCAGGTGTAGCGCTGATAGTGGGTATCGAACGCGCTGGCGAGTTGCGCAAGCGGAGAGCCGGGCACCATCACGAACACCAGCCCCAGCAGAGCGAGCACCAGCACCACTTCAATGGCGCTCTGACCACGGGATGCGCGCCTTGATGGCATACGACGACAAAGTGGCTGAGTCATTGCGGCCGGCTCCAGTGCATGACCACCGCGGTGGCATCCCGGTGGCGCGATACCGTGGCAATCACTTCCTCTTCTCGACGGCGCAAAGCGATGGCCTCGCCTGAACTGGCCTCATGAGGGCCGGCACCGCCCCGATACCAGGCCGCACCCTGTGCCGGCATGCCCAGCGTGGGATCGATCTGAAAGCCATCGCCACGTGCGCGTTGTCGGACATGACGGGCCGCTACATCGGGCGGATCGTCCACCAACGCCACCACGGTGGCCGCAGCGCGAGACGGGTCGTCATGGACCATCTGACGCACGATGCGCGCGCCAGCGGGTAACCACTGCAACACAGGGAGCGCCATACCCTCGGACGGCAGCGTGCGCGATCGATGGGGCATCCCACCTGGATGCGCAGCCGCCCGCCAGCGCCATTGCGTGGCCATGCCTTCTGTGCCTATGGAGGTGGAGCGCAGTTGCACGCTGTCCAGCCCGTCCTGGCCCCTGGCTGAGACAATTTGCCACTCTCCACGCGTGACCTCGACCACCTGCCGTCCGGCATCGCGAAAGTGGCGGTTTACGGTCTCACGCATAGCCTGAGTCGATTCGCGGCTGTGAAACCGATAAGCGGTCAGCGAATGTCCGTCGATTTGTGCGGCTCGCATGACCACTTCCTGTCTGACTTCCTGGGGCAAGGCATCCATGTGAGGCATCTCCTGTTGGCTTCTGTGTGTGATCGGGATGGGTGAAAGGCGTTGTGTCGCAAGGCGGTTGGTCTGAAGGGCTGGTTCGCCTTAGCCACCCGTGGTCGGTGGAAACCCGTTGTCTATGGGAGCCGGATCAGGTGCAACGACCTCACCAAGCCGATCGGGTGGCACCACATCCATGTCGATGGCATAAGGCTCGAGGGCACGGGCGCTGGATTCAAAGCCAAGCAAGCCACCCGCACCCAGCAGCGCACGCATGGGCAACCAAGCTGCACGCAGCGCCGGTTCAATCGCCGGTACCCGTGCACCAGCCTCGACGCGGGTCTGCACCGAATCAGCAGCCGGGCCTTGAGGGCCGGAGGCATTCCATGCATCTGTCAGCAGCACCAGATGGGCGCGCAGCGTCAGCGGTATCCCAGTCAGGCGGCGCACCCAACCGTCTGCAGTCGCACTGCGCGAGACCTCGGTCTGCACCTGCGCACGGATCAGCCCCCCATCGAGTGGCAGCCCGAAGCGACCCGGCCCCGCCAGATCCGACAGCAGACGCACAGCGCCCGGAAAGGCCCGATCGCCCTGGCTGCCCACGAATGCAAACGGTGTGTTGAAACGCTCTGGGATGACCGCAATCGAGACATCCTCGAAGCGCTCGAGCAGCGGAGCACCCGACCGATCGACCCACAGCGATCTGCCCTCGTCCACTTGAACACCTCCGGAGAGTGCTTGGGCGCTGCGCACCCCAAAGCGCTCGGACGCAAACGCGCGCAGGCGCAATTCACCTGCGAGCTGAGGATCTGTAGCGGCCTGAGCGCAGGCGCCTGGGCGCACCGTGCATTCGAAGGCTAGCTGGCGTGCTGCTGCGATCTGGGCATGACGGATATCGAGCAAGCGCCCGAGCCAGGACACGCCAAACATCACCACGATCAGCGCGGTCAGGGCCACCATCATTTCGATGAGCGCCTGCCCTCGTACACCGTGCCATCGCGCGGCCGATGGTCGATGCTCGTCAGGCGATGCCATACCTGCACACCAGGCACCACCGCGCCGCACCAAAGAATTGAAGGACTTCATGCCGGGCCCCTTAGCGCTGATAGCCCTGCGCGAGCAGGCGTTGCGCCGCAGTAGGCGCAACCAGGCGCACTTGCCAGTACGGGTTGAACAGGCTGGCGTACTCGGTGCGCGACGCTGCGTCTGAGGGTCTGCGAAAGTAGACTTCAGCAGCAGACAAAGCCCAGACATGGGGCTGCGATTCGCCTGCGAAGCGATCAGTGGGCGTGAGGGTTGACCCGGCAAGCCCCCGGTTCGCAACCGTGGGCACCTCATCGCCCGCCACACGCGCCACTACTGCCACGCCGCTGGAGGGAAAGCGTGTGTTGGCCAGCGCTTCGTAGTTCAGCTCGCGGGTGCGTGCGATACCGGCATAGCTGGCTTCGCTGAACATCGTGGCCGCTGCCAGTGAGGTCGCTTGCGGGTTGATGCCGATCTCGCCCGCATTGGTGAGCACACTGCCCATGGGCGTGCCAGCCTCGGCGGCACCCCAGCCCAGGGGCAGGGCCTCGCGTTCCTTGCATCCCGACAACGAGAGCGTACGCAGATGAAAGGACATGGCGTCCACGGCCTCCCATCGGTCGAGCGTCTCGGACAAGGTGGTGATGCCCCGCTTGCGCAGCCGCATGAGCCTCAGGCACAAGGAGGGGATCGGTGTGTACAGATCTTCTGAGCGCGGCCCGGCCACGAAGGGATCCAGCGAAGCGCGCACCACACCGGCCAGCCGCTTGCGCTCATCGACGGTGTCAGCCTGACGCGTGAAGCGCAACCACTCGGATGAGGGATCTGGCAAGACCCAGGCGAAAAAGGCCGGGTCATTGGCACGCGCCACCTCGGCGGTGACCATGTTGAGTGCAAAACCCTGCGAGGCCAGCTGCAAAATTTCCTGGCTGGTCTGCAGGATTTCCTTGTAACCGACCGCTTCGGCTCCGCGGGCCGGGATTTCAATACGCGCAGCCAGCTCAGCGGATTCGCGTGCAAGGACTGCCGCTTGCGCCACTGAGGTCAGCACCGGTTCGGCGACCGGGAACAGCGTGCTGAACTGCGCAGCATTTAGCGTCAGCGACTCGAAGTAACGGGCCCAGGCCACCAGCGTGACCGCCTGTGCAATGGCGACTTCATTGGCCACGATCGCACGGTTCGAATAGGCGTGGTAGTTCAGCACACGCGCGCGCCACAGCGCTGCGCTCCAGGCAGCCGCGTCGGCGGTGTCGGTCAGGCGCTGCTTGGTGGCAGCCACCTGACCGGCACTGAACATCATGAACATCGCCAGCGCACCGGCAAAGAGCAGACCCAGGGCGATCAACAGCGATTGCCCCGCCTGACCACGGCGCCCTGCGTCACCGCAATGAAGGCGATTCAGCGCACGCGGGCGGCGCATTGGCTGCTGCACGGGGTGACGGGCACGCATGATGGGCCTGCTTGACACTAAGCCGTGCAGCTCAGCGGTTGCCGTCGTTGAAGTTGTCCAGGCCTTTGCGGGTTGCCGCGCCCGCTTGCGCTGCGCCCGCTTGCGCACGGGCAGCGCCGATAGTGGCGCCTGCGTCTTGCCCGGACACCTCCAGCGCAAGGCCAGCGGTTTGACTGCGCAAGGTTTGGCCAAGTAGCGAATACACGCCGATAGCCGCAACGGCAATCAGTGCCACCACGATCAGGTACTCGGTCATGCCTTGACCCGCCTGGCGGGCGAGCACACTCAGTCGTGGTGCAGCGGCGTCCGTGACCCGAGGACGCGGCGAATGATTGACCGCTGCAAGTCGGACGGACTGATGAGCACGCCCCATCAAAGGGAACGCTTTCGAAGCGCTATCGGGCGCGGAGAAAGTCTTTTGGCCGAGAACCGGCGCTGCGACGAAAACGGGGCGTTGACTGCAGATCATTTGGAGCTCCTCGTGGTGTGAAAGGAGCTCCATCATCAGCAACCAAGGGGTCGCAGACCATTGCACTAAAGGCCAATTCAACTGACCTTTGGCCTAAGACTTTTCGACTAGATCAGCAGAACCAGCTCACTGTACGGCTTGAGCGCGGCGTCAGCGGTCACCTTGCCCAGGCGAGCCTTGATCGAGATACCCCACATCGGGGCGGAGGAGATGAAGACGTCATCAGCCGACGAGATGAGTCGGCATGCTTTTGATGTGCGTATCCAGCAGGATTCGCATCAGCGACCCCCGAATGCAGCGATCACATCGTCGGAAAGGGGTGCGTCAAAATCCTTGCCGATTCGCACCTTGCCCTTGAGCACACCGAAGACAACAGGAGAAGCCTTTAGCTTCAGAGAAGTCAGACGGGCCACTGGCTTGCCATGGCGACTGATCACGACGTCTTTCCCCCCGGCGGCCTCGTCAACCAGTTTGGACAGCTGGGTCTTGGCGTCGTAGATATTGATCGCGTCCATGTGAGACAAGCACCGTTAAACCAGACCAAATCTAGTCTGGTTTAACGGTACAAACAACCCTCAGGTGCCCAACCCAGCGCCCAACTCACTTCTGCGAGGCCTGAGCATCACCCCTAAGCCCAGCATGCCCAGACCCAGCAGCGCCAACGAACCAGGCGCAGGGACCTGGGATTCGACCACCTTCACGAAGAAGGACTCAGGCCCTCCCGTCAACAGCGTGAGATCGGCGAAAAACCGAACGCCGGTGCCAGATGCGAGCGAGGTCAGATCCACAGTCTGCAGCAGGTAATCCGAAAACCCATTGCCATTGTTCAGCGGATTGCCGATATTGCCGGCCGGTCCGTTGAGATAGCTGTCGCGTGTCACCCATCCTGATCCGGAATTCGTTTGAACCAGAAAGGTGTTGAGCGTATCGGACTGGCTGCTGCTGGTTCCCGAATCGATGGCCACATCAAACCTGGTGAATCCGAAATTGAATCCGCCCAGCAAGCCCGGGGTGTAGATGTAATCGGGGCTGTAGCCGGAAAACGAATTGTCGTTGTTGCCGTAGAGCGTGAAGTTAATCAGGTTTTGCGGGCAATTCGTTGCGGCAATGATGCAGGTATCCGTATCACCCTGGTTCGTACCCGGCGGCGGTTCAGTGACCAGGTTCAAGGTTGCCGCTGCTGCAGGCAGACTGAGCGCTGACAACGTCAGACACGTCATCGCCGCACTCAGCAACCGAGTACTGAGTTGGGAAGCCGATTCAGATGTGGACGCGGATGCGTCCTGATGCCTGGTCGGATGACAGAAAGCAGTTGTTCTCATGGTTGTCCTTAGGCGAGGCGTCAGACAAATCCGCATCAGAGCCCCACAGCGCAGCGATGCGGCCCAGGTTTGCATCGCAACATCCTGCTTTGCAAACCTTGAACCAGTCTGACAATGCGACCCCTCTGACGCAGCCATCCAACGACTGACGTGGCCGTCGGAGACTAGCCTTGGCCTATGCGGGACTTCGCCTTACGCAAGGTTCGCAATGCCTGCGTGAAGACTCGCCAAACGAAAAAGGCCGGCTTTCGCCGGCCTTTCGCCATGGACTTCCATCATTGAGTCAGTCACCCGCCAACCGCGACGGGCACTCGACTCTGCGCCGGATCAGGCTGCTTTCTTGGCATCGTGGCCGTGGCCGTCGAAGAACTGCTCGTCTTCGGTCGAGCCTTTGAGGGCTGCCGTGGACGATTCACTTTCGATGGTGGTGGTCACTGCATCGAAGTAACCGGTGCCCACTTCGCGCTGATGCTTGACGGCGGTGAAGCCTTTTTCGGCCGCAGCAAACTCGGCTTCCTGCAGTTCGACAAAGGCGCTCATGTTGTTGCGCGCATAGCCGTACGCCAGGTTGAACATCGAGTAGTTCAGGCTGTGGAAGCCGGCCAGCGTGATGAACTGGAACTTGTAGCCCATGGCGCCAAGCTCGCGCTGGAACTTGGCGATGGTGGCCTCGTCCAGATTGCGCTTCCAGTTGAACGACGGCGAGCAGTTGTACGACAGCATCTTGCCGGGGAACTGCTTGTGGATGGCTTCTGCGAACTTGCGGGCAAACGCCAGGTCAGGCGTGCCGGTTTCGCACCAGATCAGATCTGCGTATGGGGCATAAGCAAGGCCACGCGAGATCGCCTGATCGATACCGTTGCGGGTCTTGAAGAAGCCCTCAACCGTGCGCTCGCCCGTGATGAAGGGCTTATCGTTCTCGTCCACGTCCGAGGTCACCAGGTCGGCAGCTTCGGCGTCGGTACGGGCCAGCAAAATGGTGGGCACGCCCATCACGTCGGCAGCCAGACGCGCAGCCACCAGTTTGGAGACGGCCTCGCGGCTGGGGACCAGCACCTTGCCGCCCATGTGGCCGCATTTCTTCACAGCAGCCAACTGGTCTTCGAAGTGCACGCCAGCAGCGCCCGCTTCGATCATGGCCTTCATCAGTTCGAACGCGTTGAGCACCCCGCCGAATCCGGCTTCGGCGTCGGCCACGATCGGTGCGAAATAGTCGGTGTAGCCGGCATCGCCCGGGTTCTTGCCTTCCATCCACTGAATCTGGTCGCAGCGGGTAAGCGCGTTGTTGATTTTCTTGACGACCTGGGGCACCGAGTTGATGGGGTACAGCGACTGGTCGGGATACATTTCACCAGCCAGATTGGCGTCACCAGCCACCTGCCAGCCAGACAGATAAATCGCCTTCAGACCAGCCTTGACCTGCTGCATGGCCTGGTTGCCGGTGAGCGCGCCCAGCGAATTGACGAAGGGTTCGGTGGTGATCAGGTTCCACAGCTTCTCGGAGCCACGCTTGGCCAGGGTGTGCTCGACATTCACTGATCCGCGCAGACGGACCACATCGGCGGCACTGTAGCCGCGCTTGATACCGCGCCAGCGGGGATTGTCGGACCACTCTTTTTGCAGCTTTTGCGCTTCGAGTTCGCGTGAAGACATGTTTAAACGCTCCTGAAAGGTGAAGGACAAGACGACGACATGAAAAAAGGGGGGTGCGTGACAGCGGCCGGCGAGAGCCACTCAGGCGCTGTGATGGATGTCACTTTAACCCTACGCTGCTGCGGGGCAACAGGCTTTTGTCACGTTTTGTTCAGATCAGCTTTCCTCATGAATTCATGACGTTAGAACCGATATTTCACGATGCGCACGCGCATCTTTCACTTTGAAAAATGGATTTGATGCGCCGCGCCCAGGCCATTTCATCATACGGAAAGCGGTTTTCGTCTGCAGAAAACGAAAGCAGCGGCTGGATGCTCGCTGTCCGGGCTCATGTGGGTAGGCACGCCTCAGAGCGCTCGGTCGATGCGCACTGCAACCGCTCTCTGAGTACGCTCAGCGCTCGCATCACACCGCGCCCGCAGCATCCCCGGATGGTGCCGCGCTTTCAGGACACGCTCGAATTCTTGTCGCACGCGCGCGCCTGGCCAGACCCGGCGGGGAGCGTGATCGTGCGCGACACCCATTGGTCCGTGATTTTCCTGACTGAGCGTCACGCATACAAATTGAAAAAGCCCTTGCGGCGCGCATCGGTCGATCTGACCACGGTGCAATCACGGCACGCCAATTGTCTGGCAGAGATTCAGCTCAATCGCCGACTCGCCCCGCAGGTTTACCTGGGCTTAGTCGCGGCGCAAGAGTCATCAGACGGATTGCTGCTGCAGGACCTGACCCTTCCCCGCCCTCACAGTGCATCACCGCTTCACGCGAACGTGGTCGACTGGCTCGTGAAGATGCTGCGCTTGCCAGCCTCTGCCATGCTCGATCAGATCATTCGTGCCGGCGCGCTGCAACAGCCAGACGTCGTGGCAGTGGCAGAGGTCCTCAGCCATTTCTATCACCGCACAGCGCGCATTCAAATCACCGGAACGGTGTATCGGACTCAACAGGAACGCGCCCTGCAGTCTGTATGCCAGGCACTGCGTACACCCGACTACGCACAGGATGATTCACTGATCGAGGCGATCGAATCCGCACAACAGCATTTTCTTAGAGCGCACGCGAGCGAACTCGAGATGCGCGCAGTGGCGGGCCACATCCTGGAGGGGCATGGCGACCTGCGACCTGAGCATGTGTGCCTGGCCGGATCACCCGTGTTCATCGACTGCCTGGAGTTTGATCGACGCTTGCGTATTGCAGACGCTGCCGACGAACTGGCAGGCCTTGCAATTGAATGTGCCTTCCTGGGTGCACCGCGGGTTCGCCCCTGGCTCTTCGAAGCCTATCGCCATGCCTCGGGGGATGTGGTGAGCGCTTCGCTGGTGCGGTTCTACAGCGTTCAACGCGCACTGATGCGCGCGCGCATGGCGGCATGGCACCTGGACGATCCGATCAGCGACAGCTTGCGCACGCACTGGCGTGCCCGGGCGTCAGCCTTCCTTCAACTGGCATGGGCCCAACTGCAGGAACGCGACTGACGGGCTCCTTGCCCCTCTGCGGGCATCAACCCAAATCAACCCAAGATTCAGGCGCTGGCAGATTTTGCGAATTCGGGATGCAAGGTGGCCACCACTTCGCCGTCGGCCGCCCATCCGATACACCCGTCAATGAAGTACGGCCGTCCGCCCCGATGAATGGGCGACTCTTTCATCGCACCCTCTGATGCCTGCCAACTGCCGATCGTCTGGAAGGCCACGGTAGCCATGGGGAACAGTAGCTCACGCACATGCGTGCAGCCTTTCACCGAACCAACACAGGCCTGAACCGCCTTGCGCCAGCCGCTGCCGATGGTCACCCCGACCAGCCCCTGGTAGTTAGGCTTGGCTTTCTGGCAGGCGTTGTAGGGGGTAGCCGGCATGGCGACCTCAACGGCACGCACCACCATGTCGTCACCCACCGTCAGGCGCACATGCATATCATGCACCGGGTCGCCCGGCTCACGCATGCCGCGAAACGGCTCGCTGTATGCGTAGCCTTTCACATCGAGAATGCGGGCTTCGATATCGAAGAGCTTGTCTTCGCGCTGGAATCCTTCGCACACGATCGTGCGGGTATGCAGATGACGACGGGGAACAGGGGCAGACAGGCTCATGGGGCTCGAACAAGACGGGGTCGCAGGCTCAGGGCGGTCGGATGACCCGCGCAACGGGCTGAGGCTCAGCCGCTATTTTCGCCCAAGCCGGGCCATTACGCAGGGCAGTGGTCACAGCCTCGTCTTGCACCTGTGTGAAATCGTCGTACCACAGGCTGATCGCGCCGAACTGCGCAGGAGTACTCAAGCAGACCAGGTCGTCGGCTTCGCGCGCGAGCTGCGCAAGCGAATCGGCAGGCCCGACCGGCACCGCCACGATGATCCGGGCTGGCGCTTGCCTGCGTACCGATGCGATGGCCGCGCGCATGGTGGCACCAGTGGCCACCCCATCATCGACCAGCACGACCCGCTTGCCCTGCAGGTTCAGTGAAGGCAGGGAGCCGCGGTAGCGCTGCTGACGCCGTTCGAGCTCACTGCGCTCCCGCTGCACCACCCGCTCGAACGCATCGCTCGGCACTGATGCAGCAATCTCGGCGTTAAGCACACGTGCATCCCCGGGCGCGAGTGCGCCCATGGCCAACTCGGGTTGGTTCGGATAGCCCAGCTTGCGCACCACAAGGACATCGAGCGTCGCACCCAGTGCGCGAGCCACTTCGGCGGCTACCGGCACACCGCCCCTAGGCAGACCCAGCACGACGGTCTCGCCATCCTGTTGCGTGACCAGCCCTTCCGCGAGCAGCTCCAGTCCCAACCGCCTGCCGGCATCAATGCGGTCCGCGAACCGCTCCGTCGGCCGAGGATGCTGGTGCACCGGATGCGGGGGCATCGACTCACTCTTCGAAGAGCGGCGGCTCTTCTGGCCCACGGTCGATCTGGTGCAGCCAGGCGTCCACCTCCTCTTCCGCCGCCAACCAGTCGGCCAATTCGTACCCGCTGTCAAACCCGCGTCGCTCAGCGCGTAAATAAGCAGAGGTGGCAATCATCTCGCGCCGCTGCGTCTCGTCGATCTCGGACGGCCCGTCAGCATTGCCCAGCGCCTGCAGCTCGGCTTCGCCTTCGCGTTCCACATGCAGCGCGGGAGCGTGCGCTGTGCGCTCGCTCTCGCGACGGGACGATGTACTGCGGTGCTCGCCGGCGTGAGAAGCGACCGAGCGCTGCGTGGCACCGCGCTCGTGTGTCGTCGGTAATTCGGAGCGGTGCGTGCTGCGCGCCTGAGGCCCGCTGCGTGAATGCTGACCGTTACCGCCCGGTGATCGATTAGGGCTGCTCATATGGGGCTCTCCATTGGCTTAGGGAAGATCAGGGGGGTCATGTCAGGCAGCCCAGTCCACACGCAACTGGTACTGCCCTTCGGCAAATCCGTAATGCAGGTTGCCGCCATAGGCGTGGTGCAAAGCCTTGCCGATTGCCTGCACCAGGTGAATGTCGGTCGTGGTGATGGTGACGCGGCCATCAAGCGCTTCGATATCCATAATGCGCTGCAGAGGATGCTCGGCCTGCATTTGCTCGGCCACGTGACGTGCTGTCTGCAGGACATCGGCGCGATGCTCGTAGGCGAACGGCCCTTCAATCGTGAGCGTGCCTGCGGCATAGCGGTCTGCAATGCGACGGCAGGCCGGGCAGTGCTCTGTGTGCGCATGCGGATCGGGCACACCATGCTGCCATCGGCCCTCGCGGCAGACGAGCTTGCAGTCCGGGCAGACCAGCTCGCCACGGGGCTTGCGTCGCGCCTGATACGGATCGTGGCGCGGATCCATCATGAATTGCATGCGCCTGCCGGGGGTAAAGCCCAGAGCGCGGTTTCCAGGTTCAGGGTGCTTCACGGAGTCTCCTGCGTGTCTCCCCCCTTTGTCAGCAATGCGCGTGCCTGTGTTTCCGGTAGCGCTTCAACGTCTTTCAGCTTGCGCACGATGGCACGTGAACGCACCTCGGCTGAATCCAGTGAATGCGTCACGGTCTGCAACTGCTGGCGCGTCTTGGCCAGCACGTCACCGAATTTCCCAAATTCGGTCTTCACTGCGCCCAGGACCGACCAGACTTCGCTGGTGCGTCGCTCCACCGCCAGGGTGCGAAACCCCATCTGCAGGCTGTTGAGCAGCGCCGCCAGGGTGGTGGGGCCCGCCAGTACCACCCGGTGGTGACGCTGCAATTCATCGACCAGTCCGGCACGCCGGACCACCTCGGCGTACAGGCCTTCTGTTGGCAAAAACAGCAATGCGAAATCGGTCGTGTGAGGCGGGTCGATGTATTTCTCGCGAATGCGGCGAGCCTCCAGACGCAGCCGCTGCTCCAAGGCGCGGCCCGCCTCCTCCACCCCTTTTGCATCAGCACGGTCATGCGCCTGCTGCAGCCGTTCCCAGTCTTCGCGGGGAAATTTCGCATCAATCGGCAGCCACACCCGGTGCTCATGACCTGGCAACAGAATGGCGAACTCCACCCGCTCGGTGGAGCCCGGCACCGTGGGTACGTTCGACTCGTACTGGCCAGGCGCCAGCATCTGCTCCAGCAGCGAGCCCAGCTGTACTTCGCCCCAGATGCCGCGGGTCTTCACATTGGACAGCACGCGTTTCAGATCGCCCACATCCGAGGCAAGTGCGCGCATTTCGCCCAGTCCGCGATGCACCTGCTCAAGCCTGTCAGACACCAGCTTGAAACTCTCACCCAAACGCTGCTCGAGCGTGGCGTGAAGCTTTTCATCGACCGTCTGACGCATCTGTTCAAGCTTGGCCGCATTGTCGGTCTGCAGCGCAACCAACCGGGCCTCGAGCGCCTCGCGAATCTCATGGAGCCTGCGCTCATTGGACTCGGTCAGGCGGGCAAGCTGCTGCGAAAAAGCATCGATCTGTGCGTGCTGAATCCGGGAGACAGACCCCAACTGTTCGGTCAGCTGATGCGCGAAGCGGCTGATCGAATCGGACATTTCCGCGCGATTGCCCCGCGCCTGCTCCAGCACTTCAGTGCGGATTTCACGAGTCATGTGATCAGCCGACTGCTGTTGCGCCTGTGCAATCTGCTGCAAGGTGTCTTTGGCAGCGCGGGGTCGACGAGCCAGCGCCACTGCCAGCAGCACGACCATGGCCAGCACACTGGCCACAAGAAGGATGAGCAGACCTTCGATGAGCGTCATCTCAACCCGGACGGTTACGCATCCAGTCGGCTGTGCCCGCGAACGACTCGAGCAGTCGGTCAAGCAGGGGCTCTGGCACATTCACATCGGCCATGGCTTGCCCCATGCACAAGAGCCACTGATCACGCTCGGTGCTGGCAATCGGATACGGCAGATGACGTGCACGCAGCCTTGGATGTCCAAAGCGGCTGATGTAGTGATCTGGGCCGCCCATCCAGCCACACAGAAACCAGAAGAGCTTGTCGCGCGAGCCATCCAGGGGCTGCGGATGCAACGCGAGAATGCCCGCGAAACGCTCATCCATGGCCATGAGATCGTAGAAGCGATCGACCAGCTCGCGCACGCGCGCTTCGCCGCCCAGCAACTCGAAGGCGCTGGGCTGCTCGGTTGAACCGTCTTGCGTCATGCCGCCCTTAACGTTGCAAGCGGCGGACTGTCGATGACGCTGCGCAAGCTCAACCATCCGGCGACCCATGACAGCACAGCACCTGCCAGCACTCCGATCGGGATCGCCGACCAGCGAGGCGCGAACTCGAACTGGAACACCTGCGCGGCCAGGACAGTTCCCACGGCCAACGCACCCAGCGCGGCCAGCAGCCCTGCCAATGCGCCGGTGGCGGCGAGCTCAAAGCCTTGAGCACGTTGGAGTTGAGCGCGCGAGGCACCCAGCGCGCGCATCAGTCCTGCCTCACGGATACGCTCATCGCGAGAACTGGCCAAGGCTGCATAGAGCACCATCACACCAGCAGCGAGCGTGAATAGAAAGAGAAACTGCACCGCCCTGACCACTTGATCGAGGATGCTCTGAACCTGCTTCACGATGGCCGTGGTATCGAAGACCGTGAGGTTGGGAAACTGCTGTACCAGCTCATTGACCAGGTTGGACTTCGATGCAGGCAGATGGAATGCGGAGATCCAGGTCTGAGGACGATCGGCCGCCGCAGCCGGGCTCAGCACCATGAAGAAATTCACCTGCATGGAGTCCCACGCCACTTTGCGCGCCCCCACTGCGGTCACCTCAACCGGCTCACCGGCAATGTCGAACGTGAGACGATCTCCGATCGCAAGGCCCAGGGTCTGCATGATCCCTGCCTCCATCGAGACCTCCTGCGCCTTGGGATCGAGCCAGCGCCCCACAACCGTACGATTGTGCGGCTGCATGCGCTCGAGGTAGGACAGATTGAATTCACGATCGACGAGGCGGCGCGCACGCTCATTTTCGAACGTGGCGGCATCGATGGCTGCGCCATTGATCGACACCAGCCGGCCGCGAATCATGGGCATGAGGTCGACTTTGTCGATCCCTGCCGCACGCAAAACCTCGGCTACCGCTTCGCGCTGATCCGGCTGCACATTGATCAGAAAGCGATTGGGTGCATCGGGCGGTGAGGCGCGTTGCCAGCTTTCCAGCAGATCGTTACGGGTGACGGTCAGGAGCATCAGCGCCATGAGGCCCACCGAGAGCGCAGCAGTCTGGGCAATGGAGGCACCCTGCCTGCGGGTCCAGGAGGCAAGCGCAACACGCAGCACAGCGTTCGTACGACCGGACCCGACCACATGGCGCAGCGGCGAAAGCGCACGGATGGCCAGAAATGCAGCCAGCACAAACACCACCGCAGCCAGCGCAAAGCCGGCGATCGCGTAGCCCGCCAGCTTGCGGTCACCTGCGAACCACAAGAGCAGCAGAGAGAACGCCAGCAAAGCGCAGGTAGCCGCGAGCCAGGCTGATACAGGCGGGGCACCCAGATCCCGGCGCAGCACACGCAGCGGCGGCACACCGGAAAGCCGCGCGATGGGAATCGCTGCGAACCCCAGCAGCAAGAGCAAGCCGGCCACCAGCGCCTGGACTGCGGGCAGCAATGAGGGTGCAGGCAAGCGCAGGTTCATGGCGCTGCCCGCCACGAAGACCAGGACTTCGTGCGCAAGCCACCCCAGTGCACAGCCCGCCACACCGGCAGCCAAGCCAAGACCCAGCATCTCGAGCAATAGCACTCGCATGAGCCTGGCCTGGGTGACCCCCATGGCGCGCATGACGGCACAGCCATCGAGGTGGCGCTCGGCAAAGCGACGCGCTGCCACTGCAATGGCCACGGCTGCGATCAGCGCTGCCAGTAAAGAAACCAGTGCCAGAAACTGAGAGGCGCGATCCAGGGTCGTGCGCAACTCCGGGCGTCCGGAATCGAGCGACTCGATCCGCTGCCCGCGCTTCAACTGCGTTTTAGCCCAGGCTTCGAATTCGGCGACTGCGGCAGGCGGCCCGGCAAACATCGTTCGATGCGTCACACGACTGGCGGGCTGAACCAACCCGGTCGCCTCGAGGTCGTCCATCGCAATCAGCGCGCGGGGCGCAAAATTGACGAAATTCGCGCCGCGATCAGGCTCTACGACGATCAGTCGATCGATACGCAGTGTGGCCTCACCCAACTGCAGGCGGCCTCCAGGCATCAACCCGAGTGCCTGCATCAGGGCCACATCAACCCAGACCGTGCCACGCTCGGGAATGCCCAGCGCGGGCACATCGGCGTCTTGCACTGACGACGACACTCGCAACGCGCCGCGCAAGGGATAGCCCTGAGTGACCGCCTTGACCGAGGCCAGTGCGGCCGTCGGTGCGACCGTTACAGCTGTTGGCGACGACGCGCCGGAGCTGGCATTCAGGCTGGCACCGGTGGCGTCCTTGTGAGCGAGCGCCATACTTGGGAAATTCAAGGTGCGAACCACTTGCAGGTTGAGCTGGGCGGCACGCTCACCGAGCGCCGCAGGAAGTGGCGCATCCGACGCAATGACCAGGTCACCACCCAGCAGCTGCCGGGCCTGCAAGTCGAGTGCATGACGCACCCGATCTACAAAGAAACCCACACTGGACAGGGCTGCCACCGCTACGACGAGCGCTCCGGCAAGCAACCACAACTCGCCTGCCCGCAGGTCGCGCCGCAGCAGTGTCCAGGCCAAGTTAACTTCTTGCAACATCATCCGACCTTCGCCGACATAAGCAATCGTTCAATCGCCGCCTGGACTGCATCCAAGGCCGGAATTTGTCCCACGCCTCCCAGGCTCTCACAGGGTGCATCACCGGTGACCGCACACTGCGTGGCGTCAAAATCGCAAAAAATGCCCACCGTTGGGCGCCCTAGTGCACCGGCCAGATGAGTGAAGCCGGTATCAAGACCGACCACCAGACGTGCATCGGCAAGTAGCGCTGCAGCCTGCGCGACCGACAGAAAGGGAGGAATCACACTCGTGGCATGAGGAATGTCGACAGGCTGCGCACCCTGCGCAGCTGCGTCCTGCACGCTGCCACAGGCTTGAGCCAGGCGCAGAACACGCTCACGCTCGGGGGTACTGCCCCACAGCCAGCACACCTGCAGACCTTGGCCAGACAAACCCTTGGCCACGGCCTGCCAGTGCCCTTCCGGCCAGAGCTTTTCGTCACGACTGGCCCCTGGAATCAGCACCGCGTAGGCATGCTGAGGCGCGCACCAATCAGCCGTCAGGATTGGAACTTGCAGACCAAAACGCGCGGGCGCAGAGATGGCATAGCCCAGAGCATCTGCTGCGACCTGCCGGTTGCGCGCAACCACATGCAGGGACTTATCCACCAGAGCCTTGCGATCGTAGGCCAATGACGCCACTGCATCACGCGATGACGCCCAGGACAGGCCTGCCCGATGTGTGGCGCGCGCCAGCCTTGAGACGAATGCACTCTTGATCAACCCCTGGCAATCGATGACCCAGTCGTATTGCACTCGCCGCAACCGCTCTACAAACGCCTTGAAGGCACGCCGGGTATCCGGGTCAGTCAGGTTGCGTCGCCAGCGGCGCAGTGCAATCGGAATCACATCGGACACTCCGGGATGCATGGCCGGGATCGCCACGAAAGCCGATTCGCAGACCCAGTCGATCTTCGCATTCGGAAAGCGCTGGAGGATGTCCGTCACCAACGGTTGAGCATGCACGATATCGCCCATCGACGACATCTTGACGACCAGCACGTTCATGATGGCTCCGTCCGTCGGTACGCCTTGCATGAATCAGCGCCCGGCACCCGAGCGCTGCTCGGCCACCAGGGCGGGATTGAGCGTGGGGTCGTTGTACATCTTGAACTGACGATAGATCCTGAAAAAACCAGCCCCACTCGCCACTTCCTGCATCAGTCGATCCAGGCAGGCACCCAGATCGGCGCGTTGCCTGTTCAACTGCTCCAGCCGCCGGTGCGCCTGCGCACGATGCTCGTCGACCACATCGGATCGCCGTGTCTGCAAACCCATGTGATGCAACTTGAGGGCCAGAATTGACAGCCGATCGATCATCGCGCCCGGGGTCTCAGACGATTGGCGCGCCTGCGGTTGCACATTCACCTGGGCGCAGGCCTGCAACAACAGATCGTCGATTCGCTCGATGGCGTCATTGCGGGCCTGATTGAACCGATCGATCCGACGCTTGTTTGCAGCGATCTCAGTATCACTGGCCAGCGTGCGCCGGGCCAGGTCCTCTTCGGCCCATAAGAGGCTATTGAAGCGATGATTCGCGGTGACCCAGTGCCAAGGTTCGACGTCAGCATGCGCTGACGGGTCCTCGCCGCCCGCCTCACTCGGCCAATCGGGCGCGTTCAGGCAGCGGTCGTGAAAAGCAATGAGGAAGGAGGATTGGAACGACGCGGACATCCGCTAAGGATACCCGCTCCATCCAGCCGGCAACGCATCCACACCCTAAAGGCCCGGGCGGCCCAGAAACAGGTAGATCAATCGGTTGTTGCCACGCGCATAACCGTAGCCAAGATAGATCGGGCCGATCGCCGTATGGGCCCCAAGGAAGGCGGTTGCGCCGGGCACCCAGCCGGACTCCTGCAGGCCCAAGGTCTGGCCACGCATTTGCGCGCCTTCCAGCGCCAGACCCGCGTACACACCCCTGCCCAGCGGATCAGGCAAGGTCAACAGCTGGTTCTGATAGCTCAGGCTGGCATAGCGCAGGGACGTGCCCAAAATCTGATTAAGCTGCAGACCTGACAGGTTCATGAAGCCGCCCAGACTGAAGGCCTGGTTCAGGGCGACGTTCGAGGTGGCTTCGCCGATCCGGAAGGCAGCAGCAAAGGTGTGGTCACCGACGCTGCCCACCTGTTTGCCGTAAACCAATGCACGCTGAGCGATGTAATCGTCGCTCGCGTCGCTTGAAACCCGCTCAACCCTGTACTGGGCACCAATCAGATAACCCTCACGCGGAAAATCGGTGGCATCCAGCTGATCGGCCAGCATCAGGAGCTGTGCACCCTGATATCGATCACGCGACTGAAGCAATAAGGTGCTGCCTGTGCGTGGGAAAGTATGACGCTGGCCGGCAAAAACGCCCAGTCGTGTTTCACCGATTCGACCCTGAACGCCGAGATCGACGCCGAGCTGATTTGAGCTCACCCCATATTCGGCAATGCGCTTGGAGCCTTGGAACAGCCATACGGGCACCTCTTCGCTCAGCAACTGCGGGTCGACAAAGAACTGGAAATCACCGCGATTGAATGGCTGAAAAAATTCCGCTGTGAAGCGTCGCGTACTGCCGAACTGCAACTCGGTCTTGAATTCGCCCCCCCAATCATTGACTCCCGGACGGCGAAAACCGAACAGAACGTTGAAGACACCATTCGCATTGGAGTCAGCAGAAGCGCCCAGCCCAAATCGCACATAATTCGGGCCCCAGGCACGCTGCACGAGGCTGATTTCAAGTGCCTGAGTCGGCGCTTCGGGTACAAGTGAATAGCCAATGCGCTCAAAATCGCCCTGACCGCTCCAACGGGCAATGCTGCGCGACACGGCCTCCTGGTCCAATTCCCCGGATGTTGGCAACTCTGACAACTGCATCATCGAACGTCGCGTGGCGGGGTCGGCGCCCACCATTCGGACGCCCACATACCGGTTATCGCGAACAACCTTGGCAGCACGCGCCGACTGCCACCCGGCATAGTCGGCCTCGCTCAGCGACCACGCTCGCAATTGGTCTGCAACGGCACGAGCGGCCGCCTCACCGGCGGGAATGCCTTCCACACCGCGGCTGAAACTTGCTGCGCTGATTTCGCCCAGATCGGGCTGGATCATCACGTCTCGACCGGGGCGGATTTGCTCACGGGACTCTCGCATGTTGCGCTCCATGAGCACACCGATCATCTGGCTGGCGACGTTCAACACGTTGCCGAGTTCCTCGCGCTTGAGCAGCGGGCTACCAATGTCGACCGCGATCACTGCATCGGCACACATGGATCGGACCACATCCACGGGCATGTTGCGCGACAGGCCGCCATCGACCAGCAGACGACCTCCAATTTCGACCGGCGCAAACACGGAGGGCACCGCCATGCTGGCCCTGACTGCCGAGGCCAGGCTGCCACGGTCCTGAATGACCAGATCACCGGTCTCGATGTCGGTCGCCATCGCGCGAAACGGGATCGGCAGCTGATCAAACGATGCAAGCACTGTGCTGGCGCCCAGTAGCCGATGCAGGAAGAGTTCGATCTTTTGCCCAGCCACCAAACCCGGCGGCATCACCACCGACCCGCCGCGCACCCCTAACGTGAGATCGAGCAAGTAGGCCTTCTCTTCGCTCTTCTTGCGGGTGGGCAGATCACGGCGGGGCGGGGCGTCCTGGAACATGTCCCGGTCCCAGTTGACCGAATTCAGTTGCCGCTCGATCTGATCAGGGGACAGCCCGCTCGCATAGGCTGCACCGATCGCCGAGCCTGCGCTGGTGCCAGCGATGCAATCGATGGGAATTCGCAAAGATTCCAGCGCACGCAGCACGCCTACATGCGCGAACCCTCGGGCTCCGCCTCCTGAAAGCGCCAACCCTATCCGGGGGCGTTCCGCTTGCTGAGCCAGTGCACCGGACGATGCAATCAGGCAAGCGACGAGCGCCAAGCCCGCCGCTTGCACACGGCGCATGGGTCAGCGATTAGGCGCTACAGCGGGCGGCGGCGCCGGAGCAACTGGCGCTGGCACCGGAGCACCCTGCTGCATCGGCGCTGGGGCGGGCATGGGCGCAGGGACTGAAGGCAAACCCGGAGTGGCCTGCACGGGTGCTGCAGGCTGAACTGGCATCTGCGGCTGGACCTGCTGCTGCACCGGCTGCTGAACCTGCATCTGGGGCTGAACCGGCATGGGCTGTTGCCCCTGCATCTGGGGCTGCACAGGCATGGGCTGCTGCCCCTGCATCGAAGGCTGACCAGGCATCGGCTGCGGCACTGGTACTGGCATGCTGACCCCACCGGCATTAGGAATGCCCTGCGGATTGGCGCCATCGTCAACCAGACTCACCCGGGTCACGTAGTGGCGGGTCTCGCCAAAACACGTGGTGGGCAAGCCAACCTTTTGCTCGTAGTGCATCGATACGCGACGGCCAATGAAGCGGTTGATTTCCTTGGCCACCTCATCATTCATGACCGTGAATTCAAATTTTTCAGGGATGGCGCCTGGCATGGACACCAAAGCCACCTCGCCTTCCCAGGTCTTGCACAACCAGCCTTTTTCCGAAAATTTCTGTACCCAACCGGCACGCTCGCCCTGCGAATAGCTCCAATTCCAGGCGAAATACAACCATCCTGCGCCTAGCAAAAGCAGAGTAAACAGCGCTCCGAGCAGAAACCGTCCGAACGAAAAGCGCGATGGGCGAGAGGTCTGAGCGGGTGTAGACATGGCTGAATCCGAAGGGTTGGCAGCGACCGGATGCTATCACCGACCGCCCGAACAGCGGGGTGTGGTCAGGCCCGACCGGGCGGCTGCAGCGTCCACAGCGCTGCAATCAGCAGCACAAAGAGAATCGAAGCCAACAGAAAGAGATCTGTCACGGCCATCGTGTACGCCTGCTGATCGATCAGCCGGCCTAGGAGCGCCACTGATTGGGACTCATCCAGTCCAGCCGCAGCAGCTTGCTCGAGCCAGTACCGATAGGCCGGATGGTCGGGTGTCACGGTCTCGGTCAGATGGGCATGATGATGACTGGCTCTGCGCTCCCACATCGTTGTGCTGACCGAAGCGCCAAGAGAGCCCGCGGCGATCCGTACAAAATTGCTCAACCCGGCGGCGGCTGGCATCTGCGAAGGCGCAATCCCGCGATAAATCAGCGGCTGCATGGGCAGAAAGAAGCACGCCACCGCAATGCCTTGAAGAACCGTTGGCCACATGATCGTCGTAAACGAGGCCTCAGTATTGAACTGCGCGCGCATCCACATCACGAGCGCGAAAAACACAAATCCGACTGTTGCGATCAGTCTCGGATCGACGCGACCCACGATGCGACCAATAAAAGGCGGCAGCAGGATTGAGAAGAGCCCCACTGGCGCCAAGGCCAGCCCGGCCCAGGTTGCGGTGTAACCCATCGACTGCTGCAGCCACAGCGGCAGCAGCACAATGCTGCCGAAAAAGAGCGCAAACGATAGGGACAGCGTGATCGTACCCAAGGTGAAATTGCGCCCTGCAAACAGCCTCAGGTTAACGATCGGGTGCGCTTCGGTAAGTTCCCAGGCGATGAAGATCGCAAAACAGACCGCTGCAACAATGGCCAACACGACGATCTCGGTCGATTCGAACCAATCGAGCTCCTTTCCGGTATCGAACATCATCTGTAGCGACCCGACCCACAGCACCAACAGCGCCAACCCGACCGCGTCCAATGGCACGCGCCGTGGGCCCGGGTCGCGGTCTCGATAAATGGCCCATGCGATGGCCACGCAGACCGCCCCGATCGGCACGTTGATGTAGAAAATCCACGGCCACGAAATGTTGTCGGTGATCCATCCGCCGAGCAATGGACCCACAACCGGGGCGACCAGCGTCGTCATCGACCACCAGGACAGCGCCGTACCGGCCATATGCCGCGGATAGCTTGCCAGCAGCAATGTCTGACTTAACGGAATGGTCGGCCCCGCCGACAGGCCCTGCAGCACGCGAAACACAATGAGCCATTCGATGCTGGGTGCGAGCCCGCAAAGCACCGAACAGATCACGAACAATGTGATGCTGGCCACGAACAAACGCACTTGCCCAAAGCGCTGCGTCAACCAGCCCGTGAGCGGGACTGAAATGGCGTTTGCCACCGAGAATGAAGTGATCACCCAGGTGCCTTGCGCCGGACTCACGCCCATATCACCGGCGATGGCAGGGATCGAAACGTTTGCGATCGCCGAGTCCAGCACGTTCATGAACGTGGCAAGTGCCAGGGCAAGGGTGCCTAATGCACGCTGGCTGCCCTGCAGAGGCGGAAAGCTCTCGGGCGACCCTGCGGGTGTGCTCATCGGCGCGACGCCCCCGCAACCGGCGCGACCAGGTTGCGCGCCACAATGTCCTCGATACGCCGATCGGCTGCAGCCGAGGCGGTTGCAAACACATCGGTGGTGCGAATACGTGCTGCAGGCTCCACTTTAGGGGCAATCAGCGCACCAGCTGTATCCGACACATCGACCGTCGCATGCATCGACAAACCCACTCTCAAGGGATGGCGGGCCAATTGCGCAGCATCCACCTCAACGCGCACTGGGACGCGCTGCACGACCTTCACCCAATTGCCGCTCGCGTTTTGCGCCGGCAAGACTGCAAAGGCGGCTCCGGTGCCTGCGCCCAAGCCCACCACCTTGCCGTCGAAGACCACCTTATCGCCGTACAGATCCGCCTCCAGGCGGACCGGTTGACCGACTCGCATGTCGCGCAGCTGCACCTCCTTGAAGTTCGCCTCGACCCAGGCCTGCTCAAGTGGCACAACCGTCATCAGGACCGCACCGGGAGCGACCCGCTGGCCGACCTGCACCATGCGCTTGGCCACCTGACCACCGAGTGGCGCCATCACTTCGCAGCGCTCCACGGCCAGCCAGGCCTCACGGACCGCAGCCGCAGCTCGCAGGACACTCGGATGTCGGGCTACTTCAGTGCCACCTGTCAATGCGCGGTTGCCGACCGCCTGTTCACGCGCGGCATCCAGCGCTGCGCGCGCTGCAGACAGCACGCCTTGAGCCGTGGCCAGTGTCGCCTCGGTGTGCTTCATTTCCTCCGCGCCAATCGCGCCTGTGCTCACCAGTGGCTGGCGGCGTACCAGATCGTCACGGGCACGCTGTACTTCGGCTTGCGCGCGCTCCACATCAGCCTGACGAGTGCGGATGGTTGCAGCCAGCGTCGAATCGTTGACGTACAACACGCGCGCTTCACGTACGGCCTGCCCGAGTTGCGCTTCGGCACGGGCCAGCGCGACCTGCGCGTCGGCCGGGTCAAGGCGCACGAGGACCTGACCGGTTTTCACTGCATCGGTATCGTCTGCCAGGACCGCCACCACGGTGGCACCCACCTGCGAGGTGATCGGAACCAGCGGGGCATGCACGTAGGCGTTGTCGGTGGTTTCGCGTCCGCGGATATAGCGTTGCCAATAGAGCCCGTATGCCAGCGCCATCAGCAGAATCACTGCCATCACGCTACCGAGCGCGCGCGCTCGGCTGGACGTGTGCGTCACCGCAGGCACGGCCTTGGGTTCAGCCGCAGCGCTCTGCGGACCGGATGGGGCGCTGCTCATCGAATCTCCTCGCGATAACCACCGCCCAGTGCTCGGACCAGACCTAGTTCAGCCGTGAGCTCACGCGCCTTCAGGTCGGTCTGAGCAGTGCGTTGCGCGATCAGATCCGACTCGACCACGAGCACCAGCAGGTAGTTGCCCAACCCGGCCCGGTAGCGCTGCAGTGCCAGCGCATAAGCAGCCTGCGCGGCAGCCAGCGCCTCGGCCTGCGATTGCCGCTGCAACCGGATGTACTGCAGTGAGCTCACCTCATCAGCCACTTCCCGCAGAGCACGTAGCAAAGTGGCGTTGTAGGCTTCAATCGCTCCCTCCACATCGGCCTGCCGACCCGCAAGATTGGCTTTCAATGCGCCGCCATCAAAGATCGGCAGACGCACGGCAGGGCCAATGCCATAGGTGCGTGATCCAAGATCCAGGAAGCGGTCCAGACCCAGCGAGCTCAATCCGGCGAACGCCACCAGATTCACGTTGGGATAGAACTGCGCGCGCGCCGCTTCAACGCCAGCTTGCGTCGACTCCACACGCAGTCGTTGTGCGACCAGGTCGGCACGCCGACCGATCAAATCGGCAGGCAGAATGGCCGGCAATCCCTCGCCACGTACGGCAAAGAGCGGCGGCAGGAAGTCACCCAGGGCCTGCGGGCCTTGACCACACCATTCCGCAAGCGCGTGCCGTTGACGAGCCACAGCTTCTCGAATGCGTTGCTGCTCGGTGCGCGCCTGCGCCAGCACCGATTCGGCTTGACGCTGCTCGACCCGCGTATCGAGCCCTGCCTGCACACGCTGTGACACGAGATCAAGGCTGGCCGAGCGCTGCCGGATAGCATCTTCACTGAGCGTCAGCAGTTCACCCAACCTCGCAAGACTCACGTAGTGCTGCGCCACCTGCGTGGCGATCAGCACGCGTGCGGCTTGTTCGTCCGCGCGCGCTGCATTGCGCTCACCCAAGGCTGCCTGCACCGAGGCACGCTGCCGCCCGAAGAGGTCGAGTTCCCAGCTGCCCGCAAATTGCGCTGACGTGCTGACCTGCGTGCTGCCGGCAATCGGACGTGGATAGATGCTGTTTTCGCTGTAGCGGGTGGCCCCTGCGTCTGCGTTGAAGCTCAAACGAGGCGACGATCCGGCCGCGACCAGATCCGCTGCCGACTGGGCTTGTTTAGCCCGCGCCTGGGCGACCCCGACCGTGGGCGACTGCGCCAGCGCCTGATCAATCAACGACTCCAGATCCTTGGAGCCCCAGTCTGCCCACCAGCGCGCTTGCGGCCATGCAATGGATGCCTCCACTGCGCCCGCCTGCGCAGGCTCGATCAGTCCGCGCGGCGGTGCTTCACGCACAGGCACCGAGCAGGCAATCAGTGCTCCCTGCAATCCGACCACGCACAGCATGATGCGCACCCGTCGCTGAAATGGCCCGAACGGGCACTCTGTCATGGTCTGCAGGCTCCTCCCCCGTTCGAGTCTACGCCCGCTCCTGGTGCAGTACGGCGATCACAGCCCGGATCATGAAATGCCCCCAAGGCTTGAAGGACCAGTCTGGCGCGAAGGCTTCAGGTACGCTCTATCCATGCATACCATCGAACGCCCCAGTGTCTGCACCCTCGACTGCCCGGACACCTGCAGCCTCACTGTGAGCGTGCAGGCCGATCGGATCGTGAAAGTGCGCGGTTCCCACGCCTTGCCCTACACGGACGGGGTTCTGTGCAGCAAGGTGACCCATCAGACCGCTCAATGGGTACACGGCCCTCAGCGCGTACTGCATCCGCTCATTCGTACGGGCGCGCGAGGCAGTGGCCACTTCAAGCAGGCCAGCTGGTCGGACGCACTTGATCTGATCCATGCGCGTGTGAGCGAGGCCATCGCGCAGTACGGTGCCCAAAGCGTCATGCCGCTCAATTACGCAGGGCCACACGGCATCCTGGCAGGCGACAGCATGTCGATGCGCTTTTTCCACAAGCTGGGCGCCACTCAGCTCTATCGGGGCGCGATGTGCGGCGCCGTTCGCCGCGAAGCCTGGGTCGGCACCTATGGGGCTGTGCCGGGCATCGGCCCGGAAGCTGCCAGTGGCGCGAAGTTGAACGTGGTCTGGGGCAACAATGCCACGGTGACCAACCTGCACCTGGTCCGCCAGATCGCAACGGCCAGGCGTGCAGGCGGCAAACTGGCGGTGGTGGACCCGCTTCGCACCAAGATCGCGGAGCTGGCTGATCTGCACCTCGCGCCGCTTCCTGGAACCGACGTGCTGCTGGGCTTCGCATTAGCCTGCGAACTCGAGTCCTTAGGCGCCCATCATGCGGCCTTCATTGAAGCGCATGTGCTGGGCTATGACGAGTACATGCAGATCGCGCGTCAATGGCCTGTTGATCGGGCTGCTCAGGCGTGCGGTGTGCCGGCTCAGGACATCCGCACACTCGCTCGGTGGATGGCTGAGTCGGCCCCGCTCGTACTCGCCCCGGGCAATGGATTGGAGCGCGGGCGCAATGGCGGCAGCGGCATTCGAGCAGTCATCGCACTGCCCGCACTGCTGGGCAAACTCGACGCACGCAATGGCCTTGTGCTGGGCGCAGGCAATGCCTTTCCGCGCACTCCTGCCAAGCTGACTCGCCCGGACCTGCTGCCCGCTGGCACGCGCACGCTCAATATTCTGGATGCAGGCAAACATCTGGCTGAAGATACGCTGGATCCGCCCATCCGCGCGGTATTCATCTACAACCATAATCCGCTGGTGGTGCACCCCGATCAGAACCGTCTGCGACGGGGCATTGCGCGCGAAGAAATCTTCACCTGCGGCATCGACATATCTATGACCGAAAGCATGCAGTATTGCGATGTTGTGCTGCCGGCAGCCAGCGCATTCGAGTGCGCCGATTTGTATGCCGCTTACGGCCAGCATTGGCTTCAGCGCGCAGACGCGGTCATCCCGCCTGTGGGAGAAGCCCTGCCCAACACCGAAATCTTCCGCAGACTCGCGTCACGCTTCAACTTTGAAGAAGACTGCTTTCGCGACTCCGATGCCGAGCTCATGGACGCAGCACTGGATGCCACGCATCCGAGGCTGCAAGGTCACACGCCGAGTCAGTTGCCCACCGATCGGGCGCTGCGCATGAGCGCCCCGAATGGCGACCCCCTGGCTCTCTTTGCCAATCTGCAGCCCGGCACCCCCAGCGGAAAAATCGAGTTGATCTCGGAGGTCCTGGCCCAGCGATGGGGGGCGGATCAGCGTGTGCCGCATTACATCGCGCCATCGCACCCGGACGGCCTGGCGCTGATTTCTCCGGCCTCGGACAAGCGCATTTCATCCACCTTGCTTGGCGAAGGGGGACTGCCCTCGCAAGCTCCCGCCCTGCTGATGCACCCTCACGATGCGCAGGCCCGCGGCCTGGAAGGCGTCGCTCGTGTGCGTGTCTTCAACGCACTGGGCGAGGTGATTTTGCCGCTTGAAATCACGCGTGCCGTCCCGCCTGGCGTGGTCTCCTCCGAAAAAGGCGCCTGGCTGGCCACCAGCACCACTGGTCAGACCATCAGCGCCTTGGTCAGCGCGGATGCGCGGGCAGACCTGGCCGAAGGCGCCTGCTATAACGACACGCGGGTAGAAGTGCAGGCTGCTTAGTCCGTCGACCCTGCAACATCGGGCCGGTCAGCGCCCGCCCGCCTTCATGCGCTGCGCCATGTCTTCCGGTCGTCCGTAGGGCCGAGTGCGCTCATGCTCCAGTGCCTGGCGGCGGGTGCGCTCCTCACGATCTGCCATCAAGGCCTTCACAATCCGATTCGTGCCACGTGAATTAGCCAGAATCTCGGTGGCCAGGGCCTGCACCTTCGCATCGAGCTGATCGTCGGCCACGCAATGGTCGACCAATCCGATCCGTGCGGCGTCCGCTCCACTCAGCCTGCGGCTGGTAAACATCAGCTCCTTGGCCACTGAGCGCCCCACCCGCTCAGGCAGCCGCACGGACATCCCCCACACCGGCACCAGACCCCACTGGCCATGGGTATCGCCCAGTCGTGTCGACTCAGCGGCCACCAACAGGTCGCAGCCAAGCGCCAGCTCCAGCCCGCCAGTAAAACAATGGCCGTGAATGCGCGCAATGGTGGGCTTGGGCAACGCTTCCAGCGCGTCGATGGTTTCCGGTTCGAAATACGGGCTGGGCGCAGGCTCATGCGATGCAATCGCATCCAGGTCGTGGCCCGCGCAAAATGAGCGCCCGGCACCTGCGAGCACAACGCACCCAATCGAAGTATCTGCAGCGATCGCAGCAAGATGCGCGCGCAACTGAACGAAGACCCCTGGCGTCAGCGCATTGAGTTTGGCGGGACGGTTCAGGGTCAAGGTCGCCAGACCATCGCGGTCGGTACGAATCACGAGGGGCTCGGACATGGCAGATCTCCTGGAAGCGGGACCGCCCAGTGTGGTCGCAATCCGATCGGCATGTCGAACGAAGCGGGTCGAAAATGAGTCGTTCGCCACGTTCCGATCGATCGGCTCGGGCCGTACGGGTACACGATGCGTTTGACCCTCCCTCAGCTTGTCGGCAAAAATGGGCGTGCTCCAGTCGGTTCACACAACAAGACACAACACGAGAGACCATGCCCCAGACCGCTGCATCAAGGCCGTTCAGCCATCTCGGATTCATCGGCACAGGGGTCATGGGCGAGCCCATCTGCCGCAATCTGGTCCGTAAGCTTCGCTTGCCCACCATCGCCTTTGATCTGGATGCCACCGCGCTGGCGAGACTGCGCGCCGATGGCGTGCATACCGCCTCCAGCATTGCCGAGGTCTCCCAACAGGCCGATCTGATCTTCCTGTCCATGCCCTCGGGCGAAATCGTCCATCAGCTGGCGCATCAGACCGGAGGCCTGCTCGCGGGCGCACGCAGTGGGCAAGTCATCGTCGATCTGGGCACTTCGCCAGTCGACACGACGCGAGCGCTGGCGCGCGCGTTTGGTAATGTCGGCGTCGCTTTTGTGGATGCGCCGGTCGCACGCACCCGTGCTGCTGCGGAAGCAGGCACGCTGTCGGTGATGGTGGGTGCCGAGCCCGATCTGTTCGAGCGGATCAAGCCGCTGATTGCCACGTTTGCCACCGAGATCACACGATGCGGCGGCATTGGCTGCGGTCAGGTCGTCAAGATCCTGAACAACATGGTCCTCTTTGAAACCGTCATGGCATTGAGCGAAGCTCGCAGCATTGGCCTGCGCGCCGGCGTAGATCCGACCTTACTGTTCGATACCCTCTCGAAGGGATCGGCTGACAGCTTCGCGCTGCGCAGTCATGGCATGAAGGCCATGCTGCCGCAGGACTTTCCTGAGCGCGCATTTTCCGTGCACTACGCACGTAAAGACCTGACCTATGCCCTGGCGCTTGCACGCGAAACCGGTGTGCACGCACAAGGCGCACAACTGGTGGACACCCTATTTGATCGCGCCATCGCACAGGGCTGGGGTGACCAGTACCATCCGGTCATCAGCCGCTTGTTCGAAGCGGCCAACGATCAATAAGGCTAAGGGGATATCCAATGACTGCCAGACCGGACATCTACGAGGTGTACGCCATTCGCTATGCACAGATGAAAGAGCGCACCCGGCGCGACAACTTCATCGTACCGATCGATCCTCATGACGGCCCTATGCCGATGGACTATTTCGTGTGGCTCCTCAAGTCGAAGACGCGCACGATCCTGGTCGATACCGGTTTCAGCGCCGAGACCGCACGTAACCGTCAGCGTGAACTGCTGCGCTGTCCGATCGAAGCACTTGCGGTGCTTGGCGTTGCGCCTGAATCCGTGCAAGACGTCGTGCTGACCCATCTGCACTATGACCATGCCGGTAATCTGCCCAAGCTGCCTCAGGCCAGGTTTCATGTGCAGGACGCCGAGATGGACTACGCCACCGGACGCTGCATGTGCCATGGCCAGCTGCGCCACGCCTATTCGGTAGAGGATGTGGTGGAACTGGTGCGCAAGGTCTATGCCGACCGCGTGGTGTTTCACGCGGGTGATGCAGTGCTGGCACCGGGCGTTGAGCTGATGCACATCGGCGGGCACACCAAGGGTCTGCAATCAGTGCGGGTGCACACTGAGCGCGGCTGGGTTGTGCTCACTTCAGACGCCAGCCATTACTACGAGAACATGTTCGAAGAGCGTCCGTTTCCCATTGTCTTCAATGTGGCCGACATGCTTGCAGGCCATCGTCGGCTCATGCAGGCGGCGGATTCACCGGCGCATATCGTACCCGGGCACGACCCGGAGGTCCTTGCGCGCTACCCGCGGCTTGCGGGCGACGCGATTGGCATCGCCTGTCTGCATCAGCCGCCCCATTGACTTCCGCGGAGCAGGCCAAGGCCAATCGGATCGGCATCCTGTGGATGGTGCTGGCGATGACCGCATTCATCGCCAACGACGCCATGATCAAGGCCATTGGTGCACGGCTGCCAGCCGCGCAGATCATTGTGGTGCGGGGGGTGATGGCAATCAGCCTGATCTGCCTGGTGGCCTGGCGGATGGGGGCGCTTTCGCGCATTCGCGATGTGGTGCGGCCCTGGGTCATTTTGCGTGCAGTCTGCGAAGGCCTTGGCACGTTTCTGTACCTTGCCGCGCTGTTTCGTCTGCCTCTGGGCAATGTGACCGCCATCAACCAGTCGTCTCCACTGTTCATTGCCGTACTTGCCATGATCTTTCTGAAGGAGCGGGTCGATGCCGGCCGCTGGGTGGCAATCAGCCTGGGATTTGCAGGTGTGCTCGCGGTCATCCAGCCGCGTCTGGACGGGTTCAACCTGTATGCCTGGATGACGCTGCTGGCCACACTCATTTACGCCTGCCGTGATCTTTTGACCCGCAAGGTGCCTGCGGCGACGCCCTCCATCCTGGTCACGCTCACCACGGCTGCCGTGGTGTGGCTGATGGCCTGCGGCGTTCTTGCGGTGGAAGGCTGGACGCCCATGCAAGCGCGCGACGTTGGCTTGTTGGGCATTGCAGCGGTCTTTCTGTCGACCGGTTATTACGCCAGCATTGCAGCCATGCGCCAGGGCGAGATATCCGTCGTGGCCCCGTTTCGCTATGTCGGTCTGTTCTGGGCTGTGCTGATCGGCTGGGTGGTCTGGGGCGATCTGCCTAATGCCTGGGGCTGGTGCGGCATCGCCTTGCTGATTGCTGCCGGGGTCTACATGATTCGCCAGCAGCGCACGCCGCGTCGCGGCTGAGTGGGTTCAGTCCGAGAGGTTAGACAGCGCAGCGACGCAGGCTTCGCGCACCGCCCAGGCGTCGATCGCTGAAACGCCCATGCGCTCGGCCCACCGGCCCAGGGCCTGCTGATGCAACTTGAGTTTGCGCGCCGACAGGGACTCCGGCAGCAGGAAATGCTCCTCGATCAGCGCCTGAAACGGCGATTCGGTGCCGCGCGGCAGCCCGGTGAAGTCCCAGCGCTGGTGATCGACCGTCAGGTAGCAATGGGCTTCTGGGATGGAGGTGTAGGCGGCGGCCTGCAGCACAGCGCCCACGCCGGGCGTATTGGCTTCGGTCATCTCATACACGCCGACTGTAAGCACCACCTCGGGATGGCCGCATTCCTGCGCCACAGTGGCCAATAGCTGATGCTTACTGCTGCAGGTGCCACGACCTTCCCGCAGGACGGCCAGCGGGTCATCCGGCCACGTCGTACGTGCATAGGGCAATTGCCGCACATGCGCTGCCAAGGCTTCGAAGCTGCGAAACCCCATGCCAAGAATGGCTGCGCCCATCGGCGAACCGGGGCGCAATGGCTGCAAGGGAAACGTGAAGGGGTTGAAGTAACTCATGGGCGGCTGGCGGTCGAGCGTACGCTGGCGAATCCGGACTGGCAATGGCCATGTCGGAGATCATTACCGGGGTGATGACAGAACGACATCGCATGGGTCGAAACGCTGACTTGCCCGATGCCCGCCCTACGGGCCATAGTGGGCGAAGCACGCACACGCCATCACAGCGTGCGCCCATCAGGAGACCGAGCCATGCTCAGTGCATCAGACAATGATCTGCTGACCCTCACCGCACGCGGAACGCCCATGGGGGAATACATCCGCCGCTTCTGGCAACCGGTCGCTCTGTCGGAAGAGTTACCGCATCCGGACTGTGACCCGGTGAGAGTGCGGGTGATGGGCGAAGATCTGCTGGCATTCAGGGACACCTCAGGTCGGGTGGGTTTGGTGTCCCCGCGCTGTCCTCATCGGGGAGCCGATCTGTTTTTCGGGCGCAACGAAGAAGGAGGTTTGCGCTGCGCCTTTCACGGCTGGAAGTTCGACGTCGCAGGCAAATGCCTTGAGATGCCTACCGTGCCAGCGGACGCTGCGTATAGGCAACGGGTGTGCCTGCCCTCCTACCCGGTGCAGGAGTGGGGCGACTTCGTCTGGGCCTATCTGGGTCCACAGGAGTCCGTGCCGCAGTTGCCGCAAATCGAATTTGCCCGACTGCCTGCCTCGCACCGCGTCGTCCAGAAAAAGCTGCAGGAATGCAATTGGGCTCAGGCGATTGAGGGGGGACTGGACACCGCGCATTTTTCGTTCCTGCATATGCCTGCACCAAGCGTGGCGGTTGGAGGCGGTGCCACTTCCCAGGTGAATGCAGACCAGAAGCGACTGGCGTGGATGCGCAATGACCCGATGCCGAGATTCACGGTACGCGAACACGACTGCGGCTTTGTCGCCGGGGCTGCACGCACAGCGGACGGATCCGACCTCTATTGGCGTGTCAGCCAGTTCATGCTGCCCAATCACGCGCTCGCCCCGAATGCACTGGCTGGCGAGACCTACCAGGGGCAGACCTTTGTCCCCATCGATGAACACTCGTGTTGGATCTATTGCTATGCCTGGAATCCGGACAGGCCACTGACCGATGAAGAGCGCGCAAAGATCAGCGCTGGGCATGGCGTGTTCGCTGCGCTGGGGCCGGGTTATGTACCGTTGCGTAACCGCTCCAACAATTACCTGATGGACCGCGGTGAACAGCGTCAAGCCACGTTCACGGGCGTCAGAGGCGTCTCGGAACAGGACGCAATGATTCAGGACAGCCAGGGCCTGATTGCCGATCGCACGCAAGAGCACCTCGGCCCCACCGATCTCGCCATCGTGTGGTTTCGCAGACAGGTGATGAATGGGGCCCGGGCCCTGCGCGATTCAGGTCAGTCGCCTGCAGCGGCCTCACGTGGCCAGACATATTGGTTGCGCGGAGGCAGTACCGTGGCAGATCAGGCGGTACCGTTTGAGTCCGTTATGCAGTCACGGTTCGGTGATGCAATCGGGAGAGTAAAAGGATGAAGCACATGACAGTCACTAGCACGCGGCGCCGTGTACTCGGACAGTGTGTCGGTCTGGCCAGCAGCGGCCTTGTACTGGCTGGCCTGCCGCGCGCCAATGCACAGACTTCCGCGTGGCCCTCACGCCCGATCCGCATCATCGTGCCTTACCCGCCGGGCGGTGTCGGAGATACCTTCACCCGCAGCCTAGCGCAGCAGTTGAGCGAGCGCCTCGGACAGGCTGTGCTGATCGACAATAAGCCCGGAGCCAGCCAGATCATCGGCGCAGAGGCCGCCGCCAAGGCAGCACCGGACGGATACACCTTGTTTCTGGGTAGCGTCACCAGTCTGGCGATCAACGTACGGTCCATGAAACGCCTGCCCTATGACCCGGTCAAGGATTTCGCGCCGATCGCCATGTGCTTTGGGACACCGATGTATCTGGTAATCAATCCGTCTGTGCCCGCCCGGAACGTTTCGGAGCTGATTGCGCTGGCCAAGGCCCGTCCAGGGCAGCTTTCCTTTGCGTCCATTGGCCAGGGCGGCTCATTGCATCTGGCGGGCGAGCTCTTCAAATCGATGGCAGGCGTCGATCTGACCCATGTGGCCTACAAAGGCAGCGCACCGGCTTTGGCCGACGTCATCTCCGGGCAGGTAAACATGATCTTCGACCCTGGGGTTTCGTCCCTGCCGCATGTCAAAACCGGAAAACTCAAGGCCCTGGCGATCACAAGCAGCCGGCGCAGTGACAGCACACCCGACATTCCCACCCTCTCGGAAGCTGGCGTGCCGGGCTACGAGGCTTTGCTGTGGTTCGGGCTGGTCGCTCCAGCCGGCACACCAGTGGCCATCGTGAACCGGTTGTCTGCAGAGGTCACCCAGATCGTTCGCAGCGCTGCCATGCGGGAGCGGTTTACCCCGTTTTCGCTGGAATTGGCGGGCGGTACACCCGAGGAGTTCGCGGCAACGATCCGCAGCGAAATTCCCAAGTGGGGTAAGGTTCTGCAGGATGCGAAAGTTGAACCCGAATAAGGAGACATTCATGAGCTACGAAGACGTGATGTACCAGGTGGAAGACGGCATTGCGGTCGTGACACTGAACCGACCAGACAAGCTCAACGCCTGGCGAGCGGAAATGGACCGGGATGTCCGGGCTGCGATGCGCCAGGCGTCGAGCGACCCCAATGTGCGGGTGATTGTGCTGACCGGTGCCGGACGCGGTTTTTGCGCGGGTGCCGACATGAACAACTTGCAGACCCTGGCAGGCAGCAGCGACGGGAAGACGCAGCGTCCCGCTCAAGCGCCGGCTGAACCCTTTGACCCGAAGGCCGACGAAAACTTCAACCGCCGGTACTCATGGTTTCCTGCGGTGCCGCGTCCGATCATTGCCGCCATAAACGGGCCCTGTGCCGGACTCGGTCTGATCATGTCGCTCTACGCCGACATGCGCTTTGCTTCAGACAAGGCGGTCTTCACCACGGCGTTTGCGCGGCGCGGGCTGATCGCCGAACACGGAATTTCATGGCTCTTGCCGCGCCTGGTCGGCATGGCGCATGCCGCTGACCTGCTCTACTCCGCGCGCACCGTCCGTGCGCCTGAAGCGCTGGCGATGGGTCTGGTCAGCCGGGTGATTGCGCACGAGCAGTTGATGACCGAAGTCATGAACTATGCGCGGATGCTGGCCACCGAGGTGTCACCACGCTCCATGCGCGAAATGAAGCGCGAGATGTGGCATGCTCAGTTCCAGACGCTGGGCCAGGCCATTGATGAAGCCAATGGCGATATGGCTGGCAGCTTTCTGTCGGAAGACTTCAAGGAAGGCGTGGCGCACTTTGTTGAAAAGCGCCCCGCGCGGTTCAGCGGGCGCTGATCCACGCGGTTTCAGGCCGCATGACAGCGCCCGACCTTGGCCGAGTCCGAGCGGATTCGGCCAGGACTTCAGGCCGCGTCGAGTTCAACAAACGCGCGCAGTTTTTCCTGAGCCTGAGGCAACTGGCTGAGAGTGACCTCGATCGCAGCGCGCGTCTGAGCACGGTTGTGCTCGAGGGTATCCACTGAATGCCAGCGCACGAAACCCTCCCACAGCGGGTCGAGCAGCATCTTGCCCGGCAGGCGACGGCCATCCAAGGTGAGGAAGGTGAAACTGCGCAGCTCCGACAGTGCAGTCTGCAGATAGGCCACATGGATCTGTTCGTCGGCCCGGATACGCTCGACCATGACAGCAGCCTGCTCGGCGGCCTGCGGGCGATCACCGAATGACTCCGGATCGCGCATCACCTGCAGGCAGAAACTGAAAAAGGATTCGGCGCGAATTTCGATCATCAGCACATTCATCATCATCACGATGAGTGCCTCAAACGGCGCATCGATCATTGGCAGCAGACGTCCTGTCTGCGGGCGCGCCAGCGAAGGCGGCACTTCGGGCATGGGAAAAGCGTCTTTCCCGAACAGCAGATCGCGCACAGCGAACCACATGGTGTCATGGCCGCCCACACCTGACTCGGGCACCCCGCCTTCATCGAATCCATGCGCCTTGAGCAGGCCCTTACCCAGATGGCCGACGGTTGTCGACGTCAGATCCTCTTCGATGATCGTCTGAAAATCCGGGGCGACGATCTGCGCGAGCATGCGGCCTCGGGCCTCGACCACACCGGTCACCGTCAGCGCGTTCCAAAGCGTCTGTCCGCAGCCCCATTTCAACAGCAGCCGCTGCTGCGCCACGTTGGGGAAATTGCCCATCGCCAGCAAAGAGCGGGACGCGTCGATCAATGGCCATCCCCGGCTCACGAGCGCTTCTTGCCATGCACGCACTGCAGGCCAGCGCACCAGCGTGCGCGGGGACTGATAGTCCCCGGCTGCGTCAAACCCGCCATGCAGACGGTGACCCACAGCCTCAAGCGGTCGGCTGTACAGATGGTCTGCCATCAGATCGGGTTCGGTATAAATCAGCGGTGCGCCCATGGTTCACTTCCCATCTCGGAAAAAGCAGGTGGTTTGGATAAGGATCCAGCCACTATAAGGCAAGCCGGAAGACAGACTCGGGCCTGCGCGGTGTCACTACAGTCGAACGGCCGAAGCGATTGCAGTATCGTCCTTCCGAATCGCAACTTCACGGAGACACACAGCATGCAGCACATCGGATTGATCGGAGTCGGTCTCATGGGGCATGGCATTGCCAGCAATATCCTGAAACATGGACATCCGCTGGTGCTGCTTGAACACCCCGGGAACCAGCCACTCGATGCCCTGAAGGCGCAAGGCGCCACGAGCGCACCCACACCCCGCGCCCTGGCAGAGCAGGTCGATTGCATCGTGTTGTGTGTCACCGGCTCGCCTGAAGTCGAGGCCGTCCTGAACGCATCCGACGGGGTGCTGGAGGGTTTGCGCCCAGGCACCGTCATCATCGACTGCTCCACTGCGGTGCCCTCGTCCACGCTCAAGGTGGCCGCGCAGGTCATGACGCGAGGCGGGCAGTTTCTCGATGCACCGATGACCCGCACCCCGAAAGAGGCCGCCGAGGGGCGTCTCAATCTGTTGGTGGGCGGCACACCGGCACTCTTCGAGCAGTGCAGACCACTACTTGCCTGCTTTGCCGAGAACATCACCCATGTGGGCCCCGTGGGCGCGGGCCACCAAATGAAATTGCTGCACAACTTCGTCTCGTTGGGATCGGTGGCCCTGCTGGCCGAAGCTGCGGCCTGCGCCAGACGCTCTGGCGTAGAGGCTCAGACCTTCGTGGACGTCCTGTCGGCAGGCGGTGGCTGGGGTGCGGCGCTTGAGCGACTGAAGCCTTATCTGCTGGGCAACGATACCTCGGGCTTGCGTTTCAGCCTGGGCAACGCACGCAAGGACCTGAGCTACTACGACACCATGGCCCAGGATGTTCAGGCGCACCACGGGGTCGCGCAAGCCGTTCGCCAGATGCTGGACAATGCCTGCGAGCAAGGCCATGCACAGGCCTTCGTACCGGAGTTGGTCGGATTACTCAGCACCTCATCGCAAAGTACCTCATCCATCAAACCGGTCTGAGCGCACCCCTGCCCTATCCGATTTTCCGTTTGCCATTTGAGGACTCAGCATGGCCTTGATGACTGCGCGTGCGGCGCACCGCCGCGGCTTCGCACCAGCGCTGATCGATGAGCATGGCGAGATCGATTGGCAAACACTCGATCGGCGCATCAACCGCATGATCCGCGCATTGCGTGCCAGCGGCTTGAAGGCTGGCGATCGCATCGTGCTGTTCGCTGGGAACTCCCGGGCAGTCTTTGAACTGATGATCGCAGCCGGTCATGCGGGCATCACGTACGTCCCCGTGAATTGGCATTTCACCGCGGATGAGCTCGCTCATGTCATGCAGGACTCCGGGGCGTGCGGCGTCTTCACCGACACACGCTATGTCGATCTGGTGAACCAGGCACTGCTTCAGGCCCCTGAGGCTGCATTGCATCTGAAGGTCTGCGCACGCATACCGGGAGTCAGTGCACAGACCTTCAGTTTTCAGGACTACGAGGCATGGATCGCCAGCCAGACCGACGACTCAGAGCCCGCGAATCAGCAGGCTGGCGGACCGATGTTCTACACCTCGGGCACCACAGGTCGTCCGAAGGGCGTGGTCCGTGATTCGGGAGGCCCGCCTCCCGTTGAATCGCTGCAGAGCATGGCGCAGGGCCTCACCACTTCACTGCAACTACCGGCTGACGGCACCACCCTTCTGGCGGGCCCGTACTACCACTCCGCGCAATGGGCCTTCGGGTTTCAGCCGATGATGGCGGGTGCCACGGTGGTCATGACCCATCGCTTTGATGCGCAGCAAACGCTCGAACTGATTGACCGGCATCACGTGAACAACGTGCACCTGGTTCCCACGCAATTCATTCGACTCCTGCGACTGCCCGCCGAGGTGAAGGCGCGCTTTCGTGGCGCTTCGCTGATTCGGGTATGGCACGGTGCGGCCCCGTGCCCGGAGCAGGTCAAGCGCGACATGATCGCCTGGTGGGGACCCTGCATCCATGAATACTACGGCTCAACCGAAGGCTCGGTCGTCACCGGCATATCGTCCGAAGAATGGCTCGGACGGCCCGCCTCGGTGGGTCAGGCCACATTCCAAACCGATGTGATCATCCTGCGCGATGACGGCACGCAGGCTGACTCAGGCGAGCATGGCACGATCTACCTGCGCAGCCGGCGCGGGATCGGCCTCAGTTATCACAAAGACCCGGCCAAGACTGCTGCTGCACATGCGGCCAAAGGCTTGTTCACGACCGGTGACGTCGGCTGGATGGATGCTGATGGCTTCCTGTTTCTGACCGACCGCAAGATCGACATGATCATCTCGGGTGGCGTGAACATCTATCCGGCTGAAATCGAAGCGGTGCTGGCGACTCACCCGGCCGTCCATGACGCCGCAGTGATTGGTGTGCCAGACTCGGAATTCGGCGAGGCGGTCAAAGCGATCGTGCAGGTGTCCATCGAGTCCCGGCCCAGACATCTCGCCGAGAGCGATGCGCTGACGCAATCCCTGATGGATCATTGCCGTCGTGCGCTCGCCGGCTATAAAGTGCCGCGCAGCATTGAGTACCGCGATGACATGCCTCGTACCGAGACCGGCAAGTTGCAAAAGCGTCTGCTGCGGGAGCCGTACTGGCATGGGGTGGCCCGCAGCATTTGACGCAGGGCCTATGCGTTCAACCGGTCAGGACAGCGCCACCTCATAACCACGCCGGGTGGCAGGCCGCGACATCATGTCCGTGTACCAGCGCTGCACACTGGGGAACTCGGCCAGATCCACCTTGTGACGCTCATGACGCCAGGCCCAGCCAAGAATGGCGAAATCAGCAATCGACACTTCATCGGCGAAATACGCATGCTGAGCCAGATGCTTATCCATCACGCCGTACAGACGACGCGTCTCCTTGCTGTAGCGCTCCAGGCCATAGCGCTGATCCTGCGGATCTTTCACACCCAGAAAATGATGCACCTGCCCGGGCATGGGACCGAAACCACCCATTTGCCACATCAGCCATTCGAGCGTCGCCACTTGCCGACGCGCATCTTTTGGCAGGAAGCGTCCGGTCTTCTGGGCCAGGTAAAGCAATATCGCACCCGATTCAAACACGCTGATCGGCAACCCATCCGGGCCCTGCGGATCGACGATGGCTGGAATCCGGTTGTTGGGGCTGATCTTCAGAAACGACTCGGCGAATTGATCGCCACGTCCGATGTCCACCGGCTGAACGGTGTAGGGCAACTCCATTTCCTCCAGGGCTGCACTGATCTTGCGGCCGTTCGGGGTATTCCAGGTAAAAAACTCGATACTCATGCGCACTCCAGGAAGTCATGTCCGATAGCGGGGATGCGAGACGATACCGTGCTTCGTCTTTCAGGCTCCCTCTTGGCTTGACCGCCTGTCGCTAAAGTCAGCAACATCGCCCTCATTGACCAGGAGACTTCATGCTGCCCCTCACCGGTTATGCCGAACGCTTGTCCGTGCGCCCAGGACAGACCCTGCGTTTTCATGTGGCCAATGCCACCCCAGCAACGGTCAGTGCGCAAGTGGTGCGGGTGCGGTCTGCCGATCCAAACCCCGCGATTGGTGGTGTCACGACCGAGCCCGTCGCGCTCGCCGTACAAACGCTCGCACAGCCTGCCCCGCAGCGCGTGCCGATTGGCTCTTACGGCGTGATCGATACCCCGGGTCTGTTGGGCCTGACGTCAGAAGGCACGGTCTTGATCCAGATCTATCCAACCCTCTCGTTGCCCAGACGCCAGGTCGTGCTGTCGTGTCTCGATGACCAGGGTCACGGTCTGGAATTGGAACTCACGCCGAGCATGACGCTGCTTGCACGGGTTGGCACGCGCACGGGTCTGGTCTCGATTGAGACGGAGCACGCCGTGCCCTTGCACACCTGGAGCATGGTTGCAGTGCGGGTGGACGCAGCTGCGTCCTCATGGACACTGTCGATGCGCCCGATGAACGATGCGGCTAACATGCATTCCGTGTCGAGCAGATTGCCTGCTCAACCCATTCTGCTCACGCAAGCGCGTCGTCTGAGCTTTGCCAGCGCAAGCGACACAGCCCCGGTGGATACGTTCAATGGTCGCCTTGAGCGACCGGTGCTGGTGTCGCGCGCCCTCTCGGATGAAGCCTGTGCGCAAGTCTGGTTGGGGGCAGCGCCGCAGGACTGTGTGGCGCAATGGGACTTTGCATTGGAGATGCACACCCAGCACATCGTCGATATCGGGCCGCAGCAGCATCACGGCATGCTGCTCAACACACCCACCCGAGCGGTCTGCGGTGCGCTCTGGACGGGTCAGGAACACTGCTTCCGGCACGCGCCTCAACAGTACGGCGCAATCCATTTTCATGACGACGATCTGGATGACTGCAAGTGGCCTGCCACCCATGCGATCACCATTCCTGACGGTTTCAAATCGGACGCGTATGCGCTGGTGCTGAAGGCAGGTGAGTTCGAGGAGAACATTCCGTTCTTTGTCGTCCCAAAGAAAGGGACTGCGCACGCAAAGATTGCCGTGCTGGTATCGACCTACACCTATACGGTCTACGGCAACCATGCCCGGCCCGAGTGGATGAACGACCCCGCATGGCGCCAGGCATACATCGACCAGGCAAAAGCCTGGGATGCTTACCCCTATAACCCCGGCGAGCACCGCGATTTCGGTCTGTCCACCTATAACTATCACACCGACGGTTCGGGTGTTGCGCTCGTAACCTGGCGGCGGCCAATGCTCAACCTTCGCGTCGGCTATTTCACCTACCCCTACCCGGAGATTCGCGGCTCAGGGCTGCGTCATTACCCGGCTGATAGCCATCTGCTGATGTGGCTCGCGCACAAGGGCCATGAGGTCGATCTGATCACCGACGATGAACTGAACCAGGAAGGCCTTGCGCTGCTCAAACCTTACCGCGCCGTGGTCACTGGTTCGCATCCGGAGTACCACACACCTCGCATGCTCGACGCCTTGCAGTCCTATCGCGATGCCGGCGGCAGGCTGGTGTATCTCGGCGGAAACGGGTTTTACTGGAAGATCGCACTCGACCCGTCACGCGAAGGCATCGTGGAAATTCGACGTGGCGAAGGCGGCATTCGCGCCTGGGCCGCCGAGCCTGGCGAGTACTACAACCAGTTCGATGGTCAGTACGGCGGGCTGTGGCGCCGCAATGCCAGGCCGCCTCAAAAGCTGGTCGGCGTGGGCTTCACGGCACAAGGCAATTTTGTGGGGTCGTACTATCGTGTGGATCCGCAGGCTCGCGCCAACCCCAAGGTCAGCTGGATTCTTGAGGGGGTGAACACCGACACGGTCGGCGGCGAAGGCTTCTCAGGCCACGGGGCTGCAGGGTTTGAGCTCGACCGGGTCGACAAGCGTTTGGGTTCACCAGACAACGCGATCGTGATTGCAGCCTCGGAGAATCACCCGCCTGAAGCGCCTTGGACGCTCGTGCCGGAAGAGCAGCTGACCCACATCACCACCATCCCGGGACGGACTCACAAAGAACTCATTCGAGCCGATATGACCTGGTTCGATTGTCCGGGCGGCGGCGAAGTGTTTTCGGTAGGGTCCATCACCTTTTGCGGAAGTCTGCCGGTAAACGGCTTTGACAACGACATTTCCCGCATTCTGGATAACGTGCTCAGGCGGTTCGAGCGCTAAGCAGGTCTGCTCTCAGCTGGGAGCGCCCGGCTGCCTGAGCGGATGCGAATCGGCAAATGCCGGCAATGCCATCAGGCGCCCATGAATCGCGACCGCGGTCGGAAAGGCCGCGTCGTCGATCTTGAAGAACATCATCGCCAACAGATGCGACGACAAGCAGATGTCAGCCAGCGTTATCTGGTCTCCATGACAGTAGGTGCCGGTCTGGGGTGAAGTCACCAAATTCGTTTCGATGGCCTGCAGTCCTGTGGTCAAGGCACGCGCAATCCAGCGCTGCACACCAGCGTCGTCCATGCCAGCGTCTTTTTGCAGAAACTGACGCACACGCGGCACCAACAGGGGATGCGAATCCGCCGCATGGATCTGAGCCAATCCGCGGACACGCGCACGACCTGCGGCATCAGCCGGCAGCAAGGGCGGCTGCGTGGCGATTTCATCGAGATACTCAAGAATGGCCATCGATTGAAACAACACCTGGCCATCGTCCAGCACCAGCGCTGGCAGGACGGCCTGAGGGTTGACCGCGCGAAACGCCGGCAGCAAATGCTCGCCGCCCAGCATATCGATCGGCATCACCGTGTGCGAAATGCCTTTGAGTGCGAGGGCGACCCTGACGCGATACGCCGCCAGCGATCGCCAATTGGAGTAGAAAATCATCGGTTTGCAGTCCTGTTAAAGATGTGGGGCACACGCAGCGCGCGAGGGGAAACTTCTCGCTGCGCGAGCTGTGGTGTTTGATGGGTTCTGAAGCTGCGACGGAATGCCCGTCAATCCAACTGAAGATTCAGTCCTGTTGCAACGCTCGACCAGAGGCGGTCCTGCTCCTGCATGAAACGTGCGAATTGCGCAGGTGTGCCCGGGTCCGGCTGAATGCCGAGTTTCTCAAAACGCTCTCTGAGCGCAGGGTCACGCAGCATGGCAGTCGCGATGTCGTTCAGCCGCTGAGTGACTTGCGAAGGCAGCCCGGCAGGGCCGAAAAACCCGAACCATCCCTGCGCACTGAAGCCCGGATACCCCGACTCGGCTACCGTGGGTACTTGAGGCAAGGCGCTGACACGCTGCGGCCCGGTGATGGCCAATACCTTGACCTTGCCCGCCGCACTTTGGGTCACCACGTTCGTCAGTGCCGTCTCAAAGGAAAGATCCACAATACCCGCGAGAACATCCTGCATGGCCGGTGCAGCGCCTTTGTAGGGCACATGGTTCATGCGGATACCGACATCGCGCGAGAGCATCTCGGCGGTGAGATGTGGAATGGAACCCATCCCGACGCTTGCGTAACTGACTTTGCCTGGATTGGCCTGCGCCGCTTTGACCAAGTCATGGAAGCTGTTGAACGGGACCTTGTTACCGGCAATGATGGCGCCAGGCGTATTCACGATGTTGGTGATCGGGGTGAAGTCCTTTGCGGGTGAAAAACCCAGCGACTTGTGAACATACGGTGCAATGGACATGGCGCTCACGGTGAGCACCCCAAGCGTGTAGCCATCGGGCTGCGCGCGGGCCAGAGCCTGCGTTCCAATGTTCCCTCCAGCCCCTGCCCGATTTTCAACGACGACCGATTGATTGAGTGACTCAGACAGCCGCTTGGCGAGCTCGCGCGCCACGAGGTCGGTCACGCCGCCCGGTGGGAAGGGCACGATCATCGTGATCGGTCGGGATGGCCAGGCAGGCACCTGCGCAAACCCGAGAGTTGGCAACATGCTGGCCGCCAGCCCGCCCTTTAGCAGTTGACGACGGTGGCGCTGAAGTGTGCAGGGCGCAACGGGATAGGTGGTGTGGGGCATGACCTGCTCGACCATTTCAGGATTGACCTTCAAAAAAGTGTTCGCTCATCAGGCCATCAGGAAAATCACGCGCTCGCGCGTGCCTTGGCCTTGGAGACTTCCTCAGGGCAGCAGCGCTTCGCCCTCGATTTCAACTTTGGCCGCTGGATCAATCAGTGCGCTCACCTGTACCAGGGTCATGGCCGGGAAATGCTTGCCCAAGGTCTCGGCCCACGCCTTACCCACAGCGGCACCTGCGCGATTGAATTCGCCAATGTCCGTCACATAAGCACGCAGCATGATGAGGTGCTCAGGTCTGCCGCCCGCGGCGCGCAGCACGGTCACGAGATTAGTCAGCGCCTGAGCCCACTGCTTGCCCATATCAGCATCAGCCGCGACGCCAGGCTCGCCACGCACCGCACCGATTTGCCCGGCGATGCGCACTTGCGTAGCGCCGCGGGCTACGACCGCATGGGAAAAACCTCGGGGACGAGGCCAGCCCTCGGGCTGCACAGTCTGATAGGCAATCTCGCTCATGCGCTGCTCCTTTTTCTGTTGAGTCAATAGTGGACAACGCCCAGGCACTCCGAGCGCTGCGACAACGACTATAGTCGGTTTACCACGGCAATCAGGCCGATCGGCTAGACTGATATCAAACAACGCAAGGAGACACCTGTGAAACGTCGCGCTCTCGTGATCTTGTCCCTCGGTACCCTCTTCGCACTGTCGTTGCCTGCATCAGTGAGTGCACAAACCGACTGGCCGCAAAAGCCGATCACCCTCGTCGTACCTTACCCACCCGGTGGCGTGAATGACGCAGTAGCGAGGGGTTATGCCAACAAGCTCGCGAGTGAACTTGGCAAGCCGATCCTGATCGATAACCGTGCCGGCGCAGGGACCACGGTTGCCTCCAATTACGTAGCCCGGGCTCCAGCTGACGGCTACACGATCTACGCGGGTGGCACCTCGCTGGTCATCAATCCCACGCTCACCGGCCAGGTGCAGTATGACCCTAACAAGAGTTTCGAGCTGGTCTCGCTGATGTCATTCACGCCGTTCATCCTGCATGTGAACACGGCGTTCCCCGCGCGAAACATGAACGAGTTGATTGCGCACGTTAAAGCCAACCCGGGCCGCTTTAATATCGCGAGCTCCGGCATTGGCGCGACAAACCACCTGATCGCAGAGATGCTCAAGCAGGAAGCCGACATCGATATGACCCACGTGCCTTATAAAGGCGGCGTGCAGGCCGGGCAGGATGTGGCCAGCGGGCAGGCTCAGATGATGTTCTCTGCCTCACTCGAGGCGAAACCGATTCTGGCCACAGGCAAGACACGTGCGGTCGCAATCACGAGCGCTGTGCGCTCACCCGCGTTCCCTGACATTCCCACGATGGTTGAAAGCACGGGAAAAAAGGACTTCATCGTGACGTTCTGGCAAGGCATGGTGGTGCCGGCAGGCACGCCTCAGCCTATCGTGGAAAAGCTTCAGAAAGCGATTGCGAAGGTGGCGGCTGACCCGGAAATCATTGAGCAATTCAAATCACAAGGGGTGGAGATCCGCGCCTCCAGTCAGGCCGAATTCAAGGAATTCATGAATCGCGAAGAGGTGCGCTGGGTCAAACTGATCAAGTCTCGCAACATCAAGCCCGAATAAACGGTCAGTCCTTAGGACGCAGCTTGCCCGGCTGCGTCTCGTGAGCACTCAAGCCGTCAACGCTGCCAAGCCAGGGCAGTGCAGAACGTCGCCATATCTGCTTTGTCGGCGCGAGCTCAGCACGCTGTCTGGCAGTGCCAATCCTGAGTGAATAGTGCGTCGGGTTTTCAGGCTCGGCGCCATAGATGGAGGTGCCGCATTCAGGGCAGAAATGCAGCGCTCTGCGCCCTCCACTTTCCGCGGTCTTCACGAATGCCTTCAGTGAACCGCGGAGCTCGCGGTAATTTTCCTTTGCAACGAACACCCCCACCCGATAGGGTGCAGCCCCGTTCACCTGGCAGTCGGTGCAGTGACAGATGATCACCTTGGCTGGGTCGATCTGCGCCTCGTAAGCGTAGGCTCCGCACAGACAGGCGCCGTCGATCTTCATCATCTTCAATCCTTGCCTGGATGGATTAGCCAGCAAGTGTGGCGCGCAGCATCTTGCGCGGCTCGCGCCCGTAATCGGCCACCGCATAGTGTTGCGTCAGCATGTTGTCCCACATGGCCACCGTGCCAGGGCGCCACTTGAGCCTCACCTGATACTCCGGTACGCCCGCCTGTGAGAGCAGGTAGTTCATCAGGTGATTAGCCTCGATAGCAAAGTCCTGCCCATAGCGCACTTCATCAAAATTGTAGAAATTCGAGAAATGCGTCGTGAACGCCTGGTTGACGAAGAGCAGTTTCTCGCCAGTCTCAGGGTGCACCCTCACGACCGGATGATCTGTGGACGGCTGCTCAATCGCCAGCTCAAGCCGACGCTCCCGGCGCAACTGGGCGGCAAACATATGCTCGAAACTGTGCCGTGCGTACAGAGGCTCGATCTGCACCTTGACGCGTTCGGGCAGCATCTCGTAGGCGAGCACCATATTGGCCCACAGCGTATCGCCGCCCGATTCAGGACAGGCCTCGCACCGCAAGATCGCGCCACGCGGGCCGACTTCCTTGAAGGTCAGATCCGAGTGCCAGATGTTTTCGCGGCTGGACTTCTCGATCATGTTCGGCTTGTTCGGGTCCAGATTCCGGTAGAGCGGCAGCAGCAAAGGCGCATCGGGATGCATCGGTGCAGTCGGGTGTTTCTCGAGCGTCCCAAAGGCTGCTGCGAAACGCTGCTGCGCTTGTGCGGTGATGTGCTGGTCGCGAAAAAACAGGACCCGATGCTTGAGCCACAGCGCGCGTAATTCCGCGACCAGAGTCGGATCATCCGGGACGTCAGCCAGATTGATCTGCGTGATTTCGGCACCGATTGCAGGCGTACACACCTCGACACGGTAGCTGCGCAGCACCGACGGGCGAACGACTGCAGGCGCCGACGCAAGCTGATGGGGTGAGCCGTATTTCAGCATCGAATTGTCTCCTCACATGTCTCAGTGAAGCCTGCGATCGCCGATCGCGTATGTGGACAGCCGATCAATGGGCCAGCTCGGCCCGTCTCATCGAGAGGTCGAAGATGGGCGCACGCGGGTCGAGTTGCCAGGTCTCCCAGTCACTGTGGTGGTCTTCCCAGGAGGGCGGCATTTTGGTCACCAGACCCGTGTTGAGCCACAGCCTGAGCAGATAGCGGCGGCGTTCCTTTTCCGGCCAGTCTTCATAGGTCGTACGCGAATGCAGAACCGTGTAGTTATTGACGAATTGGATATCGCCCGGTTCAAGTGCCATCTCGAGCTGCAGGTCCGGGTCGTAGCACAGATCGTCAATCACTTTCAGGGCCTCGATCTGGATCGGGCTCAGGCGCGGCACTTCATCGAACCGCTGTCCGGTTTCGATATAGGTCCGGTTATAGCGACAGAACAGTCGATCGCCCACTCGCTCAAAGAATGAGCCAACGTAATAGGGCTTTTTATGAGGTGGATTTTCGCCACGTCGGTCGATGTACCAGGGGCCGGTCATGACGTCCATCAGATCGGGCCTGCGCTCAAGAACCGCATTGTGAATCGCGGCGCTGCTGACCAGCCGCGAGAGTCCGCCTCGCTTGGCCGTTTGAAGGCACATCAGCCCTACGATATCGCCCAGATCATTGTGGAACGGCAAACGCAATCGGGTCTGGTAGCCCCTGACATTTGGGTCAGCGTGAAAATCGACTCCTAAGTCCGTGATGTGGCCCAGCACATCGCCTTGCGCGTTTTGCGCCATCGGCTCGCCCAGATGTCGACCCAAGCCCCAGTAGATGAGCGCTGCATCAGGCGCGGGCAGATCCGTGATGTCCAATCCCTTGATCAGGCAAAACCCACGGCCATTCATCAGTTCCTGGCGCAGCACCGACAGCATTGCCGAGAGCGTCGGTAATGGAAAATCCGTCTGGCTCAGTGCGGGAATCTCCCGGCCGTTTGAACGTGCATGCGCCAGCGCCAACCGCAGCTCCCGGTTGTGCGCCTGCGTCAACGGGATACGCCAATCAGGGTTGGCGCGCATGTCCGCGGCTCGCCAGGCGCTGGGATGAACGTAGGGTCGATGCACCGTTGAAACCGATTGGGTCACGTGAAAGCTCCTGTTGGGATCACTACGCATCCTCGCACTGGCTCGGGGTCTGCGTCGATTGATTTTTGGGTCGGCAGGCATGACCGGCACGTAATGACACCTTCAGCCCCTTGAGCGGCCATCTCCGGTCAACCAGAGGCCCGCTGCTGCTCGAGTTTGGGCAAGGCTAGGATGAGCCCGGCAGCCACAATACTCATAAGGCCAACGGCCACGAATGCGCCATCGTAGTGACCCACAACGTCACAGTAATAGGCCACGGCAAGGGGCCCACCGGCCCCCATGAAGAGCGCAAAGGGCAACGCGGCGCTGCGTACCGACCCAAGATACCTTCTCCCGAAATACAGCGCCCAGATGACTTCCTGCAACGGAATCATGCCACCCCATCCAACGCCCAGCAGCGCAAATGCGGCATAGGCGAATCGCACGTCCGGGCCGTTGATACTCGCTACGATCAATAAGACCGATACGCCCGAGATCAAGGCGCTGCAAGCGGCAAGCGGCTTGGGATTCATGTGATCAACCAGCCAGCCCCACACCGGTTTGGTGAGCATGGCAGGCAGCGAAGCCATCAAAATCGCCATGGCAGCCGAGGCGCGTGAGTGACCCGCATCGGTCATGAACGGGATGCTCTGCAGCAACACGACAGGAATCAAGACCTGAAAGAGACTGAATGCAAGCACCAGCATATAGAACGTGCGCGTGCGCATCGCCTGTGCGCGTGTGAGCGATCCCTCAAAGTCGGCATGCGCTCGGGCCAGACCGCCTGCACTGGCGTCACGAAACGACTTGCCGTCGGGATAGAGGCCGTGGTCTTCAGGGGAGCGACGCATCGAGAGCGCAGCAGGCAAGGTCAGCACCAGCGTTGCCACGGCCATGGCCTGCCATCCGGCGCGCCAGCCGAATGTGTCGATGCACCAGGTGACCGGCGGGGTGACTGCGATGCCCGCAAAGGACACGCCCATCGATGCCCAGGCGATCGCACGGCCCCGCATCTCGACGAACCATTTGGACAGGGTCACGTTGACCACCAGGTTGCCAATCAGCGCGGCACCAATGCTCAGCACCACACCATTGAGAAGCACCCACTGCCACCACTGCGTGATCAGCGACAGCGCAAACAGCGATGCCGACAATACCACCAGGCCCGCAAGCATGAACGGCTTGGCGCCGTAGCGGTCGACCCGGGTACCGATGAAAAATCCGGCAAAGGCCATTACGAACTGCCCGAGACTTCGCGGCAGGATGAACTGTGCACGCGACCAGCCGAACTCCTCGATCATCGGCATCATGAATGCACCGGTCGCGTAATTCTGGGCCGCGACCGAGACGAACTGCGTCACGAAGCCAGCGACGACCAGCCAGTTCCCGTAATAGCCCGGAGACAGACCATTCGATCGGGGGCGATCGGCTTTCACGAATCGGTTCTCTGCATACCGACTTTTCTACACCCGACGCGAGATGTTCGCCCGGATGGATGTTTCGTATTCGGCGATCTGTGCGTTGGTCTGAATCAGGACCGACCAGTGCATCGATTTCACTTGAGTGCGGCGCTCACTGCACACAGACGTCATGTTCGCACTGCAAGATCAGGTCCGTGCACGTATTGAGCGAAGGGGCGTTGTCGTGATGTCGGTCTTGTGTGGAAGGCTTCGATGGTGCAGCGGCTGGCTTTTGGTCTGCTCATTGATTGCTGCATCGGGGTGTGGTGGAGGGTCAGCAGATAGTGCAGTCGCCCAGGGCGGCGCAGCTGTGGAACCAATGCCCAGTGCAGGCGCCCAAGGCGGTGCTGCGATGGAGCCAACACCGACAGCACGACCTGTGGTCCTTGCCGCACCTGTCTTGCGTTTTACTGACACGGGGCTGAGTGTCAGTGACGGGGTAACCCGTACTGGCCTGTGGTCCGTATCGAGTAGCGACAGCCTCAGCTGGGAGTTTTCGCTTGATTTCGGCAAAAGCTGGACCCGAGGCGAGGGAGATTCGTTTGAAGTGATCGGCGATGGTCAGAAGACCATTTGGGTTCGGGCTCGGGATGATTTCGGGAATACATCCGAAGTCGTCGTTGCCAAATGCACGCTCGACACGATGGCGCCGTCGGCCGTCGCGGCGGTGAGCGCTGGCACTCAATCGCTGCGAGAGCTCTCGATCCAGGGCCTGGAGCCGAACGCGATGTGGGGGTTTTCGCTGGATCAGGGGCGCTCTTGGCTGACAGGCAGCGGAGCCAGTCTTTCGGTATCTGGAAACGCGCTGCCATCGCTTCTCTTGCGCCAGACCGATATCGCCGGCAATGCGTCTGCCCCAGTCTCGATCGAGTTGCAGGAGCAGGGGATCGGCTGGGTCGAGGCGTCTGGCAATCCGATGATGCCCACGGCCCTCGGCTCACAAAAGCAGTCCGTGTTGATTCATGGTGAAGTCGTTGCCGGAGACGTTGACTATGTCAGCGTCGACATTCCACCAGGCTTTCAGCTGAAATCTGCTGCATTCGTTGACTATGACTCCCCCGACAAAATCGCTTTCTTTTCAATACAGCGCAAACAGGTGTTCGATGCAGGATTCGATACCGGAAAGATGCTTGCCTATGGCCATTTTGGCCCTCAGGACCTCAAGCGGAATGTGGTGGCGAATGTTGCACCCGACCAATTAGGGCCGGGGCCGCTCACATTCTGGATCCAACAGACTGGGCAACTGACAACACGTTATGCCCTGCTATTGCTGATCGACCCGACCCCCTGAACCTGGAGCGTGGTTGCTGACGTCAACAGCCCAATGCGAAATGCTCCTGGTGTTGTTGTCCGTGCAGGCACTGCTGGCGCCATCAGTCCTTCTGTAGAGGAGGAGCCAGAAAACAACTGTTCTGGACAGCAGCCCAACTTGATCAGCGCCGTTTGGCGGGGAATGAGGACAACGTCGAGGCGTGCGAAGCAGGTTTGAAGATCATGTTCTGGTAGAAAAACACCAGTGCCCTTGACTTGACCCGGTGGCTACATTAAGGGCTCAGCCTCCCACTTAGTCTGTTCCGAACGTCCGGTCGCCGGCATCGCCCAAGCCCGGCAGAATGTAGCCGTGGTCGTTGAGTTCTCGGTCAATGGCGGCGGTGTATACCGGAAGATCAGGGTGCGCTGCATACAGCGCGTTGATGCCCTCAGGGCATCCCAGCAGGCACATGAACTTGATGGATCGTGGCAGACACTGTTTGATTCGATTCACTGCAGCGATCGCAGAGTTTCCAGTGGCCAGCATCGGGTCCACGAGAATGACGTCGCGCTGCGCCATGTCCTTGGGCATCTTGAAGTAGTACTCAACGGCTTCAAGAGTCTGCGTATCGCGGTACAGCCCCACATGACCCACTCGAGCGCCCGGCACGACTGAGAGCATCCCATCGAGAAATCCATTGCCTGCGCGAAGAATGCTGGCAAAGACCAGTTTCTTTCCGTCGAGCACTGGAGAGCTCATCTGTTCAAGCGGCGTTTCAATCAAAACCTCTCGCAGCGGCAAGTCGCGGCACAGCTCATAAGCCATTAGGCTGGCGACCTCGCTGAGCAACTGACGAAAGTTGCTTGTGCTGGTCTGCTTTGTACGCAGCAGGGTCAGCTTGTGCTGCACCAGTGGATGATCAATGAGTCGCACGTTGTCGCGCGCGTTGGGGTCGATGGGCATCATGGCTTCGTTGTCATTCAAGAATTGCGCTTGATGGCGGCGATCATGCATGAGTTCTGTGCCGTGTACACGGCTACCATGAGCACACAGGCGCGATGACAAGGGTTCTTGTCATCCCTTTTACCGGGCGCAATGGCAATGACAATGTTCCAATGGACAGAAAAAAGTGCTGACGTCCTTCAACAGGGCGGCGTGATTGCTCCCGACGAGCGTCTGCCGTGGTCCCTGACCACGGCAATGGGTGTGCAGCATGTCATCGCCATGTTCGGCGCAACCGTGTTGGCTCCAATTCTGATGGGCTTCGATCCGAACGTTGCCGTTCTGATGAGCGGCATCGGTACCCTGATCTTTTTCTTGATCACGGGTGGGAGGGTGCCGAGTTACCTCGGGTCGAGCTTTGCTTTCATTGGGGTAGTCATTGCGGCCACAAGCTATGCGGGCAAGGGAGTCAATGCGCAGATCGGTCTGGCCTTGGGCGGGATCATTGCCTGCGGAGCGCTCTATGCGCTGATTGGTGTTCTCGTGCAGGCGGTCGGCACCGGCTGGATTGAGCGCTTCATGCCTCCAGTGGTCACCGGTGCCGTAGTGGCCGTGATTGGGCTAAACCTTGCAGGCATTCCAATCAAAAACATGGCGAGCAGTAATTTCGACGCCTGGATGCAAGCGGCAACGGTTGTGTGCGTGGGTGTGGTGGCGGTCATGACGCGCGGGATGGTTCAACGCATGCTGATCCTCGTGGGACTGATCGCGGCGAGTGCGCTGTATGCACTGTTCGCCAACGGGTGGGGTTTGGGTAAACCGGTCGATTTTTCCGGCGTTGCCCACGCTTCATGGTTGGGTCTGCCCGGGTTAGCTGCACCGATATTCGACGCCAATGCGATGTTGCTGATCGCGCCCGTGTGCTTCATCCTGGTGGCGGAGAATCTGGGGCACGTCAAGGCAGTCAGTGCTATGACCGGGCGAGACCTGGATCGGTACATCGGCCGCACGTTTATCGGCGACGGCGTGGCCACCATGGTGAGTGGTGCAGTGGGTGGGACGGGTGTCACAACCTACGCAGAGAATATCGGCGTGATGGCCGCAACCAAGGTCTATTCAACTGCCATCTTTCTGGTTGCGGCAGCCATCGCCATTCTGATGGGCTTTAGTCCGAAGTTCGGAGCTCTGATTCAGGCAATTCCGTTGCCCGTGATGGGCGGTATCTCCATCGTTGTGTTCGGTCTGATTGCCGTGGCGGGCGCCAAAATCTGGGTGGACAACAAAGTGGATTTCGCCGACAACAAGAATCTGATCGTGGCGGCAGTCACACTGGTCCTGGGTACTGGCGATTTCACCTTGAAATTCGGCGAATTTGCGATGGGCGGAATCGGAACGGCGACGTTTGGCGCGATTTTGCTGTATGCCTTGTTAAATCGAGGCAAGTAGGCGGCTGACGTACCCTCGGGCCAGGCCGAATTGCCGCGACTGGAGTTCCGATCGAGTACCGAATGGTGATCCCACTGAGGGAACGGCATGCGGGACTGATACCTCAGAAAGGCTCCAAGTGAAGACGTCAGCAGCCCGGATAGATGTGGACGTGGCCGCCCCGACGATTTGATTGGAGGACCGGACGATGACCACCCTCCGCGACCGCCTCATGACCGCAGCCGATATCGGCTCAGTGCCAATCGGCCACATGGGCACCGAGGACGAGGTGCGGCAGCGGATTCTCGCCCCGGCTGGTGAACTCCCGGCAGCGGCCACCGTGGCCGCTTGCGTGCTTGACCTTCACAATGGTGGGGGCCTCGGCAGTCTGGGCTGCAGGTGCGCTCTGTCGCATCAACCCACAGGGCGGTATAGGGCTCGGCAACTCTGAGCGCTGGATGCCGCATCACGGCCTGAAGACATGAACCGTCCTGGATTGGACTGGCACTCGCTCAGTTTTCGAGCCCCCCCCTTTTTTGGTGGGGTCGGGGATTCGAACTCACGAGCTGCTCCAAGCCTAGCTTGACGCAAATGTTTCCCATGGGATACATTGAGGCGTGATCCAGATCCAGCAAACTGAAGCCTACGCTCAATGGTTTTCCGGACTGCGAGACCGAATCGCTCGTGCCCGCATCGACATCCGCATCCGACGCTTGTCTCTCGGCAACGCCGGCGATGCCAAGCCCGTGGGCGATGGCGTGTCGGAACTAAGGGTTGATCACGGGCCCGGATACCGGATCTATTTCGTCCAGCGCAGCGAGGTCGTGATCGTCTTGCTGGCCGGAGGAGACAAGTCCACTCAGGACAAGGACATCCGCAACGCCAAGGCTTTGGCAAAAAATCTGAGAGAGTCGTGACCATGACCAAAACCAAGACCCGCGTTTGGGATCCTGCCGAGCACCTGATCACCGATGAGGACATGGCAGCCTATCTGGAAGCGGCGCTTCAAGAAGGGGACTCTGCATTGATTGCCGCTGCGCTCGGCGATATTGCGCGCGCCAAAGGCATGAGCCAGATTGCCCGCGATGCGGGCCTAGGTCGCGAGAGCCTCTACAAAGCTCTCTCTGCGGAAGGCAATCCAGAGTTTGCAACCATCATGAAGGTCATCGCAGCGCTAGGGCTGAAGCTTCATGCGTCGCCTGCCTAATCTGCCGTTGTTTGAACTGACGATCACCCAATGGAAAACTGGTCACGCAGTGACGCTGAAGCGTATGCCACAAACTGGATTGATGCCTGGAACAGGCATGACATCGATGCAATCCTGTCGCATTACGTCGATGACGTTGTGTTCCTTTCGCCGGTCGCCGCGCAGCGCGTCGGCCATGGCCGAGTCATCGGACGAGAGGCACTTCGCAGCTACTGGAGTGCTGGCCTCGCGGCGCAGCCTCAATTGCGATTCGAACTCGACACGGTGTTGATCGGCTTCGAAACCGTGACCATCTACTGTCGGAATCACCGGAAACAATCTGTCGCGGAAACTTTCGAGTTCAATGAATCAGGCAAAGTTGTACGTGCATATGCCTGTTACCGGTGAGCGCGGGTTGTTGACCAGAAAGGCTTAGCTCGAGAATTAATCCGTACCGATACTCGGAAAGTCAGGATGTTCTGAGACGAGAGGGGGTTTGAGACAGTTTTCGGAGGTGGGTGGCCATGGGGTCAGTCAGGGCGCACAAGCAAAAAGCCCTACATGGTGCTGGGCTCTGAGCGCCTAGCAACCCGACTGAGCGAGTTAGCAGGTTTTGTTCTGGCGGAGGGCGAGGGATTCGAACCCCCGGTGGGCTCTCACCCACAACAGTTTTCAAGACTGCCGCATTAAACCGCTCTGCCAGCCCTCCGAGACCGATACTGTACCAAGCCTGAGCCATGAACGAACAACACCCTGTGCTTGAACATCTCGAACGGACAGCTGAACGGGTATGGACGCCCTGCGGTGAGGGCGCTCGGATGGTGTGGCGACGCTGGGGCAGTGGCCGCCCGCTGGTGCTTCTGCACGGGGGCGCAGGCAGTTGGATGCACTGGGCCCGCAATATCGAAGCACTTGCTGCGCACCGCACCGTGTGGGCGCCGGACATGCCTGGATTTGCCGATTCCGACCTGCCACGCGAAGGGCTGGATGCCGACTCCATCGCAGACATCGTGGCGTCCAACCTGCCGCAAATCGTTGGCGCACAGCATTTCGATCTGGTCGGCTTTTCATTCGGCGCGCTGGTGTCGTCCTACATCGCAGCGCAAGTACCGCCTGGACTGGATCGATTGATCGTCGTCAGCGCTGCAGGTCTGGGCTTATTGGGTCCCATGCCCGTTCTGCAGCCGGTTGGACGGGTGACCGATCCACTCGCCCGACGCGAGAGTCTGCGCTTCAATCTTCAGGCCATGATGCTGCACGACCCGGCAAGCATTGATGACCTGGCCATCGAGATTCAGGCCAGGTCCGCGACGCGCGAGCGGGTCAAGGGGCGCAGGCTCGTACACACCGACGCGATGCGTGCGCTCAGTGCGCGCTGGCAGTGCCCTGCTTACGGGATCTGGAGCCGACAGGACGTGTTGTATGCCCACCAGTTCGATGCGCTGACCGAGCGCGTGCAAGCGTTAGGGCTAACGTCGCACCGGTTCATTGACCGAGGGGGCCATTGGTTGCTTTACGAAAATTCCAACGAGGCGAACCGATTTCTCCTGGAGTGTCTGAGCGGCGACTAAGCCAAGCGCCAGCTATCGCTGCAGTGAGCGCCATCTTGCCCGCCTGAATCAGGGTCAGTGCTCGGCCGCAGTTGGCCCACCCAGCCCGGGTATCGTTTACCGTGTTACCAGCACCTCAGGCCAGTCCCAATCACCCTCAACCATGCGCTGCAAGTGCATGACACCAATCTGCGTCTTGACATCGGGCAAGCGGCCAGCCTTCAGCGCATCTACCAGCCAACCAAGGGTGACCCACTCTATCTCGATGTGCTCGCCTGCATCGGGCTTAGGGCCTTTCGAGTGAAGCTCGAGCCCCCTTGCCAGGAAGAGGTGAATGACCTCATTTGAAAAGCCGATGGCGGGGTGAATCTTGGTCAGCGGCGCCCACGAGCGTGCGCAGTACCCTGTCTCTTCCAGCAATTCGCGTTGCGCCGTTTGCAAGGGCGCTTCACCGGCGTCTATCTTTCCGGCTGGGATTTCGATGTACTCGCGGCCCATCGGGTAGCGAAACTGACGTTCGACGAGTACACGGGCGTCCTCGGCCAGCGCGACGATCGCCGATGCTCCCGGGTGCATCACCCATTCTCGTGGATGCACGGTCCCATCAGGCACGCGGGCCCGATCCTTCATGACCTTAAGGAAAACGCCCTGATAAATCAGCTCGGACTCGACGGTGTCTTCATGCAGCGTCGAGCGCGGCACATCTGACTGCGGATCGCTTGGCGGCCCCGTCATGCAGAGGTCCCTGAATGCAGAAAGCACTGCGCCCAAACCCGTGACACGACGAACCTCATGTTCGGCTCAGGGCTGATCAACCGCCCAGCGTGCGCTTGACCGCATCCAGGCACAAGCTCATCAGCGGCCCAGGGAGCAAGCCCAGCAGCAGAACGAGCGCTCCGTTCACCAGGAGCAAGGTATGCGCCCCTTGCGCGGGTAGGACTGCATGCGCATCGGCTGGCTCGTCGAAGTAGATCGTCTTGACGATCCGCAGGTAGTAAAACGCACCCACAAGAGACAGCATCACCGCCGCCACCGCCAACCAGACCAACCCGGCATTCACGGTCGCCTGCAGAACCGATAGCTTGGCGTAAAAACCCACCGTAGGCGGAATACCTGCGAGCGAGAACATCAGAATCAGCACCACAAATGCCAAGCCCGGGCTGCGCTTACCCAAGCCCTTGAAGTCTGCGATCTCCTCGGCCTCGTGGCCCTCCCGAGAGAGCAGCAGGATCACGCCGAAGGTCCCTAGGGTCGTGAGCACATAAGTGATCAGGTAAAAGAGCGAAGCACTCCAGGCATCAGACAGGCCTTTGGTATCGCCGCCCACAACCCCTGCCAGCATGCCCAGCAGCACGAAGCCGATCTGCGCAATCGTTGAGTACGCGAGCATGCGCTTGAGGTTGGTTTGGGTAATGGCCACCAGGTTGCCCAGTGCCATCGACAGCACACTGAGCACCAGCAGCATCTGTTGCCAGTCAGTGGCCAGCCCCAGCAGACCGCCTGCAAGCATGCGAAACGCAATGGCGAAAGTAGCCAGCTTCGGACCGGCGGCGATCAGCAGTGTCGCCACCGTGGGCGTCCCCTGATACACGTCGGGCACCCACATGTGGAACGGCACTGCACCGAACTTGAACGCCAGCCCAGCCACGATAAAGACCACGCCGAAGATCAGTACGGTCGATTTACCGGTCGTTGATTGCAGCGCAGCAGAAATGCGAGCCAGATCCAAGGTGCCTGTGCCACCGTAGATCATTGACATCCCGTACAGCAGAAAACCCGACGCCAATGCGCCCAGCACGAAGTACTTGATGGCGGCCTCGGTGGATAACGGGTGGTCGCGACGCATGGCTGCCATGGCGTACAGCGACAGCGACATCAGCTCCAGGCCCAGATAGACCACCAGCAAATTGCCGGCCGAGATCATGACCATCTGACCCAACAGGGCAAACAGCGCCAGCGCATACAGTTCACCGCGATGCATGCCGCGTGCCTGTGCGTATCGCCTGCCGTAGATGAGCGCCATGGCCGTTGCAATACAGGCTGCCAGCTTGAGCACATGACCCAGCTGATCAGCCACATACATGCCATTCAATGCAGGCTGTGAGGGCTGATTGAGCTGCATCAGGATAGCCACAAAGGGCACGGCTACCGCACCAATAGCCAGCAGACTGATATCAGACGCACTGCCCTCTTTGCGCAGGACATCGACAAGCAGCACAACGCAAGCTGCGATCAACAGCAGGATCTCGGGCAGCGCGGCGGAAAGGTTGAGGGTCTGCATGTCACTTGATCTTCGAGATGGCGACGTGCTCGAGCAGGGCCCGCACCGACGCTTCAGACACATCCGTGAACGGCTTGGGCCACAGACCCATCACGAGCACCGCCACGGCCAGTGCAGCCAGCATCCAGAATTCGCGGGAATCCACGTCTTTCAACTCGGCTACTTCCTCATTCGCGGTCTCACCGAACACCACGCGCTTGTACATCCACAACGAATAAGCGGCTCCGAAAATCAGCGTGGTGGCGGCAATGAGCGCCACCCAGAAGCTGTGGCGTACCGCTCCCAGGATCACCATAAACTCGCCGACGAACCCCGAGGTGGCGGGCAGACCGCTGTTGGCCATGGCAAAGAGCATGAACAGCGCTGCGAACTTGGGCATGGTGTTGACCACGCCACCGTAGTCCGAGATGCGCCGACTGTGCATGCGGTCGTAGAGCACGCCGATGCACAGGAACATCGCACCCGAGATGAATCCGTGCGAAATCATCTGGATGATGCCGCCCTGCATGGTGAGCTGGTCGAACAGGAAGAACCCAAGCGTCACAAAGCCCATGTGAGCAATGGACGAATAAGCGACCAGCTTCTTCATGTCGGTCTGCACCAGGGCGACCAGCCCGATGTACACCACCGCAATCAGCGAGAGCACGATCATGAAGTTCGCCAGATGATGGCTCGCGTCGGGCACGATCGGCAGAGACAGCCTCAGGAACCCGTAGGCACCGAGCTTGAGCATGATGGCCGCCAGGACCACCGAGCCTCCCGTGGGTGCCTCGACGTGTGCATCAGGCAGCCAGGTATGCACCGGCCACATTGGCACCTTGACCGCAAAGGCCAGCAGAAACGCCCCAAAGATAGCGAGTTGCTCATTCATGGACAGCGGCAGCATGTGCCAGTCGAGAATCGAGAATGAACCCGATTTCAAATACAGATACACCAGGGCGACCAGTGTCAGCAGCGAACCCAGGAGTGTGTAGAGGAAGAACTTGAAGGCCGCGTAGACGCGGTTGGGGCCACCCCAGATGCCGATGATGATGTACATCGGGATCAGCGTGGCTTCGAAGAACACATAGAACAGCAAGCCGTCGAGCGCACTGAACACGCCGATCATGAGACCCGACAGAATGAGGAAGGAGGCCATGTAGCCCGCCACCCGTTCCTCGATGACTTTCCATGCGGCGATCACCACAATGACCGTGATGAAGGCGGTCAACATCACCAGCCACAGAGAAATGCCGTCTACACCCAGGTGGTAATGGGCATTGAGTCGCTCAATCCAGGGGCTGAGCTCGACAAACTGCATTTGCGCGCTGTACGTGTCGAAGCCGATATACAGCGGGATCGTCACCAGAAAGCCGAGCACGGCTGCCGCGAGCGCGACCATGCGGACCACTCCGGCATTGCGGTCACGACCAAATGCCAGCAAAAAGAGCCCGGCCAGGATGGGGATCCAGATGGCAGCGCTGAGGTAGGACACAGAAGGGTTCATGGTGAGCAATCCTGGTGCGGCTTCAGCGCTTGAGCAGCGGCACGAACCACCAGACAAGTAAGGCCACGCCAACGATCATCGCGATGGCGTAGTGATAGATCAAACCGGATTGAATGCCCCTCAGCAGCCCCGCGAACCAGCCCACCAGACGCGCGCTGCCGTTGACCGCGAGCCCGTCGATGACGGCTTGATCGCCTGCCTTCCACAGCCCGCCTCCAAGCGCGCGTGCGCCACCCGCAAACACCACTTCGTTGAAGCGATCGAGGTAGTACTTGTTGTCGAGCAAGCGGTAAACGGCCGAGAAACGGTTGCGGATGCTTTCGGGCAGTGCGGGGTTGATCATGTAGCAGTAATAGGCTGCTGCAACGCCTGCGACCGCCAGCCAGAACGGCAAGGTCTGCAGCGCATGAACCGCCATCGCGGCCCATCCATGGAAGTGTTGCGCAAGCTCAGCCATGGCTTCATGGCGCGCATCGACGGTGATCACGCCCTTGAAGACATCACCGAACAGCATCGGGCCAATCGCGATTGCGCCGATCACGACTGAGGGAATCGCCAGGAGCACCAATGGGAGCGTGATCACACCTGGGCTTTCGTGGGGCACACCGCCATGATGACCATGATGATCGTCGTGGCCGTGGGCATCGGCGGCATGAGCGTCGTGCCCATGATCGTGCCCATGGCCTGCGCTACTGGTATCGAAGCGCTCCTTGCCATGAAAGACCAAGAAATACATGCGGAACGAATAAAACGCAGTCACGAACACACCGGCCAGCACGGCGAAGGACGCGAAGCCCGCGCCAGGCAGGTGCGAAGCACGCACGGCCTCGATGATCATGTCCTTGGAATAAAACCCGGAGAAGAACGGCGTGCCAATCAGGGCCAGCGAACCCAGCAAGGAGGTGATCCAGGTGATGGGCATGTACTTGCGCAGGCCACCCATGTGGCGGATGTCCTGATCGTGGTGCATACCGATAATGACCGATCCTGCCGCCAGGAAAAGCAGTGCCTTGAAGAAGGCGTGGGTCATGAGGTGGAAGATGGCCACGCTGTAAGCGGACGCGCCCAGCGCGACCGTCATGTACCCGAGCTGGGACAGCGTGGAATAGGCCACCACACGCTTGATATCGTTTTGAACGATGCCAAGGAAACCCATGAAGAGCGCCGTGATAGCGCCGATCACCATCACGAAGGACAGCGCAGCATCCGAGAGCTCGAAGAGCGGTGACAT
>DGIT01000032.1:64877-67640 GCA_002386465.1 Burkholderiales bacterium UBA4615 | reverse complement strand
GGCAGCCACACATGGAGCGGAAACTGCGCCGACTTGCCCATGGCGCCGATGAACAGACAGATGCAGGTAACCGTGATCAGCAGCCACTCCCCCATGCCCAACGGGTTGATGGTCTTGTCGGCCAGAGAGGGCGCGCCCTTGAAGACCTCGGCATAGTCCAGGCTGCCAAACCAGGTGGCCACGAGGCCGATGCCCAGCAAGAACCCGAAGTCACCGACGCGGTTGACCAGGAAGGCCTTCAGGTTGGCGTAAATGGCGGTCGGCCGGGTATACCAGAAGCCAATCAGCAGATACGAGACCAGGCCCACCGCTTCCCAGCCAAAAAAGAGCTGCAAGAAGTTGTTGGACATGACCAGCATCAGCATCGAAAACGTGAACAGGCTGATGTACGCAAAAAAGCGCTGATAGCCGTCGTCGTCTTTCATGTAGCCGATGGTGTAGATGTGCACCATCAGCGAGACCGAGGTCACCACGCACATCATGGTGGCGGTGAGGTTGTCTATGAGAAATCCGACTTCAAACTTCAGGTTGTCGATGACCGCCCAGGTGTAGAGCGGACCATTGAAGGTTTCGCCAGCAAGGGTGGATTGCAAGACCATGATGGACGCAACGAGCGCAATCGCCACACCCGCAATGGTGACCACATGGCTCATCGTGCGGCCAATGGCGCGGCCGAACAGCCCCGCAATCAGTGCGCCGATCAGCGGCGCGAAGGGAATGACGAGGTAGATCGGTTTCATCATCAGCCCTTCAGCGTGTCCAGGTCCTCGACATTGATGGTGTCAAGGTTGCGGAAGAGCACGACCAGAATCGCCAGGCCGATGGCCGACTCGGCAGCAGCCACGGTGAGAATGAAAAAGACGAAGATCTGGCCTGCGGCATCGCCCAGAAAGTGCGAAAAGGCGACGAAATTCAGGTTCACGGCCAGCAGCATCAGTTCGATCGCCATCAGGACGATCAGCACATTGCGCCGGTTCAGGAATATGCCGATCACGCTGATCGCAAACAGGATTGCGCCAAGCACGAGATAATGGGCGAGCGTGATGTTCATGGCTGCTGCTCGGGTTCGGTGGCCGCAGGACGGCTGGAAGGCATGCGCACGATACGCAGCCGGTCTTTGGCACGCACCCGGACCTGCTCGGAAGGGTTCTGGCCTTTGACACCCGTGCGTCGACGCAAGGTGAGCGCAATGGCTGCGACAATGGCCACCAGCAGCAGCACAGCCGCGATCTCGAACGGGTAGACGTACTCGGTGTAGATCAGCTTACCCAGTGCCTTGGTGTTGTTGTAATCGGCCGGCAGGCGCGGTGCGTCGGCTGCACCCACGCGACCGAATTGCGACCACAGCACCGCAGCAAGCTCCAGCACAACCAGGGCTCCAACCAGGGCCGCCACCGGCAGGTTGCTCCAGAATCCTTCACGCATGCGATCGATGTTGATGTCGACCATCATCACAACGAAAAGGAACAGCACCATCACCGCACCGATGTAGACCAGCACCAGCGTGATGGCCAGAAACTCCGCGCGCAGCAGCAGCCAGATGCCTGCCGCCGAGAAAAACGCCAGGACCAGGAACAGGGCCGAGTGCACCGGGTTGCGTGCAGTGACCACCCGCAACGCGGCGAATACCGTCACGGCTGCGAACAGATAGAAAATGAATGCTTTCGGGTCCACGTCGACGTCCGTTCAGGGTCAGGCTGCCTCAGCGATAGCGGGCATCGGATTCACGGGCCGCAGCAATTTGCGGTTCGTAACGGTCGCCCACCGCCAGAAGCATTTCCTTGGTGAAGTAAAGATCACCGCGCTTTTCCCCGTGGTATTCGAGGACATGGGTCTCGACGATCGAATCGACCGGACAGGACTCTTCGCAAAAGCCGCAGAAGATGCACTTGGTCAGATCGATGTCGTAGCGCTTGGTCCGACGGCTGCCGTCTTCCGGTCGAACTTCCGACTCGATGCTGATGGCCATGGCAGGGCAAACCGCTTCGCACAACTTGCAGGCAATGCACCGCTCTTCACCATTGGGATACCGACGCAGCGCATGCAGACCCCGGAATCGCGGCGAGTAGGGCGTCTTTTCCTCGGGGAACTGAATGGTGATCTTGCGTGCAAATACCTGCGAACCGGTCAGCCGCAGACCCTTGAGCAGTTCAGTGAGCATGAAGCTCTTGACGAAGTCCTTGATCGCTTCCATGTCGAGGTCTTTGCTTGCGCTCAGTTCCAGATGTTGAACGGGGTCTGCATCCAGATGCCGACCACCACCAGCCACACCAGCGTGACCGGGATGAAGATCTTCCAGCCCAGGCGCATGATCTGGTCATACCGGTAGCGTGGGAACGATGCACGGATCCAGATAAAGACTGATACCAGCAGGAAGGTCTTGAAGAACAGCCAGAACCAGTCCCAGAACCACTGCGGACCGATATCGATGCCCAGGCTGAAGAACGGGGCCCAGCCACCGAGGAACATGATCGCGGCAAGTGCCGAGATGAGGATCATGTTGGCGTACTCAGCCAGAAAGAAGATGGCGAAGCCCATGCCGGAATACTCGATCATGTGACCCGCAACGATCTCGGACTCGCCCTCGACCACGTCAAAGGGATGCCGGTTGGTTTCGGCAACGCCCGAAATGAAGTAGACGACGAAGATCGGCAGCAGCGGCAACCAGTTCCAGGACAGGACATTGAGGCCCATCGACGCAAAGCGGCCTACGTTTTGCCGCTCGACAATATCGGTCATGTTCAGACTGCCCGACACCATGAG
>DGIT01000032.1:54527-64808 GCA_002386465.1 Burkholderiales bacterium UBA4615 | reverse complement strand
CGCATGGCCCCCAGAAACGCGTACTTCGAATTGGATGCCCAACCGGCGAGGATGACGCCGTAGACCTCCAGCGAAGTGATGGCAAGCAACAGCAGCAAGCCGGCATTGACGTTGGCCAGCGCCCGATCCGGGCCAAAGGGGATGACCGCCCAGGCGGCCAGCGCCGGCATGATGGTCATGACCGGACCGAGGATGTACAGGCCCGGATTAGCGCGAGCAGGAAGAATGACTTCCTTAAACAGCAACTTCACCGCATCAGCGATCGGCTGCAGCAAGCCCTTGGGTCCGACCCGGTTCGGTCCAATGCGCAGCTGGATGTAACCGATCAGCTTGCGTTCCCAGAAGGTCAGGTACGCCACGCAGCCCAGCAAGGGCAGCACGACCGCCACGATCTTGACGAGCGTCCAGACCACTGGCCACAGCCCGCCCAGCAGCGACTGCCCTTGAGCATCGAGTGCATCAATCCAGTTCATTGGGCACGCTCCAGGCTGATCGGTCCGATCATGGCGCCCAGGGATGCTGTGCTGACATGGGCCGCCGCCAGGCGAACGACGTTGTCGGCCACGCCCTCATCAAGCAGCACGGTGAGCGTTGCGACGCCGGCCGCTGCGGCACCCTCTTGCGTGACACGCACCGCATCGCCCGACGCCAAGCCCAGGCGCGTCAGGGTAGCCGCATTCAGGCGAACTGCCGGGGCCCCGGCATCGACGGTCTGCTGCAGGCTCGCAGCACGGCGCACGATCGGGTCGCTGAAATAGACCGGCACGTCGGCAATACGCTCCAGTGTCGAGGCAGTTGCCGCAGCAGGTGCGTCTGTGGGCACACCACGCAGGCCTGGGCTCAAATGAGCGGACAGGTCGGCAGGCAAGGCCTGCGCGCGAACCTGCTCGGCGGTCTCCTGATCGAACCCAGGCAGCTCAAGCAGATTTCCCAGCACACGCAGCACCTTCCATGCCGGGCGCGCTTCACCAGCCGGACGCACGACAGCATTGAACGACTGAGACGTGCCTGCGCAATTCACGAAGCTGCCTGCAGTCTCGGTGAACGGCGTCACCGGCAACAGACAGTCAGCCACCTCGAGCAAGTCCTCAGAGGCAAATGCAGTGAGCGCAACGACGGTATCGGCTGCAGCCAATGCGTTCATGGCGGCCACAGGATGGCCATGGTCCAGCTTCGGCTCCATTCCCAGCAGCAGGTAGGCTTTGCGCGGCGCATGCACCATGGCGCTCGCGTCCAGCCCCTGAGCGCCCGGCACGGCGCCTGCAAGATAGCCGCCTGTGCCATTTGCTCCCTCGACAAGCCAGCCCAGTGAGGCGCCGGCGACATGGGCGAGCGCCTGAGCCTGCACGGCAACGTCCGCCGCCCGTGGGTGGTGGCCCACCGCATTGCCCAGCAGGATCGCCTTGTGCGCGCCTTCAGCCAACAAAGCGCCCAAAGCGGCAGCCGACGCGTCGGGTTCGATCCCGGCGAGGTCTGAGGGAACAGGCTCGCCCTTTGCACGCAGCAGCCCTACGCGCACTGCAGCGAGCGTACGCGCCCAGCCCGATGCCGCCACAGTGGCACGCGCCGCAACCGGCATGAGGAGGTCTTCATTGACCGCATGCAACACGCCGATCTTTGCGCCCCGTTTGGCAGCGGCACGGATTCGCGCGGCCAGCAAAGGATGGTCTTTGCGCAGGAAGGATCCGACCACCAGGACCCGATCAAGCGTATTGATCGATTCAACCGGCAGACCCAGCCAAGGGGCACCTTGCAGCTGCGAAGCCAAGGTCGGGTCTGCAACGCGCGCACGGAAATCGATGTTCTCGCTGCCGAGGCCGCGCATCAGGCGGGCCATCAGATGGAGCTCTTCGCTCGTGCCTTGCGGTGTGGCGAGCGCACCCAGCGCCTCGGCCCCATGACGGCTTTTCACCGAAGCCAATGCATGGGCGGCATATTGCAAGGCCACCTGCCAGTCGACTTCCTGCCAGACGCCGTCCTGGCGCAGCATGGGGCGCAGCAGGCGCTGTGACGAGCCGAGACCTTCATAGGCGAACCGGTCACGATCGGACAGCCAGCATTCGTTGATGGCGTCATTTTCAAGCGGCAGCACGCGCATGACATCGTTCTGCTTGACCTGCACCACCAGATTGGAGCCCAGCGAGTCGTGTGCAGACACCGATTTGCGCCGCGACAGTTCCCAGGTCCGGGCGCTGTAACGGAACGGCTTGCTGGTCAGTGCACCGACCGGACAGACGTCAATCATGTTGCCCGAGAGTTCAGACTGCACCCCACGCCCCACGAAGGACATGATCTCGGAGTGCTCACCGCGGCCCGCCATGCCCAGTTCCATGACCCCGGCCACTTCCTGGCCAAAGCGCACGCAACGCGTGCAATGGATACAGCGCGACATTTCCTCGGCCGCTACCAGCGGACCCACCGACTTGTGAAACACCACGCGCTTTTCTTCGGTGTAGCGCGACGCTGAACTGCCGTACCCCATCGCCAGATCCTGGAGCTGGCACTCGCCGCCCTGATCGCAGATCGGACAATCCAGAGGATGGTTGATGAGCAGGAACTCCATCACCCCCTTCTGAGCCGCCACCGCCTTGGCGGACTTGGTGGAGACCTTCATGCCAGCCGTCACCGGGGTGGCACACGCCGGCAGCGGCTTAGGCGCTTTCTCGACCTCCACCAGGCACATGCGGCAGTTAGCCGCAATGGACAGCTTCTTGTGATAGCAGAAGTGCGGCACATAGATGCCCAGGCGGTTGGCGGCCACCATCACGGTGCTGCCCTCGGCCACCTCGACCTTGTTGCCGTCGATTTCGATCTCAACCATTCGACTTGCTCACACGTAGGCCGGCACGATGCAGCGCTTGTGTTCGACGTGGTGCTCGAACTCCGCGCGATAGTGCTTCAGGAATGCTTTGACCGGCATGGCTGCCGCATCACCCAGCGCACAGATGGTGCGCCCTTGAATGTTGTCGGCCACTTCGCCCAGGCGATCGAGGTCGGCATAAGTGCCCTCCCCCCGTTCGATGCGATCGACCATCCGCCACAACCATCCTGTGCCCTCACGACAGGGCGTGCACTGGCCGCAGGATTCCTCGTAGTAGAAATAGGACAGCCGCTGGAGGCACTTCACGGCGCAACGGGTCTCGTTCATCACGATCACTGCGCCCGAGCCCAGCATGGAACCCGCTTTGGCGATCGAGTCGTAATCCATGTCGGTGGCCATCATGATGTCGGCAGGCAGCACCGGCATGGAGGAACCGCCGGGAATCACCATCTTGAGCTTGCGTCCGCCGCGCATGCCACCGGCCAGCTCGAGCAGCTTGGCAAAGGGCGTTCCCAGGGGAATCTCGTAGTTGCCCGGCCGTTCGACATCGCCTGAAATCGAGAAAATCTTGGTGCCGCCGTTGTTGGGCTTACCCACCTCCAGGAATGCCGGCCCGCCATTGCGGATGATCCAAGGCACCGCTGCGAAAGTCTCGGTGTTGTTGATGGTGGTGGGCTTGCCATACAGACCAAAGCTCGCCGGAAACGGCGGCTTGATCCGCGGCCCTTGCAGCTTGGGCTCGAGCGACTCGAGCAGTGCGGTCTCTTCACCGCAAATATAGGCGCCGTAGCCATGAAAGGCGTGCAACTGAAAGTTGTAGGACGAGCCCATGATGCCGTCGCCGAGATAGCCAGCCGCGCGCGCTTCTTCGAGCGCCTGCTCGAAGCGCTCATAGACTTCGAAGATCTCGCCGTGAATATAGTTGTACCCGACGCTGATCCCCATGGCGTAGGCGGCGATGGCCATGCCCTCGATCACGATATGCGGGTTGTAGCGCAGGATGTCGCGGTCTTTGAACGTACCCGGCTCGCCCTCGTCTGAATTGCAGACCAGGTACTTCTGACCCGGAAACTGTCGCGGCATGAAGCTCCACTTCAAGCCGGTGGGAAAACCGGCGCCGCCTCGCCCCCGCAGGCCCGAGGCCTTGACTTCAGCGATTACTTGCTCGGGCGTCAGCCCCTCACTCAGGATGCGCCGCAGGGCCTTGTAGCCATCGCGGGCTTCGTAGTCCTTGAGGTGCCAACCATCGGCCGAATTCAGACCTGCGTAGATTTGCGGGCTGATATGGCGACCATGAAAGCAGGTCTCCTGGGCTCTCACAGCCTCAAGTGCCTGTCGAATGTCGGTTGCTCCCATGACAATCCTCCCGGCCTCAGGCTTTCTTGAGTTCGTCGACGAGCGCGTCGAGTTTTTCGGCGCTCATGAAACTGCACATGCGCTTGTTGTTCACGAGCAGCACGGGCGCATCACCACACGCACCCAGACACTCGGACTCCACCAAAGTGAATCGACCGTCAGCCGTGGTTTCGCCAAACCCGATACCGAGTTTGTCTTTCAAATAGTGCGCAGCCTTCTCGCCGTCACGCAGTGCGCAGGGCAAACAGGTGCAGATCGCAACCTTGAAGGCTCCAGGCTGCTTGGTGGCATACATGTTGTAGAAGGTGGCAACCTCCCAGACCGCGATCGGCGTCATGGACAGATAAGCCGCCACATCATCAATCACAGGCTGCGACACCCAGCCGATCTCATCCTGAGCGATCGTCAGAGCGGCCATGACAGCAGATTGCTTCTGGTCGGCGGGATACTTGGCCACCTCGCGATCGATGCGCTGATAAGCCGCGTCGGAGAGCAGAGGTTTCATCGGTCGATCTCCCCGAAGACGATGTCCTGCGAACCGATCAGCGTCACGACGTCGGCAATCATGTGACCACGCGCCATTTCGTCCAGAGCCTGCAGGTGCACGAAACCGGGCGCGCGAATTTTCAGGCGATAGGGCTTGTTTGCGCCATCGGAGACAAGATAGATGCCGAACTCACCCTTGGGATGCTCGACCGCCGCATAGGCCTCGCCCTGCGGCACATGCATGCCCTCGGTGAAGAGCTTGAAGTGGTGAATCAGCTCTTCCATATTCGACTTCATGTCGACGCGTGAAGGCGGTGCCACTTTGTGATCGTCGATCATGACCGGCCCAGGATTGGCGCGCAGCCAGTCCACACACTGGCGCACGATCCGATTGCTCTGGCGCATCTCTTCCACACGCACCAGGTAACGGTCGTAGCTGTCGCCGTTCGTGCCGACGGGAATATCAAAGTCCAGGCGATCGTAGACTTCATACGGCTGTTTTCTGCGAAGGTCCCATTCCACACCCGATCCACGCAACATCGGACCTGTGAAGCCCAGCGCCTTCGCACGCTCAGGCGAGACCACCCCGATTCCGACCAGCCGCTGCTTCCAGATCCGGTTATCGGTCAGCAGCGTTTCGTAGTCGTCTACATAGCCCGGGAAGCGCTCGGTGAAAGCCTGAATGAAATCGAGCAAGGAGCCCTGACGGTCGCGATTCAGCTCCCGTACACCGGCCTCGTTGCGCACCTTGCTCGCCGCATACTGGGCCATGCGATCTGGCAGGTCACGATAGACACCACCTGGGCGGTAGTAGGCCGCGTGCATGCGCGCGCCGGACACCGCCTCGTAGCAGTCCATCAGGTCTTCACGCTCGCGAAACGCGTACAGGAAGACCGTCATCGCGCCGACGTCGAGCGCGTGGGCACCGATCCACATCAGGTGATTCAGGATGCGGGTGATTTCGTCGAACATCACCCGGATGTATTGCGCCCGGACCGGGACCTCGATACCCGTGAGCTTCTCTATGGCGAGCACATAGGCATGCTCGTTGCTCATCATCGAGACATAGTCGAGCCGGTCCATGTAAGGCACGTTCTGCAAAAACGTGCGCGTTTCGGCCAATTTTTCAGTGGCACGGTGCAACAACCCGATATGCGGGTCGGCGCGCTGTACGACTTCACCGTCGAGTTCCAGCACCAGACGCAGCACACCGTGTGCGGCAGGATGCTGAGGCCCGAAATTGAGCGTGTAATTCTTGATTTCAGCCATGATGTGAAGCGTGTACGCCGCGCTCAGCGGCCCACGCCATATCCTTCTTCACGAATGACGCGTGGCACGATTTCTCTCGGTTCGATCGTGACCGACTGATACACCACCCGCTTTTGCTCCGGGTCGTAGCGCATTTCCACATGGCCAGAAACCGGGAAGTCCTTGCGGAACGGATGTCCGACGAATCCGTAGTCGGTCAGGATTCGGCGAAGGTCAGGATGACCTTCAAAGACCACTCCGAACAGGTCGAAGGCTTCGCGCTCAAACCACCCGACGGCGGGCCAGATGTCGATTAAGGAAGGCAGTACGGGGAAATCGTCGTCGGTGCAAAACACCCGCACGCGCAGACGATGGTTATGGACCACTGATAACAGATGCACCACGACTGCAAAGCGCGGACCGTCGTGGGCTCCATTGCCATATTCGAGATAGTCGAGACCGCAAAGGTCGATCAGCGTATCGAACCGCAAGGCCGCGTGATCACGCAGCACCGAGGCAGTCTGCAGCCAGCTTGAAGCCGGGACGAGCAGCGTGTGCTCGCCCAGATGTTGCGTCAGGCTCGCAGCGTGGTCTCCAAGCGCGTCGCCGAGCGCAGATTGAAGGGTGGGTATCTCAGACATCCCGGACCCTCAGCGCGCGATCGTGTTGGTACGGCGGATCTTGTTCTGCAACTGCAGAATGCCGTAGAGGAGTGCCTCAGCCGTTGGTGGGCAGCCAGGCACGTAGACATCTACCGGAACGATGCGATCGCATCCGCGCACAACCGAGTACGAATAGTGGTAGTACCCGCCGCCGTTGGCGCATGAACCCATTGAGATCACCCAACGCGGCTCGGCCATCTGATCGTAGACCTTGCGCAGTGCGGGCGCCATTTTGTTGCACAACGTGCCCGCAACGATCATGACGTCGGACTGCCTCGGGCTCGGACGGAACATGATGCCGAAGCGATCGAGGTCGTAACGGGCCGCACCGGCATGCATCATTTCCACCGCGCAACAGGCCAGCCCGAATGTCATGGGCCACATGGAGCCTGTACGGGTCCAGTTGATCAGCTTGTCGAGGTTCGTCGTGACGAAGCCTTCGTTCAGGAGGCCTTCAACGCTCATTGCTTGCCCTTCCTAGCCACTGACAACTCCCTGCTCTGACCCGCGCACTTCGGCACGGTGTCCCATCTCATTCGACTCACCATTACCCTCCTGCGAAGCCCACCTGGCATCGCCGGCCCTCATGGGCCGCCCAGACGCTCACTCCCAGTCGAGCGCGCCTTTCATCCATTCATAGATGAATCCGACCACCAGAATGGTCAGGAAAATCATCATGGACATGAATCCGAAGAATCCGATCGAATCGAGCGAAACCGCCCAGGGAAACAAGAAGGCAATTTCCAGATCGAACAGGATGAAAAGAATCGCCACCAGGTAGTACCTGACGTCGAATTTCATGCGGGCATCTTCGAACGCTTCAAAGCCGCACTCGTACGGCGAGAGCTTTTCGGGGTCCGGACGGGACGGACCCAGCAGTTTGCCCAGCAGCATCGGCGCAAAGCCGATCGCCGTGCCCACCAGCATGAAAAGCAGGACGGGCAGGTATTGCTCTAGGTTCACAACGACATCCCTGATACGTGCAGCGTGTTGGAATTCTTGGTGCCGACGGCGAGACTCGAACTCGCACAGCTTTCGCCACTACCCCCTCAAGATAGCGTGTCTACCAATTTCACCACGTCGGCGCGGCGGCCGGATTCTACCGCGTCTTTACTTCGGTATTGCGTTGGACGCGCCATTTTTTTGCGACGCATCAGCCGGCGCCGCACTGCCTGCTGCCGGCACCGCACCCGCCCCCGCACCGGTCTGGGCAGGCGCTTGAGCAGCGGGGACATCGGTCGCTGCCGGATTGGTTGCCACAGGTGGCGTGGTCGAACCCGCAGCGGCGCCTGACGGCGTTGTGGGAGCGGTAGCCGGGACTGAGAGCTTGTCCATCACGCTGGACGGCTCGCGTGACGCGTCCCGGCTGTTCGCAAAGAACGCGAGCGCCAGAGTGGAAATGAAAAACACCGTGGCTAAGGCTGCAGTGAGGCGACTCAGGAAATTGGCCGAGCCGGTAGCACCAAAGAGGCTGCCGGAAGAACCGGAACCAAACGCTGCGCCCATATCGGCGCCCTTGCCATGCTGCAGCAGCACCAGAACGATGACGCCGATGGCACTTAATACCTGGATCACCACGGCGATCGTCGAAAGAATGGACATCCGGAACTCTCCAAAAACCTCAGGCAACGCTGGCCGCTGCGCGGCAGATCGCCAAAAAATCGTCCGCCACGAGCGATGCGCCGCCGATCAGGCCACCATCGACATCGGGCTGGGAAAAAAGCTCGGCCGCATTGCCAGGCTTGACTGAACCACCATACAAAATGCGCGCAGCTGACGCCGAAAAAACGCCTCCCGCCAGCAGGCGATTGCGCAGGAAGCGATGAGCCGCCTGAGCTTGCTCCGGCGTGGCAGTCACGCCTGTACCAATCGCCCAGACGGGCTCATAGGCCAACACATAGCGGTCCGCGGCATGTTGAAGGCGTGCGCACACGGCATCGATCTGCCTGCCTAAGACGGCCTCGGTTTGGCCCGCCTCACGTTCCTGGAGCGTCTCGCCCACACAGATCACAGGTATTACGCCACTGGCCAATGCCTGATCGACCTTTGCTGCGACCTGCACATCGGTCTCGCCGAATAACGCACGTCGCTCGGAATGCCCGATCAGCGCCCATGTACACGCCAGGTCTGCCAGCATGCTGCCCGCGACCTCGCCGGTGTAGGCGCCGCGCTCATGATCCGAAATGTTCTGCGAACCCCAGGTGAGGGGACTCCCGGCCAGTCTGGCTGCGACCAGTCCGATGTAGGGGTAAGGCGGACAGACACCTACGTCGACGGCCTGTACCTGCGCCCGCAGACGCCATCCTTTCCGCACGCCGGCGAGCAGGGATTCTATGAACGCCACATCGCCGTGCATCTTCCAATTGCCGATGACCAGAGGCTTACGCCCGGGTGCGGCGCTCTTTCGGGGTGACGTCATGAGCGGAATTTCAATGAAGACAACCCGCTATGTTAAAGGGCGACACTGCCTACGGTCAATTTGATGCAGCCTGGCGGCGCAAGTTCAGTCGACGCCAGACCCAGACCACATAGCCTGAGAGTGCGTAAAGCATGAACAGGGAAAAAAGGACTGTCGGTGGATCCGAGGACACCAGAACAAAGCCCAGTACCAGCAGCGGCAGGACCATGTACGGCACACTGCGCTTGAGATTGATGTCCTTGAAACTGTAGAACGGTGCGCTCGACACCATCGTGACCCCGGCATAGACCGTGATGGCCCAGGCGAGCCAGCGCAAGTCACCCCCCGTGGCATCGATCCAGCGGGTTTCCCTGAGATCGGTGGCGATCCAGACCAGCCCGGTCACAAGCGCCGCAGCCGCCGGGCTCGGCATCCCCTGAAAGAAGCGCTTGTCGACCACGCCGATGTTGGTGTTGAAACGGGCCAGACGCAGCGCCGCGCCCGCGACATAAACAAAGGCTGCAAGCCAGCCTAGCTTGCCCATCCCCCGCAGGGACCATTCGTAAACCACCAAGGCGGGCGCAAGTCCAAATGAGACCATGTCGGACATGGAGTCGTATTGCTCTCCGAAAGCGCTTTGCGTCCCAGTCAGACGAGCGACCCTCCCATCCAGACCATCCAGCACCATGGCGATAAAAATCGCAACGGCGGCGATTTCGAACCGGTTGTTCATCGCCTGGACGATCGCGAAAAACCCTGCGAAGAGATTTCCGGTCGTAAAGGCGTTGGGCAGTAAATAAATGCCGCGCGAACGAGGGCGACCAGGTGGGACCGGTGCAGAAACGACGGGGGCGTCAGACTCGGGGTAGTCCCGAGCGACGCGCGCAACACGTGGAACCCTTAACGGTTTCCGTCGGCTGTGCCTGGGCTTATCGACCATCTTTCCCCCGTAACGCGCGCGAACATGCTGACTACTGCGCTGCGTCGCGACGCCTGTAGACGCCGCAGTCGCAGTCGCAGTCGGGCAAGGACTGTCAGTTACGCGAGCGATCGACCAGCTTGTTGGCCTTGATCCAGGGCATCATCGCACGCAATTTCTCGCCGACCTGCTCAATCGGATGCTCCGCGGTCAACCTGCGGCGCGACAGCAGCGTGGGAGCGCCGGCTCGGTTTTCGAGGATGAAGCGCTTGGCATAGTCGCCAGACTGAATGTCAGCCAGGACCTGTTTCATCGCTGCCTTGGTTTCAGGCGTGATCATCTTGGGGCCCGTCTCGTATTCGCCAAACTCGGCGTTGTTGGAGATCGAGTA
>DGIT01000032.1:32706-54509 GCA_002386465.1 Burkholderiales bacterium UBA4615 | reverse complement strand
TTCATGTTGGCGATGCCGCCTTCATAGATCAGGTCAACGATCAGCTTGAGTTCGTGCAGGCACTCGAAGTAGGCCATTTCGGGCGCGTAGCCGGCTTCGACCAGCGTCTCGAAACCAGCCTTGATCAGCTCAACCGTACCGCCACACAGCACGGTCTGCTCGCCAAAGAGATCGGTCTCGGTTTCTTCGCGGAAATTAGTCTCGATGATGCCGGCACGCCCGCCACCAATGGCACAGGCATAGGACAGTGCATGGTCGCGGGCGCGGGCGCTGCGATCCTGGTGCAGCGCGATCAGCATCGGTACGCCACCGCCCTGCGCATAGGTGGAGCGCACCGTGTGGCCCGGTGCTTTCGGGGCGATCATGACCACGTCGAGATCGGCACGCGGCATGACCTGACCGTAATGCACGTTGAAGCCGTGAGCAAAGGCGAGCGTGGCGCCCTTCTTGATGTTGGGCTCCACTTCTTCGCGGTACGTCGCGGCAATATGCTCATCGGGCATGAGCATCATGACGAAGTCAGCGCCCTTGACCGCATTGGGGATGGTCTCAGCCTTCAGACCGGCGAGCTTGACCTTGTCCCAGGACGGTCCGCCCTTGCGAACGCCCACCACCACTTTCACACCCGAGTCGTTCAGGTTGAGTGCGTGAGCATGACCCTGCGAACCGTAGCCAATGATGGCCACTTTCTTGCCTTTGATGAGCTTGAGGTCGCAGTCCTTGTCGTAGAACACTTTCATGAGGTCTCTCTTTCGTGAGGAAGTGGGATGGATCAGGCCTTAAGCGTGCGCTCGCCGCGGGCAATGCCCGAAGCACCCGTGCGGACGGTTTCCATGATGGCTGCACTGTCCAGCGCGTCGATGAAGGCATCGAGTTTGACGCCGTCTCCGGTCAGCTCGATCGTGTAGCTCTTGTCGGTGACGTCGATGACGCGCCCCCGGAAGATGTCGGCCATGCGCTTCATTTCTTCGCGCTCTTTACCGACCGCCCGTACCTTGATGAGCATCAGCTCACGCTCGATATAGGGCGTCTCGATCAGGTCGACCACCTTGACCACGTCGATCAGCCGATTCAGATGCTTGGTGATCTGCTCGATCACGTCATCAGAACCGCTGGTGACGATGGTCATTCGCGACAGCGAACGATCCTCGGTGGGCGCGACTGTCAAGGTCTCGATGTTGTAGCCGCGAGCCGAGAACAATCCCACCACTCTGGACAGAGCGCCGGGCTCGTTCTCAAGCAAGACAGAAATGATGTGTCTCATCGCGGCTCCTACAGGTCTTCAGAACCGAGGAGCATCTCGGTCAGACCTTTTCCACCCTGGACCATCGGCCAGACGTTCTCGGTCTGGTCGGTGATGATGTCCAGGAAGACGAACCGGTCCTTGTATTTTCCAAAGGCATCACGCAGGGCCGGCTCCACATCAGCAGGGCGCTCCACGCGAATGCCCACGTGCCCATAAGCTTCGGCCAGGCGAACGAAATCAGGCAGCGCATCCATGTACGAATGCGAGTAACGACTGCCGTACTCGATTTCCTGCCATTGCCTCACCATGCCCAGATATCGGTTGTTCAGACTCACCACCTTTACTGGGAGGTCGTACTGCTTGCAGGTGGACATTTCCTGAATGCACATCTGAATCGACCCTTCGCCGGTGACGCAGGCCACCTGAGCACCGGGGTGCGCCATGGCCACTCCCATGGCATACGGCAAGCCCACACCCATGGTCCCAAGACCACCGCTGTTAATCCAGCGCCGGGGTTTGTCGAAACGATAGAACTGAGCAGCCCACATCTGGTGCTGGCCGACGTCGGAAGTGATGAACGCATCGCCTCCGGTGATTTCCCAGAGCTTTTCGATCACAAACTGCGGCTTGATCACTTCAGTGGCCGCACGATCGTATTTCAGGCAGTCTTTTTCACGCCAGCCGTCGATCTGCTTCCACCAGGCCGGCACGGCTTTGTGCAATTTGCCTCCAGCCGTCATGGCCTCACGCAACTGGGCGGTGAGCTCCAGCAGGCACTCTCGCACGTCGCCCACGATCGGCACGTCGACTTTCACCCGTTTGGAGATGGACGACGGGTCGATATCGACATGGATGATCTTGCGGGGGTTCTGCGCAAAATGCTTCGGGTTGCCGATCACACGATCGTCAAACCGTGCGCCGACCGCCAGCAGGACATCGCAATGCTGCATAGCCAGGTTCGCTTCGTAGGTGCCGTGCATGCCAGGCATACCAACGAAGTGCTTGCTGCTCGCGCGATAACCGCCCAAGCCCATCAGGGTGTTGGTGCAGGGAAATCCGAGGAGGTCGACCAGGGCATTCAACTCAGGCGCCGCATCGGCCAGGATGATGCCACCGCCCGTGTAAATCATGGGCCTCTCGGCATGCATCAGGAGCTGGACTGCCTTGCGGATCTGGCCCTGATGCCCCTTCACCACGGGATTGTAAGAACGCATTGGCACCGACTTCGGATACTCGAAGCGGCACTTGTCGCGAGTGATGTCCTTTGGAATATCGACCAGTACGGGACCTGGGCGCCCGGTTGATGCAATGACGAACGCCTTGCGCATGGTGGTGGCCAGGTCTTTGACGTCTTTGACGAGGAAGTTGTGCTTGACGCAGGGCCGGGTGATTCCGACCGTGTCGCACTCCTGGAATGCATCTTCGCCGATCGCGTGCGTCGGCACCTGGCCGCTGAGCACCACCATGGGAATCGAGTCCATGTAGGCGGTCGCAATGCCGGTCACTGCGTTGGTCACTCCTGGACCACTGGTGACCAGGCACACCCCGACTTTTTGAGAAGAACGGGAATACGCATCGGCCGCGTGCACGGCCGCCTGCTCGTGTCGCACCAGAATATGCTGGACGTTTTCCTGCTGATACAGCGCGTCGTAGATGTACAGGACGGCACCGCCGGGGTACCCGAAGACGTGCTCAACGCCCTCTTCCTGCAGACAGCGCACAACGATTTCTGCGCCTGTGAGTTCCATGTGAGTCCCATTCAAGGTCCAGGTTGCCCGTCCGCCGGCGCCAATGCGGTTCGTAGACCGCAACGACGCAGACCTTGAAACGGGGCCTGCGAGATTGATAAGACGCTGTCGCACCCTCTCGTGGAGGTTGCTTCAGCATATGAGCCCGGACTTGGCTGTCGGATGTGACCGCCGCATGAGGACAGCCCTGCCGTGATACCGGCGGCACGACCTGCTGCACGTGGTGCGAAACAGGCCGTGTTTCGGGGAACCGATAAGCTTAATGCAGTGCACCAAACGGGTCAAGGTTGGTTCTGCTAGCATCGCGCCGATGACTCGCCCTCGAGCGGCTGGATGGCCTCACGCCAGGAACTTTCGGATTTTCTTCAGTCAGTCGAGCGCCGGGCCTTCAAGCAGGCGGCCTACGCGACGCGAGACGACGACACGTCCCTGGACATTGTTCAAGAGGCGATGTTCAAACTTGCCGAGAAATACGCGGACAAGCCGGCGGCCGAGTTGCCGATGCTGTTTCAGCGCATCCTGCAGAATATGATCCATGACCACTTCCGCCGCCAGAAAGTGCGTAACCTGTGGACGACGCTCCTGTCGGCGCTGCAGCCCGACGACTCAGACGGCAGCGATCGCGACCCCCTTGAGTCCCTCGAAATCGAAGGCGATACGCGGCAAGGCGAGAGCGCGGCCCAGATCGTCGAGCGCGATCAGATTCTGCGAATCATCGACGCCGAGGTACAGAAGTTGCCGGGCCGTCAACGCGAGGCCTTCGTCATGCGTTACTGGCAGGATCTGGATGTTGCTGAAACGGCGACCGCTATGGGCTGTTCCGAGGGCAGCGTCAAGACTCATTGCTCCAGGGCGGTGCACACCCTGGCAGTTGCACTGAAAGCCAAGGGCATTTCTTTATGAACGAACAACGCTTTGCCTATTTGATTCGCCAGGCGCTTGACGAACATTCTAACCGCCTGCCGTACCGGGTCACCCAACGCCTTGAGCGCGCTCGTCACAACGCATTGGATCAGGCCGCCGAGAGCGACGCGATACAGCCACTGATGACCCTCAAAGCAGGGGCTGTTGGGGTCCATGTATCGCCCGCCCGCCCATCGATGCGTATGCGGATCTTGTCCGTAGCGCTACCGCTCCTGATCCTGGCCGCCGGTCTTTACGGTATAGCGATGTGGTCCGATCTCGAGGACGCCGCCGACACGGCGGACATCGACGCCGCGCTGGTGCTTGGCGAAGACGAGATTCCCGTCTCAGCACTGGCCGACAAAGGTTTCGGCGTCTTCCTCAGGAATACCCGGCAGTGACCTTGGCCACCAACGCACGCTTATCGGGATGGCTCCGGGCTCTCCTCTGGCTGATTGCGCTGTCCAGTCAGTCAGTCTGGGCTACTGCTTCCGGAGATGAGTCTCCAGCCGTCGAGACGAGTGCCCCTGTGTCGAGCAACGGGGACACCAAAGTGCCCGAAACAGGTGCCGCGGAATCGGCACCCCAGGAAGGCGGGGTGAGCGACGCTACGAACGCAGCCTCTTCTGAGCCGGCAAAGCGCGATCCGATCCGCCTGGAACCTGCGCGCTCGAGCCTCCCAACCCTCGCTTTCAAACCAGGGTGGTCAGACCTGAGTAACTCACAAAGACAGCTTTTAGCGCCATTTGAATCCCAATGGCAAGAGTTGCCTTTAAATGAAAAGCGGGCATGGGCTGACCTTGCCAGTCGCTTTCCTCAAATGAGCGAACAGGATCAGTTGCGTGTTCAGCGGCGAGTGTCCGAATGGGCGGCTTTGAGCCCCGAGCAACGTAAGTTGGCTCGTGCGAACTTTCGGATGGCAAGACAAAGCGGCACGGCGAATCTCCAAGCCGATTGGGAGCGCTATCAAGCCATGACACCCGAGCAGCGCGCTGTGCTCGGAACCGCGGGTAGCACGAGCAATACGGCGGCCCGTCATGCGGGGGCACGTACCGGGTTGGCCAAAGAGGCTGCGCAGCCGTTACCACGGCGTGCACCGAAAACTGTGATCGCATCCGAACCGGACGGGCAAGCCGTTCCTGCACCGGGCGTCAGCCAGACTGTGGGCACTCCTGTTAAACGGCGCTGACCACCGACTGCAAGCGCGATCGTAGTCAGCCTGCAGTCCTCTTCTTGTAAAGACTTTGAGCACCTTAGATACTGAATCCCGCCTGCACCAAGCGGGCTTGTGGCGCAGATTCATGAGCGCTGGCTATGAGGGCGTCGTACTTTTCGCGTTGGTAGTGTTTTTTGGCTATGCCTTCTCAGCCATCACCCAATATCGAGGCGAAGCCGGGATCATGAGGCATGTTTTCCAGGTCTATCTCGCCCTTGTCTGTGGGGCCTACTTCACCTGGTTCTGGAGCGCGGGGAGGCGCACTCTGCCCATGAAGACCATCGATCTGAAGCTGGTCGACGTATCAGGTATGCCGCTCTCTGCAGTGCGTGCAGCCTGTCGATACATCCTGGCTCTGGCCTTTCTCGTCGTGCCTGTCCTGATCGCTCAACGGGCAGGACTGTGGGCTCTTGCTCTGCTGCCGGTGTCCTGGCTATGGGCTGTATTCGACCGGCAGCGTTGTACCGCCTACGATCGAATCACAGGCACGAGACTGGTGTTCACACCGCCCTCCCGCGCTTAACTCTCACTGGGCAGCGGGCGACTTGGCCTCAGTGTCTGACGCAATCAACAAAATAATGCGTGACCCCGTCCCGCACTTCCGAGACCAGGCCATGCACATCGGTTGAGAACCCAGGAAATTGGTCATTGAAAGTGCGCACGAACTGCAGATACTCCACGATCGTGCGATTGAATCGTTCGCCGGGGATCAGCAGAGGAATTCCTGGCGGATAGGGTGTGACCAGCATCGTCGTGATCCGACCTTCGAGCGCATCGATTTCGACCCGATCCACGCGTCGGTGCGCCAGGCACTCATAGGCGTCAGAGGGCTTCATTGCCGGCTCCATATTGGAGAGGTACATCTCGGTTGTCACCCGCGCCACATCGTGCTTGCGGTATTCCTCGTGAATGCGCTGAGACAGGTCACGTAAACCCACGCGCTCGTACTGGGGAAACTTGGCTACGAACTCGGGCATGACTCTCCAGAGAGGCTGATTGCCGTCGTAGTCCATCTTGAACTGCTGAAGCTCGGTGACCAGAGTGTTCCACCGCCCCTTGGTGATGCCGATGGTGAACATCACGAAGAACGAATAGAGGCCGGTCTTCTCGACCACCACCCCATGCTCAGCCAGATACTTCGTGACCAGCGATGCGGGAATACCCCAGGGCGAAAATTGCCCGTCCATCCCCAGACCCGGGGTGATCAGAGTTGCCTTGATCGGGTCAAGCATGTTGAAGCCTGACGCGACGCGCTCAAAGCCATGCCAACCTTCATTGGGCTTGAGAATCCACTCGTCACGCTGACCCGCGCCAACGTGGTCGAACGCTTTTGGACCCCAGACACGGAACCACCACGACTCGCCGAACTCATCGTCGACCTTTTTCATGGCGCGACGAAAATCAAGCGCCTCGGAGATCGACTCCTCGACCAGTGCACGGCCACCTGGCTGCTCCATCATTGCCGCCGCCACATCGCACGAGGCGATGATCGCGTACTGCGGCGACGTGGAGGTGTGCATCAGGTAGGACTCGTTGAAGCGATAGCGATCAAGTGGCCTGTCGGAGGCATCCTGAACCAGGATCTGCGAAGCCTGAGAGAGGCCGGCCAACAGCTTGTGAGTCGACTGGGTCGAATACACCATCGTGGACTTGAGCCGCGGACGGTTTTCTCCGATGGCATGCATCTCGTGATAGAACGGATGGAAGGTGGCATGCGGCAGCCACGCTTCGTCGAAGTGCAGGTTCTCGATGTACTCGCCGAGCGATGACTTGATCGTCTCGACGTTATAGAGGATGCCGTCGTAGGTGGATTGGGTGATGGTCATCACCTGCGGACGGGCAGACTTGTCTTTGACCAGCGGATTCGCTTCGATCTTGCGGCGAATGCTTTCGATGCTGAACTCTTCCTGCGGGATCGGACCAATGATCCCCAGATGGTTGCGAGTGGGTTGCAAAAAGATCGGCACGGTGCCGGTCATCATGATCGCGTGCAGCACGCTCTTGTGGCAGTTGCGGTCGACCAGCACGATGTCATCGGTCGCCACTGTGGCATGCCAGACGATCTTGTTCGCAGTCGACGTCCCATTGGTCACGAAGAACAGGTGGTCCGAGCTGAAAATGCGGGCCGCGTTGCGTTCGCTGGCTGCAACCGGGCCGGTGTGATCAAGCAGCTGCCCCAATTCCTCCACCGCATTACACACATCGGCGCGCAGCATGTTTTCGCCGAAAAACTGATGGAACATCTGACCGACCGGGCTTTTCAGAAACGCTACGCCGCCTGAATGACCCGGGCAGTGCCATGAGTACGATCCATCGTTGGCGTAATGCACCAGCGCCTTGAAAAAGGGAGGCGCCAGCGAACTCATGTATTTGTTTGCTTCACGGATGATGTAACGGGACACGAACTCGGGCGTGTCCTCGAACATGTGAATGAATCCGTGCAACTCCTTCAGGATTTCATTGGGAATGTGCTGGGAGGTGCGGGTCTCTCCGAAGAGAAAGATCGGAATGTCGGCGTTACGGTTGCGCGTCTCCCGAATGAAGCGGCGCAGCTCAACAATCGCCTTGCTCTCGGGGCCTTCCTCGTTGATTTCCTCGTCATCGATGGACACGATGAACGCCGAGGCACGTGCAGCCTGGTTTGCCACCATCGTGACATCCACATAGGTGAAGCCACCTACGACTTCCATGCCCTGCTCTTCGATCGCCTTGGCCAGCGCCCGGATACCTAAGCCGCTGGCCGAATCGGACTTCCAGTCTTCGTCGATAATGACGACAGGGAATCGGAATTTCATGGTGGGGCACACTCCGCACAGACGCTGCGGCACAGGTCGGCGCCGCTCGAAAGGGCGCAAGTAAAACACACTTCGGGGCGCTTCGGACAGCACGCAGGCAACGCTTGCGACCAGGCGAAGCCGGATAGAATCCATCCTCGCCTGGCCATGGGCTACACGCCGTGAGCACATTGCCCGCTTTGCCCGGGTCTCGGAGGCCGCTCAGACATGTCGATCTCGCTGCAGGACAAGCTGGTCGTCGCTATTTCATCGCGCGCGCTTTTTGATTTCGAAGAGGAAAATCGCCTCTTCGAGTTAGGCGACGACCGTGCCTACATGGCGCTGCAAATGCAGCGACTGGAGGTCTCTGCCGAGCAGGGGTGCGCCCTGCCCCTGGTGCGCAAGCTCCTTGCCTTCAACCATGGCGGCGCTCATCGTGTGGAGGTCGTCATTCTTTCGCGCAACGACCCGGCAAGCGGCCTTCGGGTCTTCAGGTCCATCCGTCACCACGGTCTGCATATCGAGCGCGGCGTCTTCACGCGTGGGCGGACCCCTTACAGCTACCTCAAGGCTCTGGGTGCCAACCTTTTTTTGTCAGCCAATGAGGAAGACGTGCGCAGTGCACTCGAGGCGGGTTTTCCTGCAGCACTGGTCTATCCAGACTCTGTACATGCGGCGCAGTCGCATCCGGGCGAAATGCGGATCGCTTTTGACGGAGACGCCGTGCTGTTCTCAGACGAGGCGGAGCGGGTCTTCCAGCATGAGGGGCTGGATGCCTTTCAGGACCACGAGTCCTCCAAGGCCGATACACCGCTGATGCCAGGCCCCTTCAAGTCGCTGTTGCAGGCGCTCAATGCGCTAAGACGCGATGGAGCGCACGAAATGGGGATCCGGACGGCACTGGTTACCGCCCGATCAGCGCCAGCGCACGAGCGTGCTGTCCGCACGCTCATGGCCTGGGATGTGGAAGTAGACGAAGCGATGTTCCTGGGTGGGCTGGACAAAACGCCCTTCCTGCGGGCCTTCGAGCCGGATTTCTTCTTTGATGACCAGACGCGTCACTGCGAGTCGGCGGCCACGGCGGCACCCACCGGCCAGGTGGTGCACGGGATTGCCAATCACCGCACCCCATGAGATGCGGCCTCAACCAGTGCTCTAGCCCGTGCGGGTATCAGCGCTTCTTAAGCGCAGCAAACGCAGCCTGCATCGCGGTCTGCCCATCTGATTTGACTGCTCCGGCTGGCTGCGGGCGCCGGGCTGCAGGCTCGCCGCCGCCCGTGTTGCCCTGTCGCCCTGGTCCATTGCGGGGCGCATTCCCAGGCCGGGCCTGAGATGGGTGGCGTGCCCCGGGCTCATCGGACAATCGCATGGACAACGCGATGCGCTGGCGTGGCAGATCGATCTCCATCACTTTGACCTTCACCAATTGCCCCGCACGCACGACCTCGCGCGGGTCACGCACGAACTTGTCGGATAGCGCCGATACGTGCACCAGGCCATCCTGGTGCACACCGATATCGACAAAGGCGCCGAAATTCGCAACGTTGGTGACCACACCTTCAAGCATCATCCCAGGAGTCAGATCGCTGACTTTCTCAACCCCTTCCCGGAAGGACGCTGTCACGAACTCGCCTCGCGGGTCTCGACCAGGTTTTTCCAGCTCGGCAAAAATATCCTGCACCGTGGGTAGCCCGAAGGTTTCGTCTGTAAACGCTTCTGGTGCAAGACCCTGCAGAACGCCTGTTTTGCCGATCACTTCCCCTGCAGGCTGCTTGAGCAGGGCCAGGATACGCTGGACGACCTCATAAGCCTCCGGGTGAACGGACGATGCGTCCAGGGGATTGTCGCCATCACGAATCCTCAAGAAGCCAGCCGCCTGCTCGAAGGTCTTGTCACCCAATCGCGGCACTTCACGCAAGGCCTGCCGATTGGCGAATCGGCCACGCGCATCACGGTGGGCCACGATGCGCTCAGCCACGGCGGTCGTCAGGCCGGAGACTCTCGCTAACAGCGGCACTGATGCGGTGTTCAGGTCCACCCCCACCGCATTCACGCAATCTTCGACAACCGCATCCAGGCTGCGTGCAAGCGCACGTTGGTCGACGTCGTGCTGATACTGGCCCACACCAATGGACTTCGGATCGATCTTGACTAATTCGGCCAAAGGATCCTGCAAGCGCCGTGCAATGGACACCGCGCCGCGCAGACTGACATCAACATTCGGAAACTCCCGGGCTGCCAGGGCCGATGCGGAGTAGACCGACGCGCCAGCCTCTGAAACCACAACCTTGCGCAAGGCAAGTTCGGGGTGGCGACGAATCAGATCTGTCGCCAACTTATCGGTTTCACGTGAGGCTGTTCCGTTTCCAATCGCAAGCAACGCGACCTGATGGCGGGCGGCGAGTTTGGCCAGCGCATCTATTGAGCCGTCCCAATCTCGGCGCGGCTCATGCGGAAAGATCGTGGCGGTGTCGAGTAACTTTCCGGTTGCATCCACCACTGCGAGCTTCACACCGGTACGCAAGCCGGGATCCAGGCCAATGACCGCACGTGGCCCAGCAGGCGCTCCCAATAGGAGATCCTTCAGGTTTGCAGCAAACACCCGGATCGACTCGGCATGTGCCTCATCGCGCAAACGCCCGAAGAGCTCGCTTTCGAAGTGCATGTGCAGACGCACCCGCCAACACCAGCGCAGGACGTCCGCGAGCCAGGGGTCGGCCGGCTGCGCGGTTGCGCCCGACAATACGGAGGCCAAACCCACCAGACCAGCAAGTCGCAGGACACAAGGGTGAGGCAGCTGCGCCTCACGCTCGGGCCCCAGCCCAAGTGTGAGCATCAGCACGCCAAGCTGACGGCCTCGAAACAAGGCAAGTGCCCGATGCGCGGGCACAGCACGCAGCGGCTCGGCGTGGTCGAAGTAGTCGCGAAATTTTTCGGCGTCGGGCGCAGACCCTTCAGCGCGCTTCGCAGTGAGCTGGCCCTCCTCCCAGAGGAAGGCGCGAAATGCTGCGAGCACCTCGGGCTGTTCAGCGAAGCGTTCGGCCAGAATGTCGCGCGCACCATCAAGAGCCGCCTTCACGTCTGCAACGCCCTGTTCGGCGTTGACATAGGGCGCAGCAGCGAGTTTCGGATCCAGTGAACGATCGGCGAGCAGGGTGTCGGCCAGCGGCTGCAGACCTGCCTCTCGTGCAGCCTGCGCGCGACTGCGCCTGCGGGGTTTGAACGGGAGATACAAATCTTCAAGTGCCTGCTTGGTGCTCGCCAGCACGACCGCGCTTTCAAGCTCAGGAGTCAGCTTGCCCTGCTCGCTAATACTCGACAGGATGGCACCGCGCCGTGCCTCCAGCTCGCGCAAATACGCCAGACGCTCCTCGATCAGTCGCAGTTGCGTGTCGTCCAGCCCCTCTGTGACTTCCTTGCGGTACCTTGCGATGAACGGAACGGTGGCACCACCATCCATGAGATCCACAGCTGCTTCAATCTGGCGAACAGGTACGGCGAGCTCAGTGGCCAGTTGAGCGCGTACCCGGCGCTCGGCCGCTGGCCGCGTTTGCGTGGCCTGAGAGGCCGTCCTGGGATTGGCCGCAGCGTTCAACTCACCCGCATGTCGGTCAGAGCTTTCTTCGGAGCGGTCGGGCATATGGTGTCGCCAAGTAGAGCTGCTGGAGAGGCTGATCAGACGCTAGAAGCGGCGCGATTGTGCCACGGCCGGATCAACGCGCACTCCCAACAAGCCAAAGGCGCCAAGGGCCTTGAACAGCCTCAAGTTTCAAGCAATTGGGCGGAACGCCTCGAAGGGTGGCTTCGACAACATGCGTGGCTGCAATGCGCTGAAGCTCATCGCATTGCAAACGCCCTTCATTTCTCAACTGCGCATTCATCGTCTGAACCAACTGCGAGGCAGACCCCACCTCAAACCCCGGGGTCACACGAACCCTGCCTGCATTGAAAAACAGGGTGGCATACGTGGCCTCACCAAACAGAGTGAAGACTCGAGACCCATCGGGCAATGCGAACTTGGGCAGCCCTGACCGCGCCGGCAATCCGGTCGTGACTGTTGTGCAAGCGAGTAACAGAACGACCCAAATGAGCGCCGGTGCGCGCAGATACGTCGAAAACGCCAAGCTGACCGGCCGAATTGCATACACAATCAGAAGACACACAACCAATGGGAAGTATCGAATCTGGTTGGACAGCGCGAAGAAACCTGCCAGGGCAAGAAACCGCCAGTCGGTGCCGGCGGCATGACGCAATTGGATTATCACGAACACCAGGATCACGAATAGCGGCGCACCCATCGCCGAAATAATCGACTGGTTTTCTCCGATAGGAAGACCAGGATGGCGTGACGAGAGCGATTGGAACATCCAGCGAACCGCCTCAAGCCGGACATCGCCTGTTAGTGCCATCCACCCTGCGATCCATGCCAACGACATCGCGACGAAGTAAAGGCCGCGGACCCTCCAACTCACAGGTAACAGGATCACGAACACGAAATACAGCGGACTGAGCCAATACGACATCCCTAATGCGACGCCACAGATCGCCCAAATGCCTGCCCCAAGCGTCGATGCGATTCCGGCGGCAGCGAGCGCCCAGATGGACAGAAATATTTCCGGCCGCCCCAGCGTGAGCCGAAACGACATCACGCTGATCGCCAACAGCAAGGCCAAGCACGCCCAGATGATCTGATGTGAAGTGCTCTGCAGCCTTTTCCACACCACTTTGTAGAACACTGTGATGAATGCCACCCAGGCGATCCCAATCGTCAACCGAACTGTGCCGGTGAGACCAAGCACAGGGGCAAGGCGATCCATGAGGCCGTCGAATGCCGGATATTGTTCAAAGCTCGGCAAGCTCACTTCAAAGTACATGTCCTGATACCCGCCGACCCAAGCACTCTGAGCGACGTATCGCAGCAGATCATCCGGTGGCATCGGATCAACCAGGATCAGTCTTGCAGGAATGACCAGGAGCGGCCCGACAAACCACAGCACAGGAAATCGAGCCAGACACTCCTCTAAAAATCGAGCCCAATGCGCTGGATTTGTCAGGACCACCAGTAAAAGTGGCAGAACGGCCTCTGGCCGATCGAGTTGAATCAACAGCAGACAGACACCCAAAGCGATGGCTACAAAGGCCTTGGACAGCGCTGTGCCTGATGCCACATCCAGTCTGTCGAGCAGAGGTTTAAGAGGTCCGAACACGACGGTCAAACAGGGTCTAAAGTCGAGATACTGATGGAAAAACCGATCCGAGGGCGAGATGATGTCAAGACTCAAGACGCCCGCTTCGCCCGAGTCACTATGAATTCAGACCCGAGATCATCCTTTCGGATAGCCGTTCTCATTCCATGCTTCAACGAAGCCCAAACCGTTCAATCGGTGGTTCGTGACTTCAAAAGCGTGCTCCCGGCAGCGACCGTTTACGTATACGACAATTGTTCTTCCGATGAGACCAGTCGGCTCGCACAAGAGGCCGGTGCCCGGGTCAGACGGGAGCCTCGAGCTGGGAAGGGCAATGTCGTCAGACGGATGTTTGCCGACATCGACGCAGAGGTTTATCTGCTCGTCGACGGCGACGGAACATACGAAGCACGCGCAGCCCCGGTCATGGTGGACAAGCTGCTCACCGAATCGCTTGATATGGTCGTCGCATGCCGATCGAAAATTTACATGCAAGCGCACCGGACGGGGCATGGCCTGGGGAATCGACTCTTCAATGTCTTGTATCGTGCAAGTTTCGGCGACGACTTTCAGGACATCTTTTCAGGTTATCGCGCGTTTTCGCGCCGCTTTGTGAAATCGTTCCCTTCAGCGGCCACAGGCTTTGAAATCGAGACCGAATTGTCGGCTCACGCCAGTGAGCTTCGCTTGCCGATCGGGGAGATTGAAACTCAATACGGCAGTCGCCCGGCAGGCTCGGAAAGCAAACTTCGAACCGTGCAAGACGCTCTACGCATACTTGGATCAATGATTTTTCTCTACAAGGCAAGCAAGCCGGCGCGATTTTACGGGACGATTTCTGTCGGGCTGGCTTCAGCCGCATTGCTGCTCGGAGCACCTCTTATTTCCACTTATCTCGACAGCGGACTCGTTCCAAGACTCCCGACAGCAGTGATCGTGATGGGTCTGCTGCTGATGTCTACGATCTCGTTGACGGCAGGTGTCATTCTGGACAGCGTGGCCCGGCTTCGTACCGAACAAAAACGGCTGGCCTACTTGGCCGTGTCACGAGTCGGCCCGGGCAGTCAAGACGTCTAGGTCGAAGCGCTCACAGCGAGCGCCTCGACCTGTGACCGGCACTTGCATGCCTCAATGCACCGTTCGCTGAAAGACAAACTGCCCATTGTCGAAGTCCACTGGAACGACATCCTTGGGCGCAAACTTGCCTTCCAGGATCGCCCGTGCCACAGGATTTTCGATGTGCTGCTGAATTGCGCGCTTCAGTGGTCTTGCCCCGAACACCGGATCGAAACCAACTTTCGCGATCTCATCGAGCGCACGCTCCGTCACGGTGAGCAACAGTTCGCGATCAGCCAGACGCCCTTCCAGGCGACGCAACTGGATCCGGGCGATCGAGCGGATATGGTCTGCTCCCAGGGCATGGAACACCACGATCTCATCGATGCGGTTGATGAACTCGGGCCGGAAATGCTGCTTGACCTCGCCCATCACCGCTTCCTTGATCAGGTCGGGATGCGCCTTGTCGGCCGACATGCGCTGGATCTCGTGCGAGCCCAGATTCGAGGTCATGACGATGACTGTGTTCTTGAAGTCGACCGTACGCCCCTGGCCATCGGTCATGCGGCCATCGTCGAGCACCTGCAAGAGTACGTTGAACACATCCGGGTGCGCTTTCTCCACCTCGTCAAACAGGATCACGCTGTAAGGATTGCGCCGCACAGCCTCGGTGAGATAACCGCCTTCGTCATATCCCACATACCCTGGAGGCGCGCCAATCAGCCGGGCCACCGAGTGCTTTTCCATGAACTCGGACATATCGATGCGGATCATGTGCTCCTCGGAGTCGAAAAGGAACATCGCAAGCGCCTTGCACAATTCGGTCTTGCCCACCCCGGTCGGCCCCAGGAACAGGAACGATCCATACGGGCGGTTCGGATCGGCCAGGCCGGCACGCGAGCGTCGAATGGCATCGGCCACAAGCCTGACGGCTTCATCCTGCCCCACGACACGTTCGTGGAGTTTGTCTTCCATAGCCAAGAGCTTTTCGCGCTCGCCTTGCATCATCTTGGACACCGGAATACCCGTGGCACGCGACACCACTTCCGCGATCTCCTCGGCGCCTACGTGCGTGCGCAACAGTCGCGGGCGGGTCGTTTCTCCAGGCGTTCCGGTGGCCCCCTGCTCGGCCGCATGCGCCTTGGCCAGCCGCCCTTCCAGTTCGGGAAGCCGCCCGTATTGGATCTCGGCTACCTTGTCGAACTGGCCCTTGCGCTGCAGGTCAGTCATTTGGGCACGCAGTTTGTCGATCTCGGCCTTGATGGCGGCACTGCCCTGGACAGCCGCTTTCTCGGCTTTCAGAATTTCGTCGAAATCGGCGTATTCAAGCTCAAGGCGCGAAATTTCCTGCTCGATGAGTTCGAGACGCTTGCGAGAGGCTTCGTCCGTTTCCTTCTTCACCGCCTCGCGCTCGATCTTGAGCTGGATCATGCGACGGTCGAGCTTGTCCATCACTTCGGGCTTCGAGTCGATCTCCATCTTGATCCGGGCAGCCGCTTCATCGATGAGATCAATCGCCTTGTCAGGCAGGAATCGATCGGTGATGTACCGGTTCGAGAGCTCGGCTGCGGCCACAATTGCCGGGTCGGTGATCTCGATGCCGTGGTGCAATTCGTAGCGCTCCTGCAAGCCGCGCAGGATGGCAATCGTGGCTTCCACGCTGGGCTCTCCCACGAGCACTTTCTGAAAGCGTCGCTCGAGTGCCGCGTCTTTTTCGAGGTACTTGCGATATTCGTCCAGGGTGGTGGCGCCCACGCAGTGCAGCTCCCCACGCGCAAGCGCGGGCTTGAGCATGTTGCCGGCGTCCATGGCCCCTTCAGCCTTGCCCGCGCCCACCATGGTGTGAATCTCGTCAATGAAGACGATGGTGCGGCCTTCGTCCGCGGCAATGTCCTTGAGGACTGCCTTGAGTCGCTCTTCGAATTCGCCACGGAATTTCGCGCCAGCCAGCAAGGCCGCCATGTCGAGCGACAGCACGCGCTTGTCCTTCAGGGTGTCGGGCACTTCGCCATTGACGATGCGCTGCGCCAGACCTTCGACGATCGCTGTCTTGCCGACACCAGGCTCGCCAATCAGCACCGGATTGTTCTTGGTACGGCGCTGCAGAATCTGGATCGTGCGACGGATTTCGTCGTCGCGACCGATCACCGGATCGAGCTTGCCGGCACGGGCACGTTCGGTCAGATCGATGGTGTACTTCTTGAGCGCCTCACGCTGGCCCTCGGCGTCAGCGCTGCCCACTGACTGCCCGCCGCGCACCGCATCCACAGCTGACTCCAGCGCCTTGCGATCCAGTCCGGCGTCGCGGGCCAGCCGACCCGCCTCGCCCTTGTCCTCGGCCAGCGCCAGCAGGAACATCTCGGTCGCGATGTACTGATCGCCTCGCCGGTTGGCCTCTTTTTCCGCGAGGTTCAGCAGGGCCACGGTTTCACGGCCCACTTGCAGATCCCCGCCCGTGCCCGACACCTGAGGAATTCTCTTGATGGCCGCATCGACTGCCGCCTTGAGCCCAGGCACGCGGACCCCCGAACGCTCAAGCAGGGCTTTGCCCGACCCATCGGGCTGCGCGATAACCGCGGCCAGCAGATGCAGCGGATCGATGTACTGGTGGTCATTGGCCAGCGCCTGACTTTGCGCGTCAGACAGGGCCTGCTGAAACTGGGTGGTAAGTTTATCGAGTCGCATGGTTTGACCTGAAGGTGTTTTGTTGGGATGCGGCGCGACCCCTGGGGATCGCCGGCCTGCCTACAATCGGGCACCCAACCCAACTGTGGATAAGTCCTTTGGTTTTCAAGTCCCTGTCCGGCTCCGAGTTCCTCGGAACGCCTTTGCGTTGAACCCTTCCAAGGTCATTTTCATGTCGCCAGCCGCCCCGTCCGCCGTTCCATCGTCCAGCTCCCCCATTTCGAGTGGCTCACACCTGTTCAGCCCATTTGCGCTGCGCGGCGTGCGCATGCCTAACCGGATTGTGATCTCGCCCATGTGCCAGTACTCGGCCGACGAGGGCAGCGCCACCGATTGGCACCTGGCCCATCTGGGCCAGCTGGCCATGTCGGGTGCCGGCCTGCTGATGATCGAGGCGACCGCGGTCGAACCCGAGGGACGCATCACACCGGGCTGTCTGGGCTTATGGGATGACACGACCCAGACGGCGCTGGACGCAGTCCTGAAGTCGGTCAGGACGATGGCATCGATGCCGATCGCCTTGCAGATCGGCCATGCCGGGCGCAAAGGCTCGAGCGGACGTCCCTGGGACGGTGGACAACTGATCGCACCCCAGGCGGGCGGCTGGCAACCCGTGGCACCGTCGGCCGTACCGCATCTGCCAGGCGAAGTGCCGCCCAGGGCCCTGGATGAGGCAGGTCTTGCAGCACTGCGATTACGCTTTGCCGACACCACACGGCGAGCCGCGCTCCTGGGCCTGGACGCGATTGAATTGCATGCCGCGCACGGTTATCTCCTGCACGAATTTCTCTCGCCGGTGGCCAACCAGCGCACCGACCGCTGGGGTGGCAGCCTGGAAAACCGGATGCGCTTTCCGCTCGAGGTCTTTGAAGCGATGCGGGCTGTGTGGCCGCAGGACAAGCCTCTGGGGGTGAGAGTCTCTGCTACGGACTGGCTGGAGGGCGGCTGGGATGTCGACCAGACCATTGTCTTTGCCCGCGAGCTTTCGCAACGTGGGTGTGACTGGATCGATGTGTCCTCGGGTGGGATTTCCCCACAGCAAAAGATTGTGCTGGGGCCAGGCTATCAGGTGCCCTTTGCTCAGCGCATTCGCGAAGCCGTCAGCATCCCCGTCATGGCGGTGGGCCTGATCACAGAACCGGCACAGGCCGAAGCGGTCCTTGCATCGGGCGCGGCCGATCTGGTTGCTCTGGCCCGGGGGCTTCTGTGGAACCCTCGCTGGCCATGGCACGCGGCCGCTGCGCTGGGCGCAAGCGTGAGCGTTCCACACCAATACTGGCGCTCCCAACCACGTGAACTCAAGGATGTATTCGGCACGATCTCCTTCGGGCAGCGTTAGGCGTGACACCAATGGGCTGCTAGGATTGTTCTGGCAGCCCGCCTGCCCTCATAACAAAAGCGCCCGCGAGACATCCCATGCTTTCTTCCGTCCAGCTTGGCCGCCACTGCGGCATGAAGGTTTCCCGGCTGTGCCTGGGCACCATGAACTTCGGTGAACCCGGGCGGGGACACCAGGGCGACTGGACGCTTGGACCCGATCAGGCGCGGCCGATCTTCAAGGCGGCGATCGAAAAGGGGCTCTTCTACTTCGACACGGCCGACATTTACGGCCTGGGTGCCACCGAGCGCGTGGTCGGACAACTGCTGCGAGAACTGCTTCCGCGCGACCAGTATGTGCTTGGCACCAAGGTCGCCATGGCCATGGGGAAAGGCGCCAACCAGAGCGGTCTATCGCGCAAGCACATCATGGAAGGCGTCAACGCGAGCCTGCAGCGCCTGGGGGTCGACTACATCGATCATCTGGTGATCCATCGGCATCCTCATGGCGTGCCCGGCAACGCAGGGGTGCCAATCGAGGAGACGCTCGAGGCCCTGCATGATTTGGTCAAGGCCGGAAAGGTGCTCTATCTGGGCGGCTCCTCGATGTTCGCCTGGCAGTTTGCCGAACTGCAGTTGACCGCACGCATGAACGGCTGGACGCCATTTGTCTCGATGCAGAACCACTACAACCTGGTGTATCGGGAAGAAGAGCGCGAAATGAATCCGTACTGCATCCAGTCGGGTGTGGCGCTCACGCCGTGGTCGCCCCTGGCGCGCGGCATTCTTGCGGGCGCGTACCAGGGTGGATTCGATGCCGGATCGACGTCACGCTCGAAAGGCCGTGACCGTTCACGCACAGAGGGCCTGTACCGCGGCGAAGCCGTTTTTCCGATTGCTGACCGCGTCATTGAAGTCGCCGCCAAGTACGGCAAGACCCCGGCGCAGATCTCGCTTGCCTGGCTGCTGAGCAAACCTGGAGTGGTGGCTCCGGTGGTGGGGGCGTCCAAGGTCGAACAGATCGAGCAGTTGATCGCCGCCACCGAGATTACACTCGAGCCTGAAGATGTTGCCTACCTGGAAGCGCTCTATCGGCCAGTGGAGAACCTGCTGTCGATTGGGCATTCCTGAAAAAGAAAAAGGGAGACTCTGATGAATTTCGATTTTTCGGCTGAGCAAAAGGCGCTGGCCGAGCAGGCGCGGCGTTTCCTCGCCGCTGAATGCCCCAGCAGCGCAGTCCGCGCTGTCATGGATTCCGATCGCAAACACGATGCACGCCTCTGGAAGGGGCTGGCCGAGATGGGCTTTCTTGGCATCGTCATTCCGGAGCGTTTCGGTGGCCTGGGGCTCAGTCACCTTGAACTGTGCGTGGTCGCAGAAGAACTGGGGCGCGCCCTGGCTCCTGTGCCGTTTTCCTCATCGGTCTATCTGGCCACCGAGTTCCTCCTTGCGGCAGGTTCGTCCGCGCAGCAGGAGCGCTGGCTGCCCCGCCTGGCCAGTGGCGAGTCCATCGGGACATTCGCATTCGCAGAGCAGGCCGGTGCGGTCACGCCGCAATCCATCCGGATGCAGGCGCAAACCGGGGTAAACGGGATGCGGCTCAATGGCAGCAAGACCGTTGTGCCCGACCTGGGCATTGCGGACTTTGCGATTGTTGCGGCCCGCTCAGCGCCCGGCCGCGACGCTCGCGGTATTTCGCTGTACCTGGTCGAGTTGGACCAATCGGGAGTGGCTCGCACTGCTCAGCCCACACTGGACCCGAGTCGCGGCCATGGGCGCCTGGACTGCGTCGATGCCAAGGCGCAGTTGCTGGGCCGCGCCGGCCAAGGTGGCGCGCTGATCACCCAGGTGTTCGACCGGGCAGCCGTGCTCACAGCGTTCGAACAGATCGGCGGTGCCGATCGGGCACTCGAGATGGGACGAGACTATGCGCTTGACCGCATGGCGTTCGGCCGACCGATCGGTTCGTTCCAGGCAATCAAGCACATGCTGGCCGACATGTACGTTTCGGCCACGCTGGCTCGCTCGAACAGTTACTACGGCGCCTGGGCATTAAGCACCGGTGCGCCCGAGTTGCCGGTTGCTGCCGCCACAGCCCGGGTCAGCGCAACGCAGGCCTTCCAGCACTGCGCGAAGAACAACATCCAGGTGCACGGCGGCGTGGGCTTCACCTGGGCCTTCGACTGCCATCTTTACTACCGACGCGCCAATCTGCTGGCAGTGAGTCTGGGCAGTCTTTCGCAGTGGGAAGACGCACTGGTCGAGCGCATGCGCACGCGTCAACTCGCTGCCTGACCATCCCGCGACCTGAACATCCAAGGAATACATCATGAATTTCGACGACACCCCGCAGGAAGCCGAATTTCGCAAGGAAGTCCGCGCCTGGATCAAAGCCCATGCACCGAAACAGTATCTGGAGGATCTCGAGTCCTCGCCGGTCGGAACTGTACAGATTCGGGGCATTGATGGCATGGCCGCCTCCAAAGCCTGGCAAAAACGCAAAGCGGATGCCGGCTGGGCCTGCCTGCAGTGGCCCAAGGAATTTGGCGGACGCGGCTCCACACCGATCGAGCGAGTGATCTGGTCCCAGGAAGAAGGCACGTACGCCAAACTGTCGCGCCCCTTTGGGATCGGCCAGGGCATGTGTGGCCCTACCCTGATGGCCTATGCAAGCGAGGAGCATAACCGGCGCTATCTGCCGCCGCTCGCATCAGGTGAAGAGGTCTGGTGCCAGCTTTTTTCCGAACCTGCTGGTGGCTCGGATCTGGCCGGCCTGCGTACCCGCGCTGAGCGCGATGGCGATGACTGGGTGATTAATGGCCAGAAAATCTGGACCTCGGGCGCGCATTACTCCGACTACGCGATCATCATCACCCGAACCGACCCGACTTTGCCCAAGCACAAGGGACTGACCATGTTCTTCTTGAGCATGAAGTCGCCTGGCGTAGAGATCCGCCCGATCAAGCAGGTGAACGGACAATCCAATTTCAACGAGGTCTTCTTTACGGACGTGCGGATTCCGGACAGTCAGCGACTGGGCAAAGTGGGCGACGGCTGGCAGGTTTCGCTCACCACGCTCATGAATGAGCGCCTGTCCATCGGCGCCGGCTATCAGACCGGCTTTCCTGAGCTCTTCGACTGGTGCTGCGAGTTCGAGACCGCCAATGGGCTGGCCATCGAAGACCCGGCCGTACGCTCCAAACTCGCGCAATGGGCTGTGCGTGCCAGTGGCCTGAAGTACACCGGCTATCGCGCCATTTCGGCCATGTCACGCGGCGAAATGCCCGGGCCCGAAAATTCGATCGGCAAGCTGGTCGGGGGTCCGATGATGCAGGACATCGCCATGTTCGCACTTGACCTGCAGGCACAGGCCGGGGCCTTGGACAGTGCTGCGCTCAGCGAAGCCGACGCACGCTTTCAGGCGATGCTGTTGCGCTCGCCGGCCACCCGCATTGAAGGTGGGACCGACGAAATTCTGCGCAATATCATTGCCGAGCGGGTACTGGGCTTGCCTGCCGACATCCGTGTCGACAAGAACGTGCCGTTCAACCAGATTCCCGCACGCGCACGGCACTGATGGCATCACGGCCGGTGGCGTCACACGGTGCGCCGGCCCTCCGTTACAACCATCCTGCAAGGAGGCCGAATGGCCGCAGTCGAATATCAGTCGCC
>DGIT01000032.1:0-32652 GCA_002386465.1 Burkholderiales bacterium UBA4615 | reverse complement strand
TTGTCTGGCGGCACGGACCTGGTCGTGCAGATGCGCTCAGGTCGTGTCAAACCCGGTCAAGTCATCGACCTCAAGCGCATTCCCGAAATGATCGGGATCACCGAAGCAAAGGGCGGATTCCTGATCGGTGCCGCCACGCCCTGCGCGATCATCGGGCGGCACACTGCCCTGCGAGCGGCATGGCCGGGCGTGGTTGAGGCAGCCTGCCTGATCGGTTCCGTGCAGGTCCAGGGGCGCGCCAGCCTGGGAGGCAACCTGTGCAATGCCTCGCCTGCAGCCGACAGCGCACCCGCGCTCATCGCGGCTGGCGCGGTAGGCATCATCGCAACCCGACAGGGCGTGCGCGAAATCCCTATCGAGGCTTTGCAGATCGGACCGGGCAAAACCTCGCTTGCAGCTGGCGAGCTGCTGCAGGCGATTCGCTTGCCGGCACCCGCACCCCGCAGCGCAGACGCCTATTTGCGACTCATCCCGCGCACTGAGATGGACATCGCGATCGTGGGTGCGGGCGCACAGATCGTTGTGGACGCTGCGGGGCGCGTGCAATCTGCCCGCATCGGTTTGGGTGCTGTGGCCCCGACACCGCTGCGCGCCGATGCCGCTGCGGCAGCGCTGATCGGGCATGCGCTCGATGAAACGTCGCTTGGGCGCATGCAAGAAGCGGTGCGATCAGCTTGCCGCCCGATCGATGACAAGCGGGGTACGGCCGACTACCGACGACGCGTATCGGCGGTGCTGGCACGGCGCGTTGTTCAAGCCGCCTACTCTCGTGCCCTGGCACGCGCAGCAGGATCCCAATCATGAGCCGTCAACGCATTGAAGCCGTGGTCAACGGCGAGCCGGTCGAATTCCTGTGCACAGCCTCGCAAACCCTTCTCGATGCGCTGAGAGACGAGCTCGGTCTGACTGGCACCAAGGAAGGTTGCAGCAGCGGTGACTGTGGCGCATGTTCCGTCATCGTCGATGGCGCACTCACGTGTGCCTGCCTGATCCTGGCCCCCGAAGCCGAGGGCCGGCGAATTGAAACGATTGAAGGCATGGCGCCCCCCGGCAGCCTGCATCCATTGCAGCAACAGTTTCTTGAGCATGCAGCCCTGCAGTGTGGGTTCTGCACCCCAGGGTTCCTGGTCGCAGCCAAGGCGCTGCTCGAGCGTAACCCGGACCCCAGCGAAGAAGAGATTCGCTTCGGGCTGGCCGGCAACCTGTGTCGCTGTACCGGGTACGACAAGATCGTGCGGGCCGTGCAGGATGCGGCCGCGCAGATGCGGCAGGCCACTCAACCGGCAGGAGGTGTGCGATGAACGATACCAGTCTGGCAGATCGTCTGAAGGTGGTCGGGCAGCGACCGATTCGCCCCGATGGCGCCGACAAGGTAACCGGCCGCGCGGCGTTCGGTGCCGATCTGCGCCTGCCAGGCATGCTGGTGGGCCGCGTCAAACGCAGCCCGCATGCGCACGCCCGCATCCTCGCGGTCGATACCTCAGCCGCGCTGCGCCTTCCCGGCGTCAAATCGGTGGTGACGGCCGCCGACTTCCCTGAAATGGCCGACGTCGCAGTCGAAGGGGGCGAAGGTGCGGCCACCTTGCGCGCGCTCTCAAGCAACTGCATGGCGCGCGACAAGGTGCTTTATGTCGGTCATGCCGTGGCGGCGGTCGCAGCCACCAGCCCAGAGATTGCCGAGGCAGCGCTCGCGCTCATTGATGTGCGTTACGAAGTGCTGCCACATGTGATTGACGTGGAAGCAGCCATGCAGCCAGATGCACCATTGCTGCATGCAGACCTTTTCACAAAGGGCGTCACGCCCAAGCCGACCACACCGTCGAACATCGCCGAGAAGGTGAGCTTTGGGCGTGGTGATCTGCAAAGTGGTTTTGCACAGTGCGATGTCATCGTGCAGGGTCACTATGTGACGGCGCCTGTGCACCAGGGTTATATCGAACCGCAGGCCTGTGTCGCGTCAGCCGGCTCAGACGGGCAGCACCAGATCTGGGTGTCCACGCAAGGGCAATTTGCGGTGCGCTCGATGTGCGCCAAGCTGCTTGGCATCGAGTTGCGCAACATCAAAGTCACTCCCGCGGAAATCGGCGGCGGTTTCGGTGGCAAGACCACGGTCTACCTGGAACCGGTGGCGCTGGCGCTCTCGATGCGCAGCGGACGGCCGGTGCGCATGGTGATGACTCGCGCTGAAGTCTTCGAGGCCAGCGGCCCCACTTCAGGCGCTGCGATGGACGTGCGTCTGGGCGCCACGAAAGACGGCCGCATTCTGGCCGCCGATGTCACGCTGAAATATCAGGCGGGCGCCTATCCGGGGTCGCCGGTTGGCGCAGGCTGCATGGCGGCACTGGCCTGCTATGCGATTGAACACATTTCCATCGTGGGCTACGACGTGGTGAGTAACCGCGCCAAAGTGGCGGCCTACCGCGCTCCGGGCGCTCCCATTTCGGCGTTTGCGGTGGAATGTGCGGTGGACGAACTGGCTGCCAAACTGGGCATCGATCCGATCGATCTGCGGATCATGAATGCCGTGAAAAGCGGTGCCAAGGCGGTCTATGGCGCCACCTTCCGCGAAATCGCATTCGTGGAAACCCTGCAGGCGGTCAAAGCCCATCCGCATTACTCCGCGCCACTCGGCCCCCATCAGGGACGGGGCGTCGCTGCCGGATTCTGGTTCAACGTGGGGGGTGAATCCAGCGCGTCAGTCCATGTGGATGAAGACGGTGGCGCGACTGTCGTATCCAGCAATCCGGACATCGGCGGGTCGCGGGCCTCGATGGCCATGATGGCCGCCGAGACGCTGGGCGTTCCCTATGAACGGGTACGGGCGATCGTGGCCGATACAACGGCCATCGGATTTTCGGGCTTGACCGGCGGTAGCCGGGTGACCTTTGCCACCGGCATGGCCGTCGTGCGTGCTGCGCAGCACGTGGTTGATGACCTCAAGCGCCGTGCTGCACAGATCTGGGACTGTCCGGTTGAGCAGGTTGAATGGCGTAATGGCGCCGCGCTGTGCCTGGATGGCGCCAAAGGCCACAAGGCCCTGACGCTCAAGGAGCTGGCCGGACGTACCGCCAAAACTGGCGGCCCGATCAGTGCCGAGGTCTCCCTGAATGCTCAGGGCGCAGGCCCGGGGTTCGCGGTGCATCTGGTGGATATTGCGATCGATCCCGAGACCGGTCGCAGCACAGTGCTGCGCTACACGGCGGCTCAGGATGTAGGGCGTGCCATCCATCCTTCATACGTGGAAGGCCAGATTCAAGGGGGCGCGGCCCAGGGCGTGGGATGGGCGCTGAATGAGGCCTATCTCTACGATCAGAACGGCGCGCTGCTCAATCCGGGTTTCCTCGATTACCGGATGCCGGTCGCCAGCGACCTGCCGATGATCGACACGATACTGGTGGAGTCCGCGCCGAACTCGCGTCATCCCTATGGTGCGAAAGGCGTCGGGGAGGCTCCCATTGTGCCGCCGCTGCCAGCCGTTGCTTGCGCGGTGGCGCATGTGGTGGGCGCCCCCCTCTACGAATTGCCCTTGTCACCGCCGCGCGTTCTCGACGCGCTGGATGCCGCTGCGGCTGCGCGTTCAGGCGCAAGCACCGGGCGTTGACCGGATCTGCATGGCGCGCGTCAGCTCGATTTCCGGCCAGGTGCTCGAGCTGACCGGTGGCGTGGGGCAGTTCGAGATCGAGGCTGCTGATGTCCGCAGCCTGCTGCGCGCGCTCGAGGCCCGCTACCCGGGGCTGGGGCACCTGGTGGATGAGGGAATGGCTATTGCGATTGACGGTGAAGTTCATCAGGATGCCCTGCATGAACCGCTGCACGCCGACAGCGAAGTGGTGCTGATTCCCAGGATCGGAGCGGGCTGACCCGGTGGCCGTGGGCGGTCTGAGGAAAACTGGCGGAGTACGGCCGTTGCCCGCCCTCTCACCGCATCGCTGCAGCTGATCGCAATGCACAGTCACTGCACCTCGTCATCTCAGTTCGTCATCTTGCGCCGCTCTCTCACCTCGCCATCTCACCCCTTCATCTCGTCTGATCAGTTCGCCGCATCACGTCCCCCTGTCACCCTTAGCCCGCCTCCCCTGCTCTCCAGCGCCCCGCGCGACTGCATTCAATGACTGAACCTGCCCTGCCCGCACCGCTCCTGCACGCTGTCCCGGTCCATGACATCACAATGGTCTGCCATGAATGGCGACCTGAGTTGCGCGGCCGCACACCAACGCTGTTCATGGTCCATGCCACCGGATTTCATGCCCGCGTGTGGGATCAGACGATTCGGCGATTGCCTGACTGGCATGTCATTGCGGTGGACCAACGGGGCCACGGCCGCAGCACGAAGACCGAGATCACCGGATGGGCACCGTTCGGCCGCGATCTGGCAGCCTGCGCGGCAGCACTCGATCTGAAAGGCCTGACCGGCGTCGGTCACAGCATGGGCGCCCATGGACTGGTCCAGGCTGCCGCCTATGAGCCAGACCGCTTCGCGCGGCTGATGCTGATCGATCCGGTGATTGCCTCGCCTCAGGCCTACCATGCGCCACCTCCTGTGTTCCCGGATGGCATGCACCCAGCCGCCCGACGACGCAGCCACTTTGCTTCGGTGCAGGAAATGCTCGAGCGCTTCGGGCCTCGGTTGCCTTACCGGCTCTTTCAGCCGGAAGCCCTGCGCGATTATTGCGAACATGGTGTGATCAGCGCAGCAGACGGGCAAGGCGTTGAGCTTGCATGCAGCCCGCACACTGAAGCGCGTGTCTACATGACAGGCCGCGCCAATGCAGGCGTTTATGCGAGCATTCGTGCGCTGGACATTCCGGTGCGCGTGGTGCGCGCCAAACTGCCCACGCCAGAGCGCGATCCTTTCGACTATTCCTTCTCACCCACCTGGCCTGCGCTGGCGGGAGAGTTTCGCCATGGCACCGATGTGCATCTCGCCGAGCACTCGCACTTCGTTCCAATGGAAGACCCCGATCGGACCGCACAACTGATCCAGGCATTCGTGCCTCACTGATTCTTTCCCTTTTCGGATGTTCAATTGAATATGTCCATTCAGGGCCGACGCGGGATCGCGGTCGCGCCCCATGCCCTTGCAGCGGAATCCGCCGTCAACGTCTTGCGCGAAGGCGGCAATGCGCTGGAAGCGATGATCGCGGCAGCAGCGACCATTGCCGTGGTCTACCCACACATGAACTCCATCGGCGGCGATGGCTTCTGGGTCATTCATCGACCGGGACATGCGCCCGGAGGCATTGACGCCAGTGGACGCAGCGCCCGCGCTGCATCGCGGCAGTGGTACCGCGATCAGGGCATCACCGAACGCATTCCGTTTCGCGGTGGCATCGCAGCCCTTACCGTGGCGGGCACCATCTCGGGCTGGGGTTCAGCACAGACCCTCTCGCGGCGCACGCTCGGCGGTCGCCTGCCGCTCACGCGCCTGCTTGAGGATGCGATCTGGTTGGGGCGCAACGGGATTCCCGTGACCCACAGCCAGGCCAATACTACCGCTGCCAAACGGGGCGAACTGGAAGACAAGCCGGGGTTCGCAGCGCGCTTTTTGCCGCGCGGCAAAGTCCCTGAACCCGGCAGCCTGTTTTTCCAGAAAGAGTTGGCCGCGACGCTCGAGCAGATCGCGCGTAGAGGCACCGACGACTTTTACCGCGGCGATCTTGCGCGCAGCATGGCGCGGGAGCTGCAGGCGGTCGGCAGCCCGCTGACGCTCGCCGATCTGCAGGCGCATGATGCACAGTGGGTCGACCCGCTGGTGTTGCGCCACAGTCAGGCGCGGCTGCATAACATGGTGCCGCCCTCGCAGGGGCTGGTGTCGCTCATGATCCTGGGGTTGATGGACCGCTTCGAAGGCTGGAAGCAAGGTCCTGAGAGTGCTGCCTTCATCCATGCCCAAGTGGAAGCCACCAAGCTTGCTTTTCGTGTGCGCGACCGTCATCTCACCGATCGGGCGTTCATGCGCATGGCGCCCGAATCGCTTCTGCGGCCTGGCGCAATCAATGCGCTGGCTAAAGACTATCGACCCGACCGCGCCTTGCCCTGGGGTCAGAATGCACAGGCTGGCGACACCATCTGGATGGGAGTGATCGATAGCTCCGGGCTTGCGGTGTCATTCATTCAGAGCATCTATCACGAGTTCGGCTCGGGGGTGGTACTGCCTTCAAGCGGCGTGAACTGGCAAAACCGCGGCTGCAGTTTTTCTCTCGATCCGGCACATGTGAATACACTCGAACCTGGAAAAAAACCTTTTCACACGCTGAACCCAGCCATGGCACAGCGCCGCGATGGCGCCACCATGGTCTACGGCACGATGGGTGGCGACGGTCAGCCCCAGACGCAGGCCACGCTCTTTCACCGCGTCACGGTCTTCGGCGATTCTCCGCAGCAGGCCATCAGCCGACCGCGCTGGTTATTGGGGCGCACATGGGGTCAGGCCAACGACTCGCTCAAACTCGAAAGCCGCTTCGATCCAGCGGTCACTCAGGCATTGCGTGCCATGGGGCATGAGGTCGAAACCATCGGGGCCTGGGACGAAGGCGTGGGACATGCCGGGATGTTGGTGCGCCTGCCCAACGGGGTATTGCAAGGCGGGTTCGATCCGCGCTCAGACGGCAGTGTCGTCGCATTCTGAGCCCACTGACTGAACACACACCCCTGCGCGCACGCTCACAGGTCGTACGCTCGGGGTGATCACGGTAGGCAGGCGGGTCAGTCGTCTGATCGAGAACTCCTGCCCAGCTTCCTTGTGCTCAAGGCTCCTGGTTGGACAGCACCAGGGTAGCTGCGGCGGTGAACATGCCGCCCACGCCCTGTACCAGGCTGGTCTTGACGTCCTTAACCTGACGGAAGGCTTCGCCGCGCAACTGGCGCACGGCCTCCAGGATGGCGAACATGCCGTACATGCCGGTGTGCGTGTACAGAATGCCGCCGCCACTGGTATTGAGCGGCAACTTGCCACCCGGGCGCGTGTGCCCAGCCTGAATGAACGCGCCCGCCTCACCGCGACCCACAAAGCCCAGGTCTTCCAGGCCGTACAGCGGCAGGTGTGCAAAGGCGTCGTAGATCATCAGATGATCGACGTCTGCATGCTTGATGCCTGACTCGGCAAAGGCCTGACGGCTGGCGAGCTTGAAGCCCTTCGATGAGGTCATGTCGTCCATCATCGAAACCATCGGGCTGTCGCAGGCCTCGCCCGACCCCAGCAGATACACCGTTTTGCCGGCCGTCTTCATGTCTTTGGCGCGATCGGCGCTGGTGATAACCAGGGCACCGCCGCCGTCGGTCACCACGCAGCACTGCAACTTGGTGAAGGGGTAGGCGATCATGGGCGCCGACATCACATCGTTCACCGTGAGCAGCTTGTTGCGGCTGGCACGCGGGTTGCCCGCAGCCCAATGGCTTTGCGCCACAACCACTTCGGCCAGTTGCTCGAGCGTGGTGCCGGTGTCCTTCAGATAACGCATGACCGGCAAGGTAAACATGTTGGGTGGTGCGAAGGCGCCATAGGGCAACTCGAACTGACCCAACATGCCCGAAGCAGGACGCACCCGGGGCGGGCGGCCCACCTGCGAGCGGCCGGACTCCCCATGCAGCACCAGCACCGTGGTGCACAGCCCCGCGCGAATCGCCGCTGCAGCATGGCGCACATGCACGAGAAATGAGCAACCGCCCACCGACGTACCGTCGTACCAGCTGGGCGTGATCCCCAGGTAGTGTGCAACATCGATCGGTGACTCGGTCGCACTGGTGATGCCGTCGACATCAGCGATGGTGAGACCTGCATCAGCGAGTGCGCGGTGCGCTGCATCGGCACGCAGGTCGAGCTCGGACATCGTGGGCAGTGCGCCCAGATCGGTTTCGGCTGCACCCGCGATGGCAATGTTCATGCGCTTCATTTGGATGCTCCCTTCGACGCAGCGGCCGACTTGAAGAGCGGCAGAGTCATGTTCCCGCGTGTTTCGAACACCACTTCCAGTGGCATGTCGAGCTCAAGTGAATCGGGATCGGGCGTAATGCCCACCAGGTTGGAGAGCATGCGCACGCCCTCCTCAAGTTGCACCACTGCGATCACATAGGGCACCTCCCCCTGCCAGCCGGGTGCAGCCATGTGATTGATCACATAGGAATACAAGCGCCCGCGGCCGCTCGCCTTGACCCAATCGAGGCGATCGGAACCGCACTTGGGGCAGCGAATGCGGGGATACAGGAACCGGTGCTGACAGGCGCCGCAATGCTGCAAGCGCAGCTCACCAGCGGCCGTGCCTTCCCAGAATGGTTTGGTGACCGGCGTAGCTACCGGGACCGCCTTGGCGGGCTGTGGGCTTGCGCTCATCGGGACGCTCCTCGCGACATGTGACTGGGACTGATCTTAACGGCCCCGACACAGAGGGCCCGTACCGTGAGCCTGGGATTGAAACAGGCGCAGCACCCTCTGCATGCCGTACGACCCATGCGGGATGTAGACTCCCGAGCAGGCATCCGAGCGGCACGACACACACGAAGCACCGCACGAGCCCCGCAGACGGACTGCTGTCCGCCTTCACATTCAGCCGCAGTGCGGCCTACAGATCAGGGAGACATCATGACCCGAGCTACCGTTGCGACCATCAAGGTCAAACCCGGTCAGGAAGCGCAATTCGAAGCGGTGGCACTCAAGCTCGCCGCAGCAGTCAATGCCAATGAACCCGGCTGCCTGCTCTACACCCTGAACAAGGGTGAGGAAGCGAGCACGTATGTGTTCATGGAGCGCTATAAGGACGAAGACGCCGTCAAGGCGCATCGTGCCAGCGACCATTTCCGTACGCTGGGCCGCGAAATGGGAGCCTTCATGGACGGTCCGCCGGCCGTGTTGCGCATGACCGAGCTGGGCTGAGCCCCGGCACCATGCCCGACTTTCTGTCGCCCGAGCTGCTGGCGCTGCGCGAGCGCGCCGAGCAGCTGGCCACCGGGACGCTGATCGCCCTGCGCGACGACCCTGCGCTCACTGCACAGCAACGCCGTGATCGTGTGCGCCAGGCCTCGCAGGCGGCCGGCCTGTATGGGCTGACGCAATCCGAAGAGGTGTCTGCCCTGAGTTTGCTGGTGGCGCGCGAGACGCTGGCTTCGCATGGTGTGGGCCACCTGGAAGGCTGCTTCGGTGCCGATCCCGGGATCATCAGTGCAGTCGGCGAACCGCTGCGCACCAGCCACTTGTTGCCCTTGCTGGCGGGCGACAAGCGCGCAGGCTTTGCGTTCACTGAACCGGCTGATGCCGAGCGCCCGACCTGGGCCCGTGTCGAGGGTGACGAGCTTGTGATCACAGGCCGCAAGTCCTATGTCACAGGCGGGCCCGACCTGTCTTTCCTGACCGCGCTGGTGGAAGTGGAAGGTACTGGCCCTGCGATGGTCGTGATCGATACCGACCGGCCTGGCGTATCGGTCGAACGCGTCTTCGGTTCGCTGGACGGCAGCCGTCATGCGGCCTACCGATTTGAGGCGGTGCATGTACCGATCACCCATGCCGTGGGCAAACCCGGTGATGGTCGCTCTCGCGCACTCGCCAAGATCAGTTCGGTGCGTCGGACCGTCGCGGCTGACTGCGTGGGCACCTCGGCGTGGCTGATCAACCTGGTCGCCGAAGTGCTCAAGCGTCCGCGGCGCAGTGGCGCGCTGGCCGAGCATGAACGGGTCCGTCTGAGGTTCGGTCAGATGCGCATCACCGCATTTGCAGCGCGCTCGATGGTGTACCGCGTAGCGCAACTCGCCGATGCCGGGCAGGACGTGGTGAACGAAAGCATTGCTGCAAAAGTATTCGCCTCCGAGGCTGCCGACGAGATCGTCGATACCGCGATTCAACTGGTTGGCGGTGAAGCGCTTGTGACCGGACATCCGCTGGAGTCAGCAGTAAGGCGACTGCGCGCCACGCGTCTGGTGGAAGGTGAAAACGACACGCTGCGAGTGAATGTCTCGCGCGGCTTTCTGGACTTGGGCAAAGGACGACTCTGAACCATGAGTGAAGCCCCCGCATCCCTGATCGAAGGCATCCATGTGCCGCGCGTGACTGCCTGGCTGGCCGAGCGCACCGAGATCACCCCACCGCTGAGTTTCAAGCTGATTGCAGGCGGACGCTCCAACATGACGTTCATGGTCAGCGATGCGGCGGGGCGCCGTTTTGTGCTGCGCCGCCCGCCATTGGGCAAGCTCCTGCCCAGTGCACACGACATGGCTCGTGAGCACCGACTGATGGCGGCCCTGAACGATTCCGCGGTGCCAGTGCCGCGTATGGTCGGTCTGTGCCAGGACGAAACAGTCAATGAGCGCGACTTCTATGTCATGCACTTTCTGGATGGCATCGTGGTGCGTGATGTGGAGATCGGCCGCAGCCTCACGCCGGGTGTGCGCGAACGGATGAGCCGCGAGCTGATCGACACCCTGTGCGCGCTGCATCGCGTGGATGTCGACGCAGTCGGCCTGGGCAATCTGGCCAAACGCGAGGGCTACATCCAGCGGCAGTTGAAACGGTGGTCCAGCCAGTGGGAGCAGTCCAAGACCCGCGAAATTCCGCTGTTCGAAACCGTGCGCGATGCCCTGGCAGCACGCATGCCCAAGGAGTCACCCGCCACCATTGCGCATGGCGACTATCGGCTGTCGAACTGCATGATGAAGCCCGATGGCCCGGTGGCTGGCGTGCTCGATTGGGAACTGTGCACGCTCGGTGAGCCGATGGCCGATCTGGGGGGACTGCTCGGTTACTGGCACGATCCGGCGGATCCCAAAGAAGGCGGCGACCCCGGCACCACCGCATTGCCCGGCTTTTTGAGTCAGGACGAGATGGCCGGGCTGTACGCCGAACGCATGGGCGTCTCGCTGGCCGATGTCAGCTATTACCGCGCCTTCGCACAATGGCGTCTGGCCAGCATCGGCGAAGGCGTCTACGCGCGTTATCTCGGCGGACAGCAGGGCTCACAGGACGAAGCCATCGACCTCGAGTCGTACAAAGCCGGCATTCCCCGGCGGGTTGAATCGGCCGCCCGCATGCTCGGGCTGGCCACACGCACCTGAGGTTGCGCACATGAACGCCACGCCCCCTGCCCTGTCCGGACTCAAGGTGCTGGAAATCGCAGGAGGCGCAGCAGCCGCCTACTGCGGTCGCCTGCTCTGTGATGCCGGCGCCAACGTGAGCGTCATTGCACTGAACGACGCTTCACGCCTGGCAGGTCTGGACCGCAACGCGACGCACGACAACAGCGGTGACGACATCGGCGCCAGGGCCGACCGTCGCTACGCCGACTATCTGCACGCCGGCAAGCAGTGGCTGCCAAGCCCCGACAATGACTCGGCGCTTCTCGCACTGTGTGCTCAGGCCGACCTGGTTATCGTGGGCGAAGCGAGTGGCTTCGAGGCCTCGCTTTCGCAGCCCCGCATCGCGAGCATTGCACTCAGCTGGTTCGGTCGGCAAGCCGGCCCTTACCGCGACTGGGCAGGCAGCGACCTGGTCGTGCAGGCCCTGTCGGGCATGCCGCAGATGGCCGGGCGCATCGAAGGGCCGCCCACGTTCTTCGGCGACCGGCAATCCACTGTCGTGGCAGGCGTCACGGCCTACATCGCCGCGTGTGCGGCGTTGCTTGCACCCGCGTCATCCGGCCCGCGGCGCTTTGATTTGAGCATCCTGGAAGCGAACATCGTGCTCAGCGAAATGCACATGCATTTCTTCGAGCGCGACGCTATTCCGATGCAGCGCTGCGGCATCAACCGCTTTTCGCCCAATTCGCCTGTGGGCGTGTACCCCTGCCGCGACGGATGGGTGGGCATCACCATCACCACGCCCGATCAGTGGCGCTCGTTGTGCAAGGCACTTGAACTGCATGCGCAGGCTGCAGACGAGGGCCTGGTCACCCGCGAGCTGCGGTTCAGTCGGCAAGACGAAGTCGAAGCCGCACTGCACCGTGCACTGGCCGCAAAAACAGCCGTGCAGTGGGCCGAGCTCGGTCGACTGCACAAAGTGCCGATCGTGGTGGTGCCCGATGCGCAAGGCATCCTCGATCACCCAATTTTTGCAGCCCGCGGCTCACTCGCGCAGCTCACGATAGACGGCGCGCGGATGCACGTCCCGCGCACGCCCTTCGGTCTGCATCGCACGCCTGTGCGCACCGATCTGGACGGCCCGAACCCCACTGACACAGGAAGCCACTCGAGCGCCCAATGGAGCTCCTCCGCCGCTGCCGCAGGCGCACAGGATGCGCCGCCGCTGTCAGGCGTTACGGTGATTGACTTCGCCATGGGTTGGGCAGGGCCGCTTGCCAGCCGCCTGCTCGGTGACTTGGGCGCCACCGTGCTAAAAATCGAAGCTGCGCGCTACCCCGACTGGTGGCGCGGCGTGAACTGGACGCCTGAATACATTCGCGACAAGGCGTACGAAAACGCTAAAACCTTTCTGGCCATGAACCGTGGCAAGCGCGGCGTGAGCGTCGACCTGACCACACCCGAAGGCCGCGAACTTGCGCTGACACTGGTGGCGCAGGCAGACATGGTGGTCGAAAACCAGGCCTCTGGCGTGCTGGCCAAACTGGGACTGGGTTACGACGATGCCGTGCGGGTCAATCCCGAGATCGTCATGGTGTCGATGTCAGCGTTCGGCACCGGCAATGCCTGGTCGGATACGCGCGCCTATGGTTCCACGCTTGAGCAGGGTGCTGGCGTACCCAGTTTCATGGGCTTCGAGGGCGACCCGCCCACCATGGCACACCTGGCCTATGGCGACCCGGTGGGTGGCCTGTTCGGCTGCGCGGCGGGCCTGACTGCGCTCGTGGGCAAACGGCGCACCGGGCATGGGCAATACGCCAATGTCAGCATGATCGAAGCGATGCTGCAGTTCACCGCACCGGCGCTCCTGGCGCATCAGACAGGAGGCGCGGGCGTCAAGCGACGCGGTAACCGCCATGCGAGCCTGGTGCCGCACGGCATCTACGCCGCGCAGGGGACAGATCAGTGGCTGGCCATCTCGGTGCACAGCGCGCAGGCGTTTGCGGCGCTGGGCCGCGCAATCGGTCAGTCGCACTGGCATGAGGCGCGCTGGCAGTCGGTGGCAAGTCGGCGTACCCACGAAGATGAGATTGATGCAGCGATCGCCGCATGGGCTGCGCAGCATGAGCCGCGTGCAGCGGCTGCGCGCCTGCAGGCAGCCGGTGTGGCCGCAGCCCCTTTGCTGCATGCGCAGGAGTTGTTCGACAACGCGCATTTCGCTGCAGGCGATTTCTACATTGATCTGCAGCGCGCATTCTCCGGGCCGCAGCGCCAGATTGGGGTGTCGATCCTGCAAAACGGCCGTCGCCTGGGCGCGCGCAGCCCGGCGCCATTGTTGGGCGAGCACAGCCAGGACGTGCTGCGCCAGCACGCAGGGGTGACGGACCAGCGCTTCGAGCAGTTGCTCGCCACTGGCGTGGTCAGCTTCGCGCCTGCACCGTCGCGCAACATCGTGGCACCCAGCAAACCGCTCTGAACACGGCAGGATATGATCAACACCCCATGGCTGACCTGCCCTAAGTCGCAGCGTCATCAGGCCAGCTGACACACCCATTCATTACACACGGAGACCGGCCATGGCCGCATTGCTGCAGGGAATCAGGGTTCTCGACTTCGGTCGCTACATTGCGGGGCCGTACTGTGGCGCCCTGCTGGCCGAGTACGGCGCTGATGTCATTCGCATCGAAAAGCGCGATGGCAGCGAAGACCGGTTTCCGGCGCAAGTCGGCGGCGGCGTTGGCGCGCTCTTTTTGCAGATGAACCGCAATAAGCGTTCGATCACACTTGACCCGGCTTCGCCCGAGGGCCGCAAGGTCGTGGCACGCATGGTCAAGACCGCCGATGTCGTGATTGCCAATCTGCCTGAAGCCACCCTGGTCTCGATGGGTCTGGATTACCCGACGCTGTGCACGTATCGACCCGACATTATCTTCGTCACCAACACGGCGTTCGGCACGCGCGGCCCGATGGCCAAGAACGTGGGTTTCGACGGCATCGGACAGGCCATGTCAGGTGCCGCCTACATGACCGGCTCCATCGATCAACCCCACCGATTTTCAGCACCCTGGGTCGACTTCAGCACTGCACTGCACTGCGCCTTCGGCACCCTGGCTGCGCTCATGGAGCGAGCCAAGACTGGCAAGGGTCAAAAGATTGAAGGCGCGCTGCTGGCCACCGCCATCACGGTGAACAATGCCTCACTCATCGAGCAGGCCCTCACCCAGGTCAACCGTGTGCCCACCAGCAATCGCGGTCAGACCGCAGCACCTTCGGATATTTTCAAGGCAAAAGACGGCTGGGTCCTGGTCGCTGTGACCGGCAACCCGCTGTATCGGCGTTGGGCCAAGCTCATGGGTGAACCCGAGTGGCTCACCGATCCGCGCTTTGCCACTGACGATGACCGCGGCCGTCACGCAGCGATCATCAGTGAGCGCATGAACCGCTGGTGCGCCGAACGCAGTTCGGACGAGATCGTGAAAATCCTGGGTGACGCGATGATCCCTTGCGCACCCGTGCTCAAGCCACAGGAAACGCTGGACCACCCGCAAGTCCAGGCGCTGGGCGTGTTGCAGGACACGGACTATCCAGGTCTGCCCAAGCCTGCGCCCGTAGCCGCTGTGCCGCTATGGATGACCGAGACACATCCGGTCCCGCGTCGGCGCCCCCCGCAACTGGGCGAACACACCGATGCCTTCATGGGCGAACTGGGCTACACCGCTCAGGAGATCGCTGCCATGCGCGACAGCAAGACGATCTGAGCAAGCCATGGCGCTGCTCTTTCTGGTCAGACACGCTCAGGCTTCGTTCGGCACGCACGACTACGATCGCCTGTCCGATCAGGGGCGTCAGCAGTCGCGCTGGCTGGGTGAGTATTTCAAAGAACGAGGCGTCGTGTTCTCGCGTGTGGTGACCGGCACGCTCAAGCGCCAGCGAGACACCGCCACCGAACTGCTGAGCGTGATGAGCATGGACCCTGCCATGGCGCAGTCACACGCAGGTCTGAACGAGTATCACGGTGACCGTATCTGGGCAGCGCACACCGGCGGCGCTGATCCTGTGGCGCGGCAAAAAGCCGACTATCGCGGCTACTGGCAAACCTTCCGGGAAGGCATGCTGGCCTGGTCCCAGGACCGCCTGACCGATGTGCCGGAATCCTGGGCGGACTTTGCCGTGCGCATCCATGCAGGGCTTGCACACGCCACGACGGGTCTCGGGCGCGATGACACTGCGCTGGTGGTCAGCTCCGGCGGCGCCATCGGGCGCTTGCTGGGTGATATCACGGGTGCCAGCGCAGCCGTAGCGATCGAGTTCAATCTGCAGTTCCGGAACACCGGCTTTTGCGAACTGGTCGCCAACGGCGATCGGCTCCGACTGACCAGCTTCAACAATATTCCGCACCTTGAGCGGGCTGACCGCCGGGGCGCCATCACTTTTGCCTGAGCGCATCCCTGTGCGCGACAGGCCATCCATCAGCGAAGGAGACAAGCATGTTGCGTGACCTGAAAGGCAAAGTCGCCTGGGTGACCGGAGCGGGCACCGGGATCGGTGAAGGCTCGGCCATCGCGCTGGCCGGCGCCGGAATGAAACTCGTCCTGTCAGGGCGCCGCGTCGCCGAGCTGGACCGTGTGGCTCAGCGCATCACCGCAGCCGGCGGGCAGGCGCGCGTGGCGCAGCTCGATGTCACCGACGCCAAGGCTGTGACTGCTGTAGTCCAAAGCATCGAACAGCAGGAAGGACGGCTGGATGTCGTGGTCAACAGTGCGGGGCTGAACGTGACGCGGCGCAACTGGAAGCATCTGAGTACCGAGGACTGGGAGACTGTTCTGCGCATCGACCTGGACGGTGCGTTCTACTGTTGTCGTGCGGTACTCCCGATCATGCGTCGTCAGAAAGACGGGCTGATCATCAACATCTCGTCCATGGCGGGCAAGCGTGTGGGCGTCATGACAGGCCCGGCTTACAGCGCAGCCAAGTTCGGACTCAATGCAATGACCGACAGCCTGAACACCGAAGAATTCATTCACGGCATTCGCGCCACGTCGGTCTGCCCCGGCGAGGTGGCCACACCGATTCTGGATAAGCGACCGGTCCCGGTGACGCCCGAACAGCGTGCGCGCCTGGTGCAACCTGAAGATTGCGGCGAACTCATGCTCTTTCTCGCCCGGATGCCTGCACATGTCTGCCTGAATGAAGTGCTGATCACACCTGCCTGGAACCGCATGCTGGCGCCCGCTGTACAAGCGATCCCGGACTGATCTGACACCACATCGGGCGCTGCAAAGCGACTGGCGCGCACCTGAGCCCTTAAACCGGAAGGGTCAGCGCAGCGGCCCCACCCTCGAGCGTCTTATAATCGAGGGCTGATGAGTAAAGAGACGAATGCGTTTCTGCAGCGCCCGCTGCGGGGCTTGCGAAAGCTGATCCTCACGCAAGTCCGATGGTTTCGCAATGCGCCCGTCACCACTCAGGCCATGATCTGGGCTGCGGCGGCGGGGTTCACGTTCTCGGTCCTCAACACGTTCTTGCGCGTGTTGTCCCAGTCGATGCACCCTTTTCAGGCGCAGTTTCTGCGCTACCTCATGGGTGTGCTGGTCATGTTGCCGCTCATGCTGCGCGTGGGACTGTCTCACTATCGTCCACGGGATATTCGCGGCCAATTCAGCCGCGGCTTTGTGCATGCCATTGGCTTGAGCCTGTGGTTTTATGCCTTGCCCCATCTTGCATTGGCCGACATGACCGCGATCGGTTATACCGGCCCGATATTCTCAATGATCGGCGCGGCTTATTTGCTGGGCGAAAAGATGCGCCTCGATCGATGGGTCGCAGCCATCATCGGTTTCATCGGGGTGCTGATTGTCGTAGGCCCGCGTCTGAGCGGATCAGGCGGGTGGTACTCGCTGATCATGCTGGCTTCGGCTCCGATGTTTTCGCTCTCGTTTCTGCTCACCAAGATCCTCACGCGCCACGAGAATCCTCAGACCATCGTGGTCTGGCAAGGCATTACGGTGTCGATCATCACGCTGCCCATGGCATTGTGGGTCTGGCAAGCCCCCACCGCGACGCAGTGGCTCATGTTGCTGATTACCGGCGTGCTGGGCAGCCTCGGTCATTTCTTCCTGACGCATTCGTTGCGCGCCGCCGATCTGAGTTCCACACAATCGGTGAAATTCCTCGACCTGCTGTGGGCAACCGCCTGGGGCTTTCTGATCTTCGGCGATCACCCCAGCAGCACGACCTTGCTTGGCGGAGTGGTGATCGTCCTGGCCACGCTCTGGATTGCCCGACGGGAATCGCGACGCGCAGCCGTCCCGCAGCGTTGAGCGCGGGCATCGCGCGAACGCATCAGCGCGCTAGAAAGGCCTCGATGACCTGAGCCAGTTGCTCGGGCTGGTCATGATGCACGTTGTGCCCGGCCTCCTGGATATGCTCGATCTGCAGGTTGCCGTAGGCCATGGAGCGGCGCTCAAACTCTTCAGGCTGGGCGGTCAGACGTGCCCACAGCCCCGATTGCGCACCATCCACCCAAAGTACCGCAGCCTGCGTCTGCTGCCAGCAAGCCAGCATCTCGTCTGCCGACATGGGTTGAGGATTGATGCGCTTGTGGGCGGGGTCAGCCCGCCGCTGCACCCCACCTTCAGCCTGCTCCTGGCCCCAGTGCTGCACGATGAACCGCGCCCGATCGTCCGTTAGCCGTGGATTCTCCGACTGCATGCGCATGGCGAATTCATCGAAGTCGGCATAGGGACGCTGCGGCGTGTCGTCATGCAGTTGCGCCAGCCACTTGGCGAGCCGCCGCGGTGCCGGGTCCTGGCGAAAAGCAGAGGGGCCGAACCCGTCAACGTTGACGAACGCACAGACCCTATCGGGACGTACGCCTGCATAGAGCGCCGCCACACTGGCCCCCATGCTGTGCGCCACGATGCGCGCGGCACGCTCGGGGGTGTAGTGGTCCAGGATGCGATCCAGGTCGGCAAGGTTGTCGACCATCGTATAACTGTCCGCACCGCTCCAGTCCGACAGACCATAGCCGCGCCAATCGGGTGCGACCACGAACCAGTCTTGCTTGAGTGCATCAACCGTGAACTGCCAGGACGCTGAACAATCCTGGAATCCGTGCAGCATGACCAAACAGGGCGATGAAGGCTCACCCCAGATGCGGCAGTGAAGTTTCAGGCCCCGGATGTCGAGATACTCGGATGCGCTGTCTTTCATGCCTTAAACCTCCTTCAAGACGAATGTTCCTCGGGATGCCTGTACGGCGTGACCTGAGTGCTGAGATGCCGTCATTGACGCGACAGATCGCTAAGCATCTTCGCTTCGCGGGCGTCTTTTTCGTCACGCTTATTGCGCCGCGGCATCTCGAACACCAGTTTGCGGATGCTGCCCTGGAATTCGAACGGCACAGTGTAATCATCACTCACCGCTGCGCCGCTGTCGCGCCCGGCATCCATGCCGTACGACGAGATCATGCGCAGGACCCTGGGCACCTCAACCTGGCCACATACTGCGCCGTCGATCATGAGTGTCGCGCGACCCTGTTCGCCGAGCTTCTCGAATACAACAGCAACCGTACAGTCACCCGCCGGCACGGGCCGATCGGAAATCGCCTTGTAGTGCTTCGAGAACAGGTTGTAGTCGAAGATCAAACGATCACCCAGCACATAGAACGCCATGCCATTGTTGTTTGAACCCAGCGCAAAAATAGCGCCCTGAGCGTCAGCCTTCGGACGCCGCAGCTCGGCGGTCACGGTAAAGCTGCGGTTGCCCAATGGCGGTGCCACCTCGCCCGACATATGCGCCACCGGCGGATAGAGCACATAGCGCTCACGGTTGCGTGGCGTGCGGTCGCGGGGCGATGGCGACCACAGCTGCGCGGTGCGGTCATCGAGCGGGAGCACGCCATAGCGCCCTGCCTCGGCCCACCAAAGCTCGACGAGTTGCGCAAGCTTGCCTGGCTCCTGCTCGGCCAGATCACGGCACTCGGAAAAATCGTTTTCCAGGTGATACAGCTCCCAGCGATCGTCCTCGAAGGGCGTGCCACGCTTGTGATAGCAGACCGCTTTCCAGCCACCTGACCAGATCGCCCGGCTGCCGTACATCTCGAAGTACTGAGAGGCTTTGCGCGAAGGCTGTCCCACCGACGCAGCATCAAACGTGTAGAGCAGGCTCTCGCCGTGCACAGGCATTTGTGCCACGCCGTTCACGGCCTCGGGTGGCGTGACCCCCGCAATTTCAAGCAGCGTGGGCGTGATGTCGGTCACATGATGAAACTGGGTCCGAATGCCGCCCTTGTCTGCAATGACAGCCGGCCAGTGCACGATGAGCGGATCACGAATGCCACCGCCATGGGTATTTTGCTTGTAGCGCTTGCCCGGCGTATTGCCGACCTGCGCCCAGCCCCAGGGATAGTTGGTGTTGGAATTGGGGCCGCCAATGTCATCGATGCGGGCCAGCGTTTCATCGATGGATTCAGGAATGCCGTTGAAGTACTTGAAGGTGTCGATCACGCCGATCGGCCCGCCCTCCTGACTGGCACCATTGTCTGAAGTGACCATCAGCACGGTGTTGTCGAGTTCGCCGATTTGCTCAAGGAATGCCAGCAGCCGGCCCACCTGCTCATCGGTGTGATCGAGGAATCCGGCGAAGGCCTCCTGCAGGCGCACGGCCACGCGCTTTTCGTCGTCGCTCAGACTGTCCCAGGGCACGACCCCGGGATTGCGCGGTGCCAGCTCGGTATCGGCCGGAATGATGCCCAGAGCCTTTTGCCGCTCGAACCACTGCTGACGGATGACGTCCCACCCGGCATCGAAGCGGCCCCGATACTTGCGCACATAAGACTCCGGCGCCTGATGCGGCGCATGCGTGGCGCCGAAACACAGATACAGGAAAAAAGGTTTTTCCGGGATGGCCGACTTCTGGCTGCGCAACATGCCAATGGCCTGATCGATCAGGTCCTCGGTCAGGTGGTAGCCCTGCTCGGGCGTGCGCGGCGGATCGATCGGCCGGTTGTCGCAATACAACTCGGGGGCAAACTGGTCCGTCTCGCCCTGCATGAAGCCATAGAAGCGATCAAAGCCTCGCGCCAGGGGCCATTGGTCAAACGGACCGGCCGCCGAGGTCTCTTCCATGGGCGTCAGATGCCACTTGCCCACCGCAAAGGTGGAATAGCCCTGAGGCCGGATCATTTCGGCCAGCGTGGCAGCACTGCGGCTGATGCTGCCGGTGCAATTGGGAAACCCGGTATTCCAGTTGGCCAGACCGCGCATGCCCACCGAATGATGGTTGCGGCCCGTCAGGAGCGCCGCACGGGTGGGCGAACACAAGGCGGTGGTGTGATAGTTGGTGTAGCGCAAACCGCCGGCAGCCAGCCGGTCGATGTTCGGTGTTTCGATCGTTGAGCCGTAACAGCCGAAGTGCGAAAAGCCGGTGTCGTCGAACAGGATGGTCACGATGTTGGGCGAACCCTCACGCGGACGCGGCATGGGCGCCCACCACGGCTTGGATTCGGCATGCGTGCGAGCGATGCGGCCTTTGAACACTGGCTGGGTCATGGGTGACTCCTGAAGGGTGTATCGGTCAACGCTGACGAGGGTGCTCAGCGTGCGAGCGGCTTGATGAGCGCATCAGCCGCCACCACGCCCTGCCCTGCAGGCATGACGAACAGCGGATTGACGTCGATTTCACCCACCTGATCTTTCAGATCCACGGCCAGCGCGGACAATTTCACGATCGCGTCAGCCAGTGCCGCCACATCGGCCTTAGGACGGCCTCTTGCCCCATCCAGAATCGGAAAGGCCTTGATTTCCCGGATCATCTCGTGGGCTTCGGTCAATGTGACCGGCGCAATCCGAAAGCTCACGTCCTTCATGACTTCGGCAAAGATACCGCCCAGACCAAACATCACGGCCGGCCCGAACAGCGGGTCATGGGTAGCGCCCAGAATCACTTCAGTGCCACCGCTCACCATCTGCTGGACCAGCACGCCATCCAGACGCGCCTGGGGTGCGTACCGCTTCACGTTGGCCAGGATCTGCGCATGCGCCTCACGCAGTGCAGCCTCATCGGCAATGCCGATGCGCACGCCCCCCGCTTCAGTCTTGTGGGGAATATCGACCGAAACGATCTTCATCGCCACCGGATAGCCGATCTCGGTCGCTGCACGCACCGCCTCATCCAGTGAGACCGCAAGATGCTCACGGGTCACGGAAATGCCGTAGTCGGCCAGTACCTGCTTGGCTGCGTATTCGGTCAGGTCGTCCTGGCGGCCCGTCAGAGCCTGACGTTGCGCCGGACGCTCGAGCACCAGCACCGGCTCATCAGCCAGCTTGGCACAGGACTGCTGCGCACGCACGAAGCGCCACATGGCTTCCATGCCGCGCACGGCGCGCACCGGCGTGTCGTAGCGCGGGATGCCTGCCTGCTCCAGCGCGTCGTAACCCGCCTGCGTCGTGGCTGCATTGCCATACCAGGCCACCACCACCGGCTTGTCGGTGGTGCGGGACACCTCGACCACGGTCTGTGCAATACCGATGCCATGCGGCCCGGAAATCGCAGCCAGACACACGGCGAGCATGTCGACCGACGGATCATCCACGACCGCACGCATGGCTGCCACGATGCCCTCCTTGCCGGCACCGCCAGTGACATCGATCGGATTGTTCAGACCGGCGAAATCGGGCAGCGTCGCGCGCAGTGCGTCCAGGGTGGATACCGAGAGCTCCGGCAGTTCAAGTCCTGCTGTGGCGCAGTGGTCGGCCATCAGGACGCCCGCACCCCCAGAGGTCGTGACCACGCCCACGCGCGGCCCGCGCGGACGCCGTGCGCACAGGAGCGCACGCGCTCGATCGGCGAGGTCATCCACATCGGTCACTTCAATGGCGCCGCACTGACGGAAGGCTGCCTTGTACAGCGCCATGGCGCCGCCCAGATTGGCGGTATGCGAGGCCGCAGCACGTGCGCCAGCCTCGGAACTGCCCACTTTCCACAACAACCACGGCTTATTGACCGCGAGCGCCTTGCGGCCAATGTCGATCACCCGATGGGCATCCTGAAAGCCTTCGACATAGGACACCACCATGCCGGTGCCGAGATCGTCGAGGTACCAGTCCACCAGGTCGAGCGAGGTCGTGGCAGCTTCATTGCCGGTCGACTGATAGTTGCGAAAGCCTAGTCCCGCCGCATTGGCCAGCATCAGCACCGCATTGCCCCAGGCGCCGCTTTGCGAGGTGACGCTGATCGGGCCAGCGTTGTAGGTCAGACCGTAGGGCGCACCGAACCCCAGGCTGAATCGCTCGGCGGCGTTGATCATGCCCTGACAGTTCGGCCCGATCATACCGATGCCGTACTGGCGCGCCACCTCAATCAGACGCTGCTGCGCAGCCACTCCACGCTCGCCCATCTCGGCGAAACCCGAGGTAATGACGATGACAAAGCGAATGCCTTTGCGCCCGCATTCCTCGAGCATGCTGGCTGCGCGCTCGGCGGCCACGGCGATGAGTGCCACATCAGGCACTTCGGGCAGCGATGCCACATCGGGGTAGCAGCGCCAGGTGCCGATCTGCTCATAGCGCGGATTGACCGGATACACCGCGCCCGAGTAACCAAGATTGCGCAGATGCATCAGGGGTTGGCCGCTGGGCGAGGCTTCGTTCGCCGAGGCTCCAACCACAGCAATGGACCGGGCGCCGAACATGCGCGAAAAGTCGGTGGTTGCGGGCCGCACAGTGTTTGCGGGCCGCAACGTTGAAGCGCTGGTCGATGCCATGGCGAGGTCTCCTGTCTGTCACCCTATTATGACAGGTCACCCTTAGCCGACTGGGGCAAGGCGCTTAGTTTGCGGTACGCGCGGCCTGCCTCGGGTGCTCAGCGCATCAGCTTGAATCCGACGGCACTGGCCGCCACCGAGCCGACCAGATGCAGCGCACTGTGCAGGACCATCTGCGCGTAAGCGCCGCGCTGCATCAATTGCAGCGACTCCGCCGAGAAGGTGGAGAAGGTGGTGAGTGCGCCCAGAAAGCCGGTGACCAGGAGGGGGCGCAGAGCGGACCATTCCGGACGCCGTTCCAGGAGGGCTAGGAACATGCCGATCAGGAGGCCACCGATCAGATTCGCCGTGAGAGTACCGCCGGGCACCGCAGCGTCAGGTCGATTGAGCCACAGCCCCAGTCCCCAGCGCGCCCAGGCGCCAAGGACCGCCCCGATCGCGATGGCCGCCATCGTGCCGGGCCATGAACCGGCTGCATTCATGTCAGTCGGTGCGAGAGGCTGGCGGTTCGCCCCAGCGTGCAGCCGCCGCATCATCGGCTTCACGGGCGTCCACCCAACGCGCGCCTTCCGGGGTGACTTCTTTCTTCCAGAAGGGCGCCTGGGTTTTGAGCCAGTCGATCACGAATTCGCAGGCTGCCAGCGCCTCACCGCGATGCGCCGAGGTGACCGCGACCAGCACGATCTGATCGAGCGGCGCGAGCTCGCCCACCCGATGCACGACCAGCACATCATCCAGCGTCCAGCGCGCGCGCGCCTGCGCCACAATGGCCTCGAGCGCCTTTTCGGTCATGCCCGGATAGTGCTCCAGGGTCATGCTCGACACACCCGTACCCTGATTGAGGTCGCGCACGGTCCCCACAAAACATGCCACCGCGCCGACATGGGGCCGACCTGCCCGCAGCGCGGCCACTTCTGCCGTGAGATCGAAATCCTGGATCTGAACGCGTACCGGCATGCGTGCAGCCTTCAACCACCTGTGACCGGCGGAAAGAACGCGACTTCCGCACCGTCGTGCAGGCGCGTATCGGCCGCAACCATGCCCTGATCCACCGCCACACGGACCGTGCGACCGACCGACAGCGCCTCAGCCCAGACGCCACCGCGTTCTTGCAAATGCGCCTGCAGCTCCTGCGCGGTGCGTACATGGGCGGGCAGTTCCAGCGATTCACGCGAGCAGCCCAGCGCCTCGCGCAGCCCCGCGAAGAAGAGCACCGTCACCTTCACCGCCATTCCCCGTAGGGCATGAAGTCCACGATATCTCCGGAACGGATGGCCTGCTGCGCCGGGTTGTCGATCAGACCCTCAGCCCACACGGTGGAGGTGAGCACCCCCGATCCCTGGTTGGGAAACAGCTCGAGCCCGCCCTGAGCGTTCATGCGCACCCGCAGAAACTCACGGCGCCGGTCAGGCCGCAGCCAGTCGAAATCGGCGCGCAAACGCAGGCGGTGCGGCGGTGCGGCCTGGGCGCCTTGCAGCCTCAGGATGAAGGGATGCACAAACAGCAAGAAGGTGACGAAGCTGGAGACCGGATTGCCAGGCAAACCGATGAAGTGCGCGCGTCCACCCGAGGGACGAGGCACCTCACCCCAGGCCAGCGGCTTACCAGGCTTGATCGCGACCTGCCAGGTGCGCAGGCTGCCCTCGGCCATCAAGGCGGGTTTGACATGGTCTTCTTCACCGACCGACATGCCGCCACTGGTGACGATCAGATCGCAACTGCTAGCGGCGGCGCGCAGCGCCTCACGTGTGGCCTCAAGGGAATCGGGAACGATGCCCAGATCGGTCACTTCACAGCCGAGCCTGCGCAATTGCGCGGTCAGCACATAACGGTTGGAGTTGTAGATGGCGCCAGGCGGCAAGGGCTCACCAGGCATCACGAGCTCATTGCCCGTGAAAAAGCAGGCGACCTTCAGCCGCGGGCGCACCGGCAGCGTCGCCAGACCCACCGAAGCGGCCAAACCGAGCGCCTGAGGCGACAGCCGCATGCCGGCCGACAGCACACGCGCACCGCTGCGGATGTCTTCCCCAGCCCGGCGGATCCACTCGCCTGCGGCAGGCACCACATCAAAGCTCACCTGATCGGAGTCCAGGCGCGCTTGCTCCTGCATCACGATCGCATCAGCGCCCTGCGGCACGCTCGCGCCCGTGAAGATGCGCGCCACGGTGCCTGGCTGCAGCGCTTGCGGGACAGCGCCCGCCGGAATACGTGCCGACACGGGCAATGCCTTGCCTGCATGCAGATCGCTCACTCGCACGGCCCAGCCGTCCATCTGCGCGTTATCGAGCGGCGGAACGTTGAGGGTGGCATGCTGGTCGGTGGCCAATACACGATCGAGCGCATCGATCGTGGGGACCTGTTCGATGCCCTCCAGCGGCTGCGCAAGCGCAAGCAACTGACTCAGCGCTTCATCAAATTCAAGTAGAGCAGGACGGTTCATGTTGAAGGGCAATGACCGGTCAGTCCGACATGTTGCACGATGAACGCCGCCACGGCGTCATAGTCGTTGAGATCAAGTACCGGCAGTGCGGTCTGCACCGGCCCGTCGGCAGCTACGGCCACGATGTCGGCATCGCCGGGATGGATCAGACTGCGTCCGGTGGCGGGCCGATGGACTTCGATTTTAGGGATCGCCGCGCGCTTGTAGCCTTCCACCAGAATCAGGTCACAGGGCGAAAATCGCTTCAGTTGGGTAGCCATATCGGGTTCAGGCTCGCCGCGCAGTTCGTGCATCAGTACCCAGCGCTGCCCGGAAGTGATCATGACCTCACTCGCCCCCGCCTCCCGGTGCCGCCAGGAGTCTTTGCCCGGGCGGTCGATATCAAAGGCATGGTGTGCATGCTTCATGAGCGAGACCCGCAAGCCGCGTTGGGTGAGGCGCGGGATCAGCTGTTCGATCAGGGTGGTCTTGCCTGACCCTGAATAGCCCGCGAACCCGAATACCCGCATCAGCGCACACCCGCATCGGCGAATCGGCCGGACATGGGCACGCCCTCAGACTGCAGGTGCGCGCGCGGCAATGTAGCGCTTGAGCATGGACACATCTGCAGGCATGCGGCTGTAGCGCTGCGCCAGGTGTTCAATGCCCTGATAGGCGGCCGGGCGTTCGGGGTCACGGCCCAGAGCCTCTCGAATGGTTTCTTCGAACTTGGCAGGCAAGGCTGTTTCCAGGCACACCATGGGTACGCCGTCTTCGCGCCAGTGCGCCGCCACGGCCACTCCGTCTGCGGTGTGCGGGTCGATCACAACGCCAAAGCGCTGCGCAGTGGCGCGGATGGTGCTGACGCGCAGGGCATGGTTGCTGGACCCCGAGACCACCCCAAATTCAGCGATGCGGGCAAACTCCGCCGTACCGGACAGATCGAAGGCACCCCGCTGGTCCACGTCGCGCCACAAGGCGGCGGTACGCGCCGTATCCTGGCCCACCAGGTCCCACACAAAGCGCTCGAAATTAGACGCTTTGGAGATGTCCATGGACGGGCTGCTGGTCTGGAAGGTATCGGCCGTGCGCCGGGGCCGATAGATGCCCGTGCGAAAGAACTCATCGAGCACGTCATTTTCGTTGGTGGCGACCACCAGTCTGCGGATGGGCAGCCCCATGCGCCGGGCGATGTGTCCGGCCAGCACATTGCCGAAATTACCGCTTGGTACGGTGAACGACACTGGGCGCGACCCCTGCGTGGTTACTGCGAACCAGGCCTTGAAGTAGTACACCACCTGCGCCACGACGCGCGCCCAGTTGATGGAGTTGACCGTGCCGATGGCATAGCGGGCCTTGAAGGCCAGATCGCCCGAAACCGCCTTAACCATGTCCTGGCAGTCGTCGAACACCCCATCGACCGCGATGTTGAAAATGTTGTCGTCGCGCAGCGAAAACATCTGAGCCGTCTGGAACGGACTCATGCGCCCGTCCGGCGAGAGCATGAACACCCGGATGCCGCGACGTCCGCGCATGGCGTATTCCGCTGCGCTGCCGGTGTCGCCGGAGGTCGCGCCCAGAATGTTCAGCGACTGGCCGCTCTGCGTGAGCACATGCTCGAAGAGCCGGCCCAGCAATTGCATGGCCACATCCTTGAAGGCCAGCGTCGGACCATTGGACAAGCCCAACAGATGCAGATCAGGCTCCAGAGTGCTCAATGGAACGATGTCGGGCGAACCGAACACCTGCTCGGTGTAGGTGTCGCGCAGCAAGGCCTGCAGCACAGCGGGATCGATGTCATCGCAGTAGCGACGCAAAATTTCAAAGGCCAGATCGGCATAGGGCAGCGTGCGCCAGCTCTCGAGCGTGGCAGCGTCGATGACCGGGAACTGCTGCGGCATCACCAGACCACCGTCCGGTGCCAGACCGCCAAGCAGAATGTCGGTGAATCCCTGGGGCGGCATGCCGCCGCGCGTGGAAAGATAACGCATGGGCGATCAGTTCAAATCTTCAAGACGGATCCGCGTCACGCGGGACAGCACAGTTTGCAGCGCCTCAATGCGGGCGATCGCCGCATCACAGCGCTTTTCAACGGTGACATGGGTGAGCAGGATGATGTCGGTCTGCTGCTCGCCTTCGGCCGGCTCGCGCTGAAGCACCGCGTCAATCGAGATGTTGGCATCGGCCAGGATGCGCGTGATGTCGGCCAGTACACCCGGCTCATCGGCCACCTTCAGACGCAGGTAATACGCGCTCTGGATTTCGCTGATCGGCAGGATGGGAAGATCGGCCATCGCATCGGGCTGGAAAGCCAGATAGGGCACACGCTGACCGGGGTCGACAGTCAGCGCACGCGCCACATCGACCAGATCAGCCACCACTGCGCTGGCCGTGGGCTCGGCACCCGCCCCTTTGCCGTAGTACATGGTGTGGCCGACGGCATCGCCCTTGACCCAGACTGCGTTCATGGCGCCCTCGACATTGGCAATCAGCCGCCGTGCCGGGATGAGCGTGGGATGCACGCGCAACTCGATGCCATGCTCGCGCCGGCGCGTGATGCCCAGCAGCTTGATGCGATAGCCCAGCTGCTCGGCATAGCGAATATCTTCCGCCTGCAGCGAGGAGATGCCTTCGACATGAGCGCGTTCGAATTGCACCGGGATCCCGAAGGCGATGGCCGACATGATCGTGGCCTTGTGCGCAGCATCGACGCCCTCGATATCGAAGGTGGGATCGGCTTCGGCATAGCCCAGCCGCTGCGCTTCCTTGAGGACGTCATCGAATGAGGCGCCCTTGTCACGCATCTCGGAGAGGATGAAATTGGTGGTGCCATTGATGATGCCGGCAATCCATTCAATACGATTGGCGGTCAGGCCTTCACGCAGCGCCTTGATGATCGGGATGCCGCCCGCCACGGCTGCCTCGAAGGCCACGACCACACCACGCTCGCGTGCCGCGGCAAAGATTTCGTTGCCATGCACCGCCAGCAAGGCCTTGTTGGCGGTGACCACATGTTTGCCGTGGGCGATGGCCTGCATCACCAGTTCGCGTGCCACGCCGTAGCCGCCAATCAACTCGATCACGACGTCGATCGATGGGTCACGCACCAGCGCAAAGGCATCGTTGCCAACCCGCGCACGATCACCCACCACCTCACGCGCTCGGGCCACGTCGAGGTCGGCCACTGCGGCGATCTCGATACCGCGACCGGCACGACGCGTGATTTCGTGCTGATTGCGTGTGAGTACGGCAAAGGTGCCTGCGCCCACTGTCCCGATGCCAAGCAACCCGACCCGCACAGGGGACAGACGGGCAGCAGCGGCGGATTCGTTTCGGGTGTGCTCAGTCATGGGAGAGGCCCTCAGGCAGCGGCACGTGTGACCAGACCGTCCTTGCGGAACATGTCCTTGATGCCACGGACCGCCTGACGAATACGTTGTTCATTTTCGATGAGCGCAAAGCGCACATGGCCGTCGCCGTAGTCGCCAAAGCCAATGCCGGGCGAGACCGCCACTTTCGCATCGGCAAGCAGGCGCTTGGCAAAATCCAGTGAGCCCGCAGCCCGATACGGTTCGGGAATTTCCGCCCAGATGTACATCGACGCCTTGGGCACCTCGACCATCCAGCCTGCCTCGTGCAGGCCACGGGCCAGCACGTCACGGCGACGCTGATAGGTTTTGCGGATCTCGATCACTTCGTCTTGCGGGCCGTCGAGTGCGGCGATGGAGGCCACCTGAATCGGCGTGAACGTGCCGTAGTCGTGATAGCTCTTGATGCGCGCCAGTGCGTTGACCAGATCACGGTTGCCGACCATGAAGCCCACCCGCCAGCCGGCCATGTTGTAGCTCTTGCTCATGGTGAAGAACTCGACGGCCACATCCCGTGCACCCGGCACTTGCATGATTGAGGGGGCCACATACCCGTCGAAGGTGATGTCTGCATAGGCCAGGTCATGCACCACCAGGATGTCATGCTGGCGCGCCAGTGCCACGACCCGCTCGAAGAAATCGAGTTCGACGCATTGCGCCGTGGGATTGCTTGGAAAGCCCAGGATCATCATCTTGGGTTTGGGAATGGACTCCCGGATGGCGCGCTCGAGTTCATCGAAGAAGTCGACCCCGGGCGTCATGCGCACCGAGCGAATATCGGCCCCCGCAATCACCGCGCCGTAGATGTGGATCGGGTAGCTCGGGTTGGGCACCAGCACGGTATCGCCGCGATCCAGTGTGGCCAGCATGAGATGCGCCAGGCCCTCCTTGGAGCCGATGGTCACGATGGCTTCGGAGTCGGGGTCGATGTCGACCGCATAGCGACGCTGATACCAGTCTGCAATCGCCTTGCGCAAGCGGGGAATGCCCTTGGAAACGGAATAGCCATGGGTCGTCGGGCGCATGGAGGCTTCGACCAGCTTGTCGACGATGTGCTGTGGCGTGGGGCCGTCCGGGTTGCCCATGCTCATATCGATGATGTCTTCGCCCCTGCGCCGCGCGGCCATTTTCAATTCGGCCGTGATGTTGAACACGTAGGGGGGAAGACGCTTGATGCGGGAGAATTCGCGCTGTGAGCTCATGAGAGTTCCTGCCGGGGCACGCTGCCTGAAGGAGCGCTGCAGCAAATGGCGCAGGCGCTCGGCAAAAACCTGTAATGTACCGTATTTTAAAGGGTTTTTTGGTCAAAATGAAGCTGCATGCGAGTCAGCCCCAGTCACTGAACACCGTGACAGCCTATGGACAGGGTTATGTCGAGATCAACGCGCAGAGGCACGCCGGCGCGGTCCTGGTTCAACCTGAATCACCCGTACTGCCATGGCCGCCTGCCGACTTCGACGCGCTGACCGCTGCGCATTTCGAGGCCATCGCAGCGTGCGCACCGGACGTAGTGCTGTTGGGTACAGGTGCCACACAACGCTTTGTTCATCCTCGACTGACGGCTGCGCTGGCCTCGCGGCGCATCGGGATCGAGTGCATGGACACACGGGCTGCCTGTCGCACTTACAACATTCTGATGACAGAAGGTCGCAAGGTCCTTGCTGCGCTGCTGCCGCTCTGATGGCGCGCTAAGGGCTGTGCTATCGTCGATTGATCTACGCAAGCAAGCTGCAGCAGGCTGACTGCAGCGCACAGCTTGCCCCCCTCCTTCTGCCTTTGGACGACCGAACGATGACATTAAGTGTCGGGCAACCGATCGCCGCATTCAGCGGCCCCGCAACTGGCGGCACCTTCGAGTCGGCTGCACAGGCCGGCAAGAAGCTCGTCGTGTATTTCTACCCGAAGGACAACACGCCCGGGTGCACCACCGAAAGCGAAGCGTTTCGTGATGCCCAGGCGCAGTTTCGCAAGGCCGGGGCCGTGATCCTGGGTGTCTCCCGAGACAGCCTGAAGTCGCACGAGAACTTCAAGGCCAAGCTCGCATTGCCCTTCGAACTGCTGTCAGACGCCGACGAGTCGCTGTGCACGCAGTTCGGTGTCATCAAGATGAAGAACATGTACGGCAAACAGGTGCGCGGCATTGAACGCTCCACATTTGTCATCGGCAGCGATGGGGTCCTGCTGCGCGAATGGCGCGGCGTGAAGGTGCCGGGGCATGTCGATGAGGTCCTCGCATTCGTCAAGTCCGTCTGAAGATGCCGCTGCCCAAAGCCCCCACCAAGCCCGCCACCCTGCTGGATCTCGGATCGGCCGTCCTGGCACGCGCAAGCCGCGCCAAAGTCGACCAACCTGCTGCGTCCGCCCCACAGACTGAGCGCTCGGCCACGACCGCGGCCGCTGCGTCTGCGTTGACAGCCGAATCCGCAGCCAAGCCGACCGCGGCCCTGCTCGCCCCCGTCGGCCCCGGTGTGCGTGCATCCCGCAGTCGTCCAAGCACAACGCCTGCGCTCAAAACGTCCGGCGCGCCAGCGGGTGCCCCTGCGTCAGGTGCGCGAGTCTCCAGACTGCCGGTTGCGCCGGTTGCGTCCATGTCGCGCGCTGCGCGCGCAGCCGCCAGTGCCTCGCCGGAATCCATCAAGATTTTTGTCCTCGACACCAACGTGCTGCTGCACGACCCCTCGAGCCTCTTCAGATTCGAAGAGCACGATGTGTTCTTGCCGATCGTCACGCTCGAAGAGCTCGACAACAACAAGAAGGGCATGTCGGAGGTGGCGCGCAATGCCCGTCAGGTGAGCCGCTCGCTGGATGGGCTGGTCGGCGAATCGGGCAATGACACGCCAGCAAATATTGAAGCCGGGATTGCGCTGTCCGGGTTGGGCCATACCGATGCCAGCGGCAAGCTGCTTTTGCAGACGCTTGCGCTGCAGACCGCATTGCCGGAGACCCTGGCCGCAGGCAAAGCCGATAACCAGATTCTCGGCGTGGTGCAGGCCCTGCAACGCTTGCACCCCTCGCGTCAGGTCGTGCTGGTGTCCAAGGACATCAACATGCGCATCAAAGCCCGCGCATTGGGATTGCGGGCCGAGGATTACCACAACGACCAGGTCATCGATGACCTGGAGCTGCTGTATGCCGGCACGCTCGCCCTCCCGGCTGACTTCTGGGACAAGCACAGCAAGGGGATGGAATCCTGGCAGCAGGGCGGCTACAACTGGTATCGATTGAGCGGGCCGGCGGTGCCGGGCTTCATGCTCAATCAATTCGTCTACATCGATGGCGAAACACCACTTGCCGCGCAGGTGAAGGAGCTCAATGGCAAGACGGCTGTTTTGCAGACGCTGCGCGATTACGGGCACCTGAAAAATGCGGTGTGGGGCGTGACTGCGCGCAATCGCGAGCAGAACTTCGCCATGAACCTGCTCATGAATCCCGAGATCGATTTCGTGACCCTGCTCGGGCAGGCGGGCACCGGCAAGACCCTGCTTGCGCTGGCGGCGGGCCTGGCTCAGGCGCTCGAGCAAAAGCGCTACTCGGAAATCATCGTTACGCGCGCCACGGTCCCGGTGGGCGAAGACATCGGTTATCTGCCCGGCACGGAAGAAGAAAAAATGCAGCCTTGGATGGGCGCACTCGAAGACAACCTCGAGGTGCTCAATCAGGGCAACCAGGCGGGCGGCGAATGGGGCCGTGCGGCAGCCAACGACCTGATCCGCTCGCGCATCAAGGTCAAAGCGCTGTCGTTCATGCGCGGGCGCACCTTCATCAACAAGTACCTGATCATCGATGAGGCGCAGAACCTCACGCCCAAGCAAATGAAGACGCTGATCACGCGTGCAGGGCCAGGCACCAAGGTGATCTGCCTGGGCAATATCGCGCAGATCGATACGCCGTACCTGACCGAGAGTTCGTCAGGCCTGAGCTATGTGGTGGATCGGTTCAAGGGCTGGGCCCATGCGGGTCATGTGACCCTGCAGCGCGGGGAGCGGTCGCGGTTAGCGGATTTTGCGGCGGACGCGCTGTAAACAAGGCAGGCTAGCCTGCGCCGACGCGATCACCATTGCTTCGCAAAGCCGCCACCTGAATTTTGGCTTCGGCCGGCCTGC
>DGIT01000041.1 GCA_002386465.1 Burkholderiales bacterium UBA4615 | reverse complement strand
ATCGGCGAGCCGGGCGTGGGCAAGACGGCCGTTGTGGAAGGCTTCGCGCGCCGCATCGCCGAAGGCGATGTCCCACCCCCGTTGCGCAACGTGTCGCTGCGCTCGCTCGACCTGGCCATGCTGCAGGCCGGCGCGGGTGTGAAAGGTGAGTTCGAGAACCGCCTCAAGGGACTGATCGAAGAGGTGAAGAACTCCCCGACGCCGATCATTCTCTTCATCGACGAAGCGCACACCATGATCGGCGCCGGTGGCGCCGCCGGCCAGAACGACGCGGCCAACCTGCTCAAGCCGGCCCTCGCCCGCGGTGAACTGCGCACCATCGCCGCGACCACCTGGAGCGAGTACAAGAAGTTCTTCGAAAAGGATCCGGCCCTCTCGCGTCGCTTCCAGCTCGTGAAGGTCGATGAGCCCACCGAAGACGTGTGCTGCGTCATGATGCGCGCCGTCGTGCCGTCGCTCGAGAAGCACCATGCCGTGCGCATCCTCGACAGCGGCATGGAAGCCGCCGTGCGGCTCTCGCACCGCTACCTCCCCGACCGGCAGCTCCCCGACAAGGCCGTGAGCGTGCTCGACACCGCCTGCGCGCGCCTCAACCTCGGTCAGACCGCCACGCCCGGACCCATCGAAGACGCCCGACGCACCCTGGACGACATCGCACTGCAGGATCGTGTGCTCACCCGCGAGCAGGTGGCGGGAGCGGACCACAAGGAACGGCTCGCCGAACTCGCCACGCGTCGTGCGCAGGTGCAGGAAACGCTGGCCGCGCTCGAAGCACGCTGGGGCAGCGAGAAAGCGCTCGTAGAGAAAATCCTCGGCGTGCGCGATGCGCTCATCGCCGAGGCAGACAATGCCGACCAGACCGCGGCCAACGCACTGCGTGCGGAGTTGAACGGCCTCAGCGCCGAGCTCGAAACGCTGCAGGGCGAAACGCCGCTCATGCGCGTGTTCGTCGATGCGTCCATTGTCGGGGAAGTGATCTCCGGCTGGACCGGCATCCCCGTGGGCAAGATGATGAGCGACGAACTCGGCACCATGCTCGAGCTCGAGAAGCACCTTGGCGCGCGCGTCATCGGACAGGACCATGCGCTCATCGACATCTCGCGCCGCGTCCGCACGTCGAAGGCAGGCATCGAGGATCCGAACAAGCCGAAGGGCGTGTTCATGCTCGTCGGCCCCAGCGGCGTCGGCAAGACCGAGACGGCGCTGGCGCTCTCCGATCTGCTGTACGGTGGCGAACGGAACATCATCACCATCAACATGTCGGAGTTCCAGGAAGCGCACACGGTGTCCACGCTCAAGGGCTCGCCCCCGGGCTACGTGGGCTACGAGGAGGGCGGCCAACTCACCGAGGCCGTCCGCCGCCGGCCCTATTCGGTCATCCTGTTCGACGAGATCGAGAAGGCCCACCCCGACGTGTTCAACGTGCTCCTGCAGGTGATGGACCACGGCACGCTCACCGACAACAACGGGCGCAAGGCTGATTTCCGCAACATCATCATTGTCATGACCACGAACGCGGGCGCTCAGGATCTTCAGAAGCGCTCCATCGGGTTCTCCGACAACAAGCAGGCGGGCGACGAGCTGCAGGAAATCAAGCGCATGTTCACGCCTGAGTTCCGCAACCGTCTGGATGCGACCATCTCGTTCCGCGCGCTGAACGAAGACATCATCATGCGGGTGGTCGACAAGTTCCTGATGGCGCTGGAAGAGCAGCTGCACGAGAAAAAAGTCGATGCGGTCTTTACCGAGCGACTGCGCAAGCATCTGGCCACCAAGGGCTTCGACCCGCTGATGGGCGCGCGGCCAATGCAGCGGCTCATCCAGGACACCATCCGCAAGGCCTTGGCCGACGAACTCCTGTTCGGCCGGCTGGTGGGCGGTGGCAAGGTCACGGTCGACCTGGACGATGCAGGCAACGTGCATCTGTCGTTTGCCGAGTCGGTCCCGCCCGCAGCGCCGACCGAAGGTGAAGAGCAGGTCGAGGTCGTGCCCGCCTGAGCCTTCCTATCCGGGCCCGTACGGCGCCCGCAGACGTCAGCGCCCCGCCGGACGCAGGTCCAGCGGGGCGTTCTGGTTTCCGCCGGGATGCGACGCTGCCTGGCGCATCGATCCACGCGTCTGATCAAGGTCAAGGCCCAGTAGTCACCGTGACGGTTCACCGAGTGTTCGGTGATCGGATGCCTGGAGACTGGCGACTGGACGCTTCCTGACGTGCCATAACCTGGGTTGCACGCACCCCCGATACGGTGAAGCTGGCTTGAAATAAAGGGGTCGCATTCCTTGACATAAGAGGTCTGACCCTTCCGCCCATCGGTACGACCGTCCCTGTCATCCGCACACTGCACAAAGACCCTGAGGGCACCGGCACTATGTGCAGGTTGCAAACGATCACCAGGGAAATCCTGCATGACAGTTCTCACTGCACTGCACCTTGACGCACTGATGCGCGATCTGGAACTCACGGCGGTGGTGGCCATGAGGCGGGCTGTGCCGCACCTGCGCCAGTTCGTTGCGCTGCGTGAGGCGCTACAGCGGGTGAACGTGACCACCGACGAGGCGTATCAGCAGGACTTGTCCCGATATATCGGGCTGCGGGGCAAGCTGCGCCTGCAGCGTGAATCGGTATTCCGGATTCTGCAGGACTTCAAAAGCGAGCCTGAACCGCAGTTCAAGGTTGTGCTGGCGCAACTGACCGCCCTGACCGGGCAGGTCGAAAAGTCGGTCGCCTCATCGTTGCTTGCGTTGGTGGATCCGCTTCAACCGGTCATCGACCGCGATCTGCGCCAATTGCTGCCGCGCTACGGATTTCCAATGCTGGCTGAAGCGCCGCAGTTCGATGACTGTGTGGCATGGTATGAGGCCCTGTCCGCACTGCTCGGCGAAGTGATGGATCGGCCGACCTGGCCTGCGCTTGCGAATCGTCTCAGCGCCCAGGTGCCGGCCGACCTGCGAGAAGCGGTCGGTAGCGTGCGACTGCTCAATGCACACCTGAGCGAGGCTCGCAAACTGGTGGCGCTGATGGCGGTGCCCAGGCTGATACCCGCTTCGAGTCGCGCCCAGTCTCAAGCGGCGACGCAAACGGAAGTTGCTCAGCCTCTGTTATCGGTGCGCCTGCACCTGTGTCGTTGAGCGCATCTGCCCCCGGAAATCCGGCCTGAGCCAGCGCCGCAGTCGGGTCAGAGGTGACCCAGCATCAGGTATTCCAGGAGAGCCTTCTGCACGTGCAGACGGTTCTCAGCCTCGTCCCAGACCACCGATTGCGGTCCGTCGATGACCTCGGCGGACACTTCCTCGCCGCGATGTGCCGGCAGGCAGTGCATAAAGACCGCCTCCGGGCGCGCCTGACGCATCATGTCGGCATCCACCTGCCAGTCTGCAAAAGCGGCCATCCGGTCACGGCTTTCGTCCTCGAAACCCATGCTGGTCCAGACGTCGGTACTGACCAGGTCGGCGTTCACGCAAGCATGCATCGGGTCTTCGACAATCTCCAGATGAGCTGTGTCCCGGGGTGCCACGCGACTCGGGTCGATCCGGTAGCCCGGCGGAGTCGACACCCGCAGCTTGAACCCCATCAGCCCCGCCGCCTGAATCCAGGTGTAGGCCATGTTGTTGGCATCGCCCACCCAGGCCACCGTGCGGCCTGCAATCGGGCCCCGATGCTCTTCGAAGGTGTACAGGTCGGCCAGCACCTGGCAGGGGTGGTACTCATTGGTCAGCCCGTTGATCACCGGGACGCGCGAGTGAGCAGCGAAACGCTCGACGATCGACTGCTCGAAGGTGCGGATCATGACCAGATCGCACATGCGCGAAATCACCTGCGCGGCGTCTTCCACGGGCTCTCCGCGCCCAAGCTGCGAGTCGCGTGTGTTCAGGAACACCGCGGCGCCGCCCATCTGGTGCATGCCGGCCTCGAATGAAAGGCGCGTACGCGTGGACTGCTTCTCGAAGATCATCACCAGCGTGCGATCGGCGAGCGGATGGTAGGGCTGATAACGCTTGAACAGATCCTTGATGACCCGGGTGCGTTCGAACAGGTGCTCGATCTCAGTCCGGTCGAAGTCGACCAGTTGCAGAAAGTGTTTCCGGGCCAACGGCATGTGGGTCACGCAGCGCGCGCAGCCGGGCGCGCCAGGAAGTCGCGAATGATCGGCGCGAGCGTGGCCACGATCAGCTCGGCCTGCTCAGCGTTCAGGATAAGCGGGGGCAGCATGCGCACGACCGAATCTGCCGTCACATTGAGCACGAGTCCCGCCTTCAGCGCCAGGGCGACGATCTCGCTGCAGGGGCGGTCCAATTGAATACCGATCATCAGGCCTGTGCCCCGCACCTCGACCAGACCGGAGTGCCCTGCCAGAGCCTTGCGCATGCCATGCATGATCAGGTCGCCCATGGCCGTGGCATTGGCGAGCAGCCCTTCTTCTTCCATCACCTCAATCGTGGTGAGTCCGGCGCGCATGGCCAGCGGATTGCCCCCGAACGTGGTGCCGTGATTGCCCGGCTTGAAGGTCTCGGACGCGATGCCGTGAGCAACCACCGCACCCACCGGAATGCCGGATGACACGCCCTTGGCCAGCGGCATGACGTCGGGCTTGATCCCGGACCATTGATGCGCAAACCACTTGCCGGTACGCCCGGTACCGCACTGCACTTCATCAACCATCATCAGCCAGCCCTGACGATCGCAGAGCTGGCGCACTTCACGCAGATACTCATTGCGCGCGGGCTGGATGCCGCCTTCGCCCTGAATGGCTTCCAGAAAGACCGCCACCACATTGGGCCGCTCTGCGGCCACGCGGTTCAGCGCGCCCATGTCGTTGAGCGGGACACGCACGAATCCGGGTACCAGCGGCTCGAAACCTTTCTGTACCTTGACATTGCCGGTGGCCGACAGGGTGGCCAGCGAGCGTCCGTGGAAGGCGTTTTCGTAGACCACGATCTCGGGCAGGTCAATGCCACGGTTGTGTCCGTAGAGCCGCGCAATCTTGATCGCAGCTTCATTGGCTTCCAGGCCCGAGTTACAGAAGAACACGTTGGTCATGCCCGATAGCTCGACCAGCCGCTGCGCCATGCGATGGCGCAAGGGGATCTCGAACAGATTCGAACAGTGGATGATCTTGGATGCCTGGTCGGCAATGGCTGCGACCAGCTTCGGGTGGTTGTGGCCGAGCGTGTTGACCGCGATGCCCGAGAGGCAATCCAGGTACCGGCGGCCCTCGGTGTCGTACAGCCAGGCGCCCTGGCCGCGCTCAAAGGCGACCGGTTGGGGGGCATAGGTGGGCATCACCGGATTGGGGGTGGTCATGGCGAATCCTCTGGCAGCAGCGAAAGACGGTCGATGGGCAGGTCGTGACGCAACGAGGGCGTGAGTCTAGGGGATTTCAGCCGCCTGAGCGAGCCTGATCCCTAGGGTGCCAGAATCGACAAGTCCCTCAGAGACGCTCTGAGACGCTCTATATAATGCGTAATCCACTTTCTTGCGCGATGTTTCGCGCTTCCGATGGCGTCCGACGCCCCCTCCGACACCGTCCCCGCCCGATCCCTCGAACGGGTCCCCGACCGCAACTTTCTGATCGTCGGTGTGACAGCGGCAGGGCGTGCGTTTCGACCCAGCGACTGGGCCGAACGCCTGGCGGGTGTGATGTCCGCTTTCCAGCCCCGCGGCGCAGCCGTGGCCTCGGCGTTTCAGTATTCGCCCTTCGCGATGCCCGGGCGTCACGGCGCGTACCCCTGTGTCAGGGTCGATCCAGCGATTTCGGCAGTCGAACCCATGGCACTGTCGTTTTTATTCAACTTTGCGCGCGACAACGACCTGCAAATTGCCTTGTCCTTTGAAGCTGCTTGAAATACGCTCTGTAAGTCATTGCAGATAAAGACAGTTTCAAAATCATGAGCGATCCGTCGTTCACCCCTTCCGCAGCTTCAATCGGCCCCGGTCAGCCTTCGATCTCCGATCCCAGGCCTGCTTTCCGCGTGGCTGCCTTCGGTTTGGGCCCGCGGCTGCAGCGCATCATGGAAATCGTGTTTCGTCATGCCCACCACAACCCCTATCGGTTCCAGGCGGTTGCCTCGCGCGAGCCAGATGAGTTCGATCTGGCGCTGGTCGACATGACGACACAGGGTGCACGGGATATCGCGCGCACCCTGCGCGGTCTGGCCCGCGCACGTACGGTGGTGACGGTGGGGCGGCGACAGGATCCGACCCGAGTCTGTGACGATCTGGTGCTGCAACGCTTTGCCTTGAACCTGCTGACCGTGCTGAACCGGGTGGTTGAGCAGCATCGGAGCGCGGCGTCCGCCCGAACCGGGGCGGGTGTGGCCCCGCCGCCTGGCGTGCGCCCGACCGATGCGCTTGAGCGTGCCCTGGGTCGGCGTGCTCGGGTGCTGCTGATTGATCCGAGCCCGGCGGCGCGCCGACAACTGAGCCTGGCGCTCGCGGCCCTTGGCCTGGACGCAGAAGGTGTGGGCAGCGCAGCCGAGGCCCGCGACACCCTGGCGCTGCGCCGCTATGAAGGGGTGGTGCTGGAAAGCGATCTGCCTGACGCGTGCGGCCTGACGATTGTGCGAGACATTCGCCGCGACTCGGCCTGGCGCCACACACCCACGATCGTACTCACCCGGCGCAGCAGTCCATGGGACAAGCTGAAAGCGGCGGCCGCCGGATGCGACGCTTACCTGGTCAAGCCCACCTCCACGCCGGTGCTGCGTGCAACGGTCTTGCGGTGTCTCGAGCGCGGGTCACAGGCCGTGCCCTACACGCCTGCCGTGGCTGTCGCAACTGTGTCCCCCGTCTGGGCCACGCTGCGAGCCCGGTGGTCCAGGGTGAGCGCGGCTCGAATCCAGATGCAGGGATCACCCGGGGCAGGTTGAGCCAGCAAGCGTGTTGCACCCGCGCTGAACGGGTGCGGCCGGCAGGCGCTGGACTTACTTGACGCGGCTGCGGTACTCGGCAGTACGGGTATCGATCTCGATGCGATCGCCGATGTCCACGAAGGCAGGCACCGGAATTTCGAAGCCGGTGGGCTTGATGCGCGCAGGCTTCATGACCTTGCCCGAGGTGTCGCCCTTGACGGCCGGCTCGGTGTATTCCACTTCGCGCACGACGCTGGTCGGCATCTCCACCGAGATGGCCCGCCCGTCATAGAACACCACGTCGCAGGGCATGCCCTCGTCGATGTAATTGAGAGCGTCGCCCATGCTGTCTTTTTCGACCTCGTACTGGTTGTACTCGGTATCCATGAAGACGTACATCGGGTCGGCGAAGTAGGAGTACGTGCACTCCTTGCGGTCGAGCACCAGCACATCGAACTTCTCGTCGGCCTTATAGACCGACTCGGTATTGGACGCATTGAGCAGATTGCGCAACTTCATCTTGACCACTGCGGCATTGCGACCGGACTTGTTGTACTCGGCCTTCTGCACGACCATGGGCTCGCCGCTGATCATGACGACGTTGCCGACTCGGAGTTCCTGGGCGATTTTCATGGGAGGTCTTGCGTGGGAGGGCTTGTGTGGGAAAAGCGCTGCACGCAGCGCGTTAAAGGTAACCTGCGATTATAGCCGCTCGCCTACAAAAGCCACCAGTCGACTGGCCAGATCAGGGTGTTGGCCCTGCACCTGGCTCCAGCGCCGGGCCGCATCCTGAAGAGCGGGCAGGCTGCGCAGCAACGCTGGCATGGCTTCGCTCAGCACATCGCCAGCGGCGAGGCCCCGATTCCAGGCCTGCATTGCACCACGCCAGTCTTGTGCCGCCACTGGAGCAGGCTTCGCCACGCCCACCCACTGTTCGATCAGCGCCTGGAGTTTGGCCAGGTGCGCGTCCTCTTGTTGAGGATAGGCCTGCCACAGAAACGGGCGACCTGACCACAAGGCCCGCACCAGGGAGTCTTCTCCGCGCACCCAGTTCAGATCGCAGCTCCACAGCAGTCGATCGTATTCACGCTGAGGCAGAAACGGGATCGGTGTGATCAGCGCATCGCGCAGAGCTTGCCTCAGTGGGCCAATGTCGACACCGGCCGGCACCAGCACCCGCCATCGACCGCCCGAGGTGTCTCGAGTCAGCGCCTCGAGCATCGTGCTGACGGGCGCGCTCGGGTAACAGAAGAGCGACGCCCAGCGGTCACCTGGTTGCGGGGTGATGCCCAGCCCGGACAAAAAGGCCTGGCGCGCCCAGGGATCGGCGCAGAAGGCGTCGCGTCGGGCGAGCAGTTCAGCCTCGCGCAGCAGCCCGCCGCTTGAGACGCTGAAGCCCGGGAAAAAAAAGTGCTCAACACCACCCTGCGGCTTGGGCGACGGCAAACCGTGGTGTGCCTCCACCCAAGCCTCGGCACTGAGGTATTCGAGGTTCAGCCACACCACTTGCGCAGATCGCATTGCCTGGCGATAGCCTTCGGGCAGATCGCAGGCAAACGCGGCGATCACCACCTCGGGCACCTGTGCGGGCGGCATGGCGGTCAGGCGTATGTCCTGATCACGCCAGTGCTCGATGCGCACGCCCTGATGCATGCGGCCCGGGCGTGTGCCTGGTACCAGTGTGCGCAATACATCGGGTGTGTCGATCCAGAGCCGCGGATGCCAGCCGTGCTCGGCTGCCAGCTGCCTCGCAAGGCGCCAGCACACCGCAGCGTCGCCCAGATTGTCGACCACGCGACAAAAGACGTCACAGCGCATCGCCCGGGGTAAGCCTTCGCGTGTTGTTGCGATCACGCGCTCAGCGCATGACGGCTTCAAGCAGGGTGCGCAAGCCCAGGCTGCCGCGCTTCTCAAAGGGCAGGGGGATAGGAGAGATGCCCCAACGTGCCGATCCCTTGAGCTCCCACGGGACTTCGGTCAGGCTCCTGGTCATCAGCCGGATCAGCAGATCGCGTACATCGGCGCCGGCAAAGGCGATTACCACCGGCACCTCTTGCTCGCCCTGTGCGGGCAGGGTGAAGGTTTGCTCGGCGACCGCGCCATGGACGAGCCGTTGCCCCATCAGGGACACCTCGAACTGCAGGTTCGACAGTGGCATGTCGATGGTATTGGGGTTGCGCGCGGTCAGCCGGACACGCAGCTTGAGACTGTCCCGAGTGACCGACTCGACGCCCACGCCAGTCACGCTGAGCGAAGGCGCTTTCAGGTTGCTGGGTGGCAGCACCTGATTGCATGCGCTTATTAGCGTGACCATGCTGGCGCCAAGCAGGGCGGTGCTAAGTCGGCGTCGCAAGGCATGCAGTGCACTGTGCGCTGTGTTCCGGCGCGTCGAGTGATGGTCCGACTGCAGGGCCGGCCGCAGGATGGTCGACACGATGCGCGGATCGATCATCGATCTCATAGTCTGGCCAGCCGTTCGAGCGCACGATCGAGCGTGTCGTCGCGCTTGGCAAAGCAAAAACGCACGACACCATGCTCGATCGGCTCGTCGTAGAACGCCGACAAGGGGATGGCTGCCACGCCCAGTTCGGTGGTCAGCCACTTCGAGAACTCGGCCTCGGGCATCGAGGACACGGCGGAGTAATCGACCAGCTGGAAATATGTGCCTTCACAGGGCAGCAGGCGCAGGCGGGTCGAGGCCAGGCCTGCACGAAAGCGATCGCGTTTGCGCTGATAGAACGCGGGTAGCTCGAGGTAGGGCGCAGGGTCGCGCATGAAATCGGCCAGGCCCTGCTGCATCGGTGCGTTGACCGAAAAGACCGTGAACTGATGCGACTTGCGGAACTCGGCCGACAGCGCAGGGGGTGCTGCGCAGTACGCCACTTTCCAGCCGGTCACGTGGTAAGTCTTGCCGAAGGAGGACACCACGAAACTGCGTTCGGCCAGCGCGGGGTAACGGCTTGCCGACTGGTGCACGGCGCCATCGAACACCATGTGCTCATAGACTTCGTCGGAGATCACGAAGAGCCCATGGTCTACCGCCAACTGCTGCAGCCTGAGCATGTCAGCGTCGGACAGTGTCGTGCTCGTGGGGTTGTGCGGCGTATTGACCAGGATGGCGCGGGTGCGCGGCGTCACCGCCGCCTCGATCCGTGGCCAGTCAGGTCTGAACGAAGCATTCATCGGCACACGCACCGGGATGCCACCCGCGAGCAGGATGTTCGGGATGTAGCTGTCATAGGCGGGCTCGATCACCAGGACCTCATCGCCGGGGCCCACCACCGCGAGGATCGCGGTCAGGATCGCCTGAGTGGCGCCCGCCGTGACGGTGATCTCGGTCTGTGGGTCGTAGCGCTGGTCATAGAGTCGCGCAATCTTGTCAGCGATCGCCTGGCGCAGGCTCACCAGCCCAGGCATGGGCGGATACTGGTTGAGTCCTGTTTTCATCGCGGCCGTCACCGCATCAACCAGGCGCGGATCGCAGTCGAAATCGGGGAATCCCTGTCCCAGATTCACGGCCTGATGCTCGGCCGCCAGGCCCGACATCACCGTGAAGATCGTGGTGCCGACCCGGGGCAGTTTGGAATCGATGGCCGGTGGCGCCGGCAGCGTCGGTGCGTTCATATGAGCTCGCTCGGCAAAGGCGTCGAATTATAGGGTGAGGGGTCGATCCCGTGCGTGTCGATGCCAGGCAGCGGCTGCTGCGCGCTGAGCCAGGTCTCGGGCGTGCCGATGCGCAAGGCAAAGCGCTTGCCGGCCTGGCGAGCAAGCCGCAGCAGGGCTTTGTCGCGCGACAACAGCCACTGCACGCGCTGTGCAATCGCCAGGTCGATGAATTTCTGATCGGCCGGATCGGTGCAGGGCAGCCTGCAGTCGGGCGCACCTGCGACAGTCTGGACATGGCTGCGGATGCGTGATGACCGCGCGCGGACCGCATCAGCATCCAGTTTGAACCAGGGGCGTGCGATCACCCCATCGAATTCCGCCAGCATGGCCTCGGTCGCCAGGATCTGCACCGAGCCCTGCTCGACGGCATGGGTCAACGGCCCAATGCGAGGGTCCTGAAAGACCAGCCAGTCGAGCCACACATTGGTATCCAGGACCAGGCGCATTGCGTCACTATAATGCGCCGACTGCTGCACCGGCTTCAGCTCATCGGCCTTACGGACTGCTCCATGCTGATCGCGCTTTCTCCTGCCAAGACGCTTGATTACGCATCCCCCGTGCTGCCGGTCGCCACGACGCGCCCGGAGTTTGCGGCCGATGCGCGCCGCCTCGTCACGCGATTGCGTGAATTCGATGTACAGGGCGTGGCCGACCTGATGGCCCTGAGCGTGCCGCTGGCCGAGCTCAATGTCGGCCGTTACCGCAGCTTTCGCGCCAGTCCCGGGGCGCAGCACACGCGTGCAGCGATCCTCGCGTTTGACGGCGATGTCTATGACGGCCTGGCCGCGCGCGCACTGGACGCCGAGGCCCTTGCCTTCGCGCAAACGCATGTGCGCATTCTGTCCGGCCTCTATGGCGTGCTGCGGCCGCTTGATGCCATGCAGCCCTATCGACTCGAAATGGGCACGCGCCTGACAACCGATCGGGGTCGCAACCTGTACACCTATTGGGGGGCGCGGCCTGCCAAGGCGCTCAAGCGCGCCATGAAGGCAGCCGGCACCGATACCCTGGTGAATCTGGCCTCAGAAGAATATTTCGGCGCGGTAGATGTGTCAGCACTGGGGGCGCAGGTCATCCAGCCGGTTTTTCAGGAACGACGGGCCAAGGGGTGGCAGGTGGTGAGTTTTTCGGCCAAGCAGGCGCGCGGCCGCATGACCCGCTTTGCCATCGATCGCCGGATCACGCAGCCGCAGGCTTTGCAGGCATTTGATCTGGACGGCTATGCGTTCGACGCACAGGCGTCGAGTGACACCGTCTGGTATTTCCGACGTGAGCAGCCGCAAGGGCAGGCCGCCTCAGGCAAGGCGGTCTGACAACGATGAGCGTCGCAGCGCGCCTGTGCGCTGTTGTGCCTTGCAGGCGCACACAGGCGACTGCAAGATGTGCCGCCTCTAGGCCTTAGTCGACGCGCACTTCCACGCGACGCGCTTCACGATCGTCTGCGCCACCCTCAGTGACTTCAGGCTTGCGCAGATCGATGCGGGCGGCATCAATGCCGGCGGCGACCAGTGCGTCGCGCACAGTGGTTGCCCGCTGCTTGGCCAACTCATGGTTCTGATCGGCGTTGCCGGTCTTGTCATGAAAGCCGGAGACCGCCAGCTTGGCGCCCGGATGGGCTTTGGCCGCATCGATGGCCGCTCGCAATGCAGCTTGTGCTTCGTCCGAGACTGCGGCGACGTCGGTGGCGAAATACAGCTTCGCCAACATCGGCAGGGAGGCCGCCGCAGTGGCCGACGGGGCAGCCGAAGGACTGGCCGATACAGCGCCGGTCTGGCTCGACCCGGCCGCGCTGGCTTGCGTCGGTGCGCCGGCAGCGCTGCCTTGCGCGGATCCTGAAGCGGAACCAAACCCGCCCATCGCCGCGCCCAGGGCCAATGCCAGTGCGGTACCGATGGCGGTGAGTGCCCCCAGCGCCACCACCCAACCTACGAGGCCGCGCTGATCGTCGTCGTCTTCTTGCATGATCGTGTTGCAGGCCCAATGGCCCGCTGCAGAGGTTGGAACAGCCTTCGATTATAGCGTGGCGTTGCCCAGGATGACCGGTTCAGGCTCGAGCACCACACCAAACCGTGCGCGCACCGAATCGCGAATGCGTAGCGCCAGCGCCAGGATGTCACGGCCCTGCGCGTGCCCGTGGTTGACCAGCACCAGCGCGTGGGCGGCGTGCACTCCGGCATCGCCTTCACGAAAGCCTTTCCAGCCGCACTGATCGATCATCCAGCCCGCAGAGACTTTCACCGCGCTGCCCGACGCGGGCCAGCACGGTAGCCCCGGCTCGCGCGACTGGAGCGTGGCAGCCTGCTGAGCGCTGATCACGGGGTTCTTGAAAAAACTGCCGGCGTTGCCCAGTACTGCCGGATCAGGCAACTTGCGCTGCCGGATGGCCCGCACCGCCTCAGCCACATCGGAAGCGCTGGGCGTTGTGCGTCCGGCGCGCGCCAGTTCCTCACGCAGATCGCCGTAGTCCAACTGCAGCGGCGCACTGCGGGACAGTCGGAATCGCACCGCACAGACCAGCCAATGCGTCTGACCGGATGTCTTGAACACACTGTGCCGATAGGCGAACGCACACTCTGCGGCATCGAAGCTGCGCCAGCGCCCGGTGCGCAGATCGATGGCATCGAGGCTGTCGAAACAGTCGCGCAGCTCAACGCCATACGCGCCGATGTTCTGAATGGGGGCCGCGCCCACGGTGCCCGGAATCAGCGCCAGGTTTTGCAAGCCGTTCAAACCTGCCGCAATGCTCCAGCTCACCAGCGCGTCCCAGGATTCGCCGGCAGCGCCCTCGACGATCACCGCGTCGCCCTCGTCACGCACCACCCGAAATCCGCGCAGTGCCACCTGGACCACGGGGACGCCCACATCTCCGGTCAGCAGCAGATTGCTGCCGCCTCCCAGCACAAAGGGCGGCGGTCCTGGATGCTCATCGAGTTTCGCGACCAGTTGCGGCAGATCGGACAGCGCATGGACACGCCAGAGATCGTGCGCAAACGCATGTACGCCAAAGGTATTCAGGGTGTCCAGGGGCGTGCGCCCCAGGTGTTCGGCCGGCAAGACTCAGCTCGGCTGGTAGGCGAGCCGCACGTAGATGGGCGCGAAGGCTTCGGCCTGGGTGATTTCGATCAGAAATTCCTTGGCCAGCTCGAGCAGCGCAATGAAGGTGACCACCACCACCGGTATGCCGCGCGACGGGTCGAACATCTCGTGAAACTCGGCGAAACGGCGATCCTGCAGCGTACGCAAAACGCGAGTCATGTAATCGCGCACCGACAATGCTTCCCGGCTGATCCGATGATGTTCCACCAGGCGGGCGCGACGCAGCAGATCACCCCAGGCTTCGCGCAGGTCGACCACGTTCACATCGGGTAAGCGTGCGGGGGCGGACTGATCGAGCAGTACCTGGGCGCGCATGAAGTCGCGGCCTTCGCGCGGTACCAGGTCGAGCTTTTGGGCGCCCAGCTTGATGCGCTCGTACTCCAGCAGCCTGCGGGCCAGCTCGGCGCGCGGATCTTCGACTTCCTCGCCCGTGTCGGCCTTGCGCACCGGCAGCAACATGCGTGACTTGATGTCGATCAGCAGGGCCGCCATCAGCAGGTATTCAGCGGCCAGCTCCAGATTGTGGCGGCGGATCTGCTCGACATAGACCAGGTACTGGCGCGTGACCTCGGCCAGCGGGATGTCGAGGATGTTGAAGTTCTGTTTGCGAATGAGATAGAGCAGGAGGTCCAGCGGACCCTCGAAGCTTTCCAGGAACACTTCGAGTGCATCAGGCGGGATGTACAGGTCCTGGGGCAGCCGCATGAGCGGCTCGCCATGAACCCGCGCAAACACGGGCTCCAGTGGACCATTGATCGCTTCGGCAGGCTGGACAGCAACCGCGGTCTCAGTGCCTTGCGCCCCGCCTACGGGCTCCATGTGGGCTCCATATCCGAGTCCGTCAGGTCTTGGTCTGATACGGATAGGCCTGCTGCGGCACCTTCGATTCACGCCAGCGTTGCGTCTGTTCCAGATCGACGGCGGAGCGGTCCCACAGGAGCGCGCGGCCTTCGCGTTGCGCGGCCTCAAGGTGCGGACGCTGCGCCTTGAGCTGCTCGAGAAACTGGGTCGCTTCAGAGGTGTACAGGGGCAGATTGGGACGCATGGCAGGTGGGCTTGAAAGTGGCGAGTCAGACAGACGCTGCACGATCCAGAACGGAATCGGCGCGCAGTTAGTTATTGTACGGGATCACTCCACGCGAACCCGCCAGTGCCATGTCCCTGTCTAACCTCTCATCGACCGCCTTCCTGTCGCCTGGCGAAGCTGATGCGCCGCCGTTGGCGAGGGCTGCAGCACCAAGGCGCCGCCTGTTGCGGGCTACGCTCGCGCTGGCTGGCAGCGCAGGCCTGATGGCTCTGTCGGGCTGCGATCAGCTGGCACAGAACAAGCTGGTGGCCGGTCAGCATACCGAGCAGGACGTGCGCTCGCTCATGGGTGCGCCGACCATGGTCTGGGAGGTGCAGGGCGGCGCGCGGCAACTGGACTACGTCCGCGGCCCACAGGGCTTCGAAACCTGGCGGGTCGACATCAGTGCGGACGGCCGCTATCAGGGCATGAAACAACTGCTCACCGCAGCGCAGTTCAAGTCGCTCGCTGAAGTCGGCATGACCGAGGCCCAATTGGTGCGGCTATTTTCGCGCCCGGCCGAACGTCAACCCTATGCGCTGAAAAATGAGGTCTGGCTGATCTGGCGGTTCGAAGAGCCGGGGAGTGTGCGGCGCAATTTCAACGCGCATTTCAAGGACGGCATCGACCGCGCCGTTGAATTTTCCTTCACTGACGACAAGACGATGTATCCGGGCTAATGCCTCATGCGTTGGGCGGCGCCTTCGGTCCGATCGTGAGCGCCGCGAGCGCGGTGTCCATGTCCTGATAGACATGGGTCGCACCGATGCGATCCAGAAAGCCCGAACGTCGCATCAGCGACAGCGGCTGTTCGCTGGCTTGGACAATAGCCAGCACGCTGCCCGCACGCTCAAGCCGGCTGTGCAGGGTCTCCAGTACCTCCAGCCCGGTGGTGTCCAGATTGATGACCTGGCGCATCTGCAGCAGCACGGCACCCGGGACGGGGCGAGCAGGGTCGATCAGCCGATCGAGCTTGCCCACCGATCCGAAGAAGATCGAGCCGGACAGCCGCCATGCTTCCACGGTCGCGCCATTGGGCCGGGTTCGCTGATCGGTCGGCAGTTCCATCGGTTCAACTTGCGTCAGATCAGCAACCCGATGCATGAAGAACAGACATGCGAGCACCAGGCCTGCCTCCACGGCCACGGTGACGTCGAACACCACAGTCAGCGCAAACGTCGCCAGCAGGATGGTGCGATAGCTCACGCTGAAGCGCCCCAGTCGGCGGAAAGCCGCCCAATCCCCCATGTTCCAGGCGACAAACAGCAGGATGGCCGCCAGGCTTGCCATGGGAATATTGGCCGCCAGCGGCGCGAACATCAGTACGATGGTCAGCAGCGTCAAGGCGTGCACGATGCCGGCCACAGGTGAGCGCGCCCCGCTGCGCACATTGGTCACCGTACGCGCAATCGTGCCGGTCGCGGCGATCCCGCCAAACAGCGGCGCAACCACATTGGCCACGCCTTGCGCCATCAGCTCCTGATTCGGGTCGTGGCGATCCTGAATCATGCTGTCGGCGACCCGCGCGCAGAGCAGGGATTCAATGGCGCCCAACAAGGCAATCGAGACGGTCGGGGCAAACAGCTGACGCAGGCTCTCCCAGTCTCCGCGAGGCACTGACAGCGCTGGCAGACCCTGCGGAATGCCGCCAAATCGGCTGCCGATCGTTTCCACGCCCAGGCCCAGACGCACTGCGATCATTCCCAGCACCAGCGCAATGATCGTCCCAGGGATGCGGGCCATCCAGCGGCGCCAGACTGCGTGCTGGGGCTGATACGACTTGGGCCACCACACGATCAGTGCCACCGACACCGCACACAGCCCCGCCGCCGCCAGATTGATTGTGTGCAGGTGCTGCCACAGGGTGCTGATCTGTCCGAAGAAATGCGCTGGCATCTTGTCGATGGCCAGGCCCAGCGCATCACGCACCTGTTGCAGCGCGATGATCACGGCAATGCCGTTGGTGAAGCCGATCACGATCGACACCGGGATATAGCGAATCAGCTGGCCCAGGCGCAATGCGCCCATCAGAAACAGCAGCACGCCGGCCATCATCGTGGACAGCAGCAGATTGGCCAGACCATAGCGTTCGGCAATGGCATAGAGCAACGCCACGAACGCGCCTGCAGGACCGCCAATCTGCACCCTGGATCCACCCAGTGCGGAAATCAGAAAGCCGGCGACGATCGCCGTGATCAGACCTGCTTCAGGTTTGACGCCGCTTGCAATGCCAAAGGCCATGGCCAGGGGCAGCGCCACCACCCCAACCGTGATGCCCGCAGACACGTCGGCCGAGAAGTCTTCGCGTCGGTACCCGCTCCTGAAGGTATCGAGCAGCCGGGGGCGGAAGGCAAACCGGCGCGTGCTCATGGCGTAGTCCTTATCGCACTTTCATACCGGGCTGAGCCCCTGAATCGGGCTCGAGCAGAAACACCCCGCCGCCGTCGTCCGGAAACGAAGCGGCCAGCACCATGCCTTCAGACAGGCCGAACTTCATCTTGCGCGGTGCAAGGTTGGCGACTGCAACCGTGAGTCGCCCGACCAGCTGCTCGGGGGCGTAGTGGGCGCGAATGCCCGAAAACACCGTGCGCAGGCGGCCTTCACCGAGGTCCAGGCTGAGTTTGAGCAATTTATCCGAGCCGGCCACATGCTCAGCCGAGACAATCTTTGCAATGCGCAAGTCCACCTGCGCAAAGGTCTGGATGTCGATGGTCTGGTCGCCGCTGGCGCCTGATTGTCCAGGCCCTGACGACGCTGCAGATGCGCCCGCTGAGCCAGCCTTCGTACTCTTGGAAGATGCGACTGCGGTGCTTGAAGCGTTTGAGACAGCAGGAGTGGCTGGCGCCGGCTGCACTGCGACTGCGGCAGGAGCGTCGAAGAGCGCATCGAGCTGTTTGGGGTCGACCCGTGTCATGAGGTGCTGATAGGCGTTGATGCGATGCCCTTCGGGCAGCGGTGTAGCCAGTGCTGCCCAGTCGGTCGCAGGCAGATTCATGAATGCGCGCACCCGCTCGGCCATCTCAGGCATCACGGGCGCCAGCAGCAGACTCAGGTCACGAAAGGCACGCAGCGCGGTCGAGCAGCAGCGATGCAGATCGGCAGTGCGTGCCGGGTCTTTCGCGAGGTCCCAGGGGCGCTCGGCATCGACGTACTGATTGACCGCATCGGCAAACTGCATGATCTCGCGCAGGGCCTTGGCGAATTCACGTTGTTCGTAGAGTGTTGCCACAGCCTCAGGGCCCGCCCAGGGCTTGGCAAAGCCTTCGTGCGCGCCATGATCCAGGCCTGCCAGCGCGCCGTCGAATCGCTTGACCAGAAAGCCTGCGCAGCGGCTCGCGATATTCACGAGCTTGCCCACCAGGTCGGCATTGACGCGTGCCACGAAATCATCGGGGTTGAAGTCAACATCTTCGACCCGTGCATTGAGCTTGGCTGCCAGGTAATAGCGCAGCCACTCAGGGTTCATGCCCAGCTCCAGATAGCGCAGCGGCGAGATGCCCGTGCCGCGCGACTTGCTCATTTTTTCGCCCGAGACCGTGATGAAGCCATGCACATTGACCCGGTCCGGCACCTTGTAGCCCGCGAACTTGAGCATGGCCGGCCAGAACAAGGTGTGGAAATAGATGATGTCCTTGCCGATGAAGTGCACCTGCTCCACATCGGCGTCGGGGGCGATGAACGCATTGAAATCCAGCCCGCGCCTGGCGCAGTGCGCCTTGAGCGAGGCCAGATAGCCAATCGGCGCATCGAGCCACACATAGAAATACTTGCCGGGCGCGTCCGGAATGGGAATGCCGAAGTACGGCGCATCGCGCGAGATATCCCAATCGGCGAGCCCGCTCGAGCGCTCGCCCGCTGTGTCGGTCGAGCCTTCGAGCCATTCGCGCGCCTTGTTGGCTACCTCGGGCTGAAGGCGGCCTTCCAGCGCCCATTCGCGCAGAAACGCCACGCAACGCGGGTCAGACAGCTTGAAGAAGAAGTGCTCGGACTCGCGCATCACGGGCGTAGCGCCTGTGAGCGTTGAATAAGGATGCTTGAGTTCTGTGGGCGCATAGACCGCGCCGCATACTTCGCAGGAATCGCCGAACTGATCCTTTGCGCCGCACTTGGGGCACTCGCCCTTGATATAGCGGTCGGGCAGGAACATGCCCTTCACCGGGTCATAGAACTGCTCGATCGTGCGTGTGGCAATCAGTCCTGCGGCGCGCAGCTTGCGATACACATCCTGAGAGAGCTCGACATTCTCGGGCGAATCGGTTGAATGCCAATGGTCAAAGGAGATGTGAAAACCCTTCAGATAGGCTGGGCGTTCGGCCGCGATGCGATCGACCAGTTGCTTGGGCGAGATGCCTTCCGATTCGGCTTTGAGCATGATCGGCGCGCCATGCGCGTCGTCGGCGCACACGAAGTGCACCTCCCGCCCCTGCATCCGCTGAAAGCGCACCCAGATGTCGGCCTGGATGTACTCCATGATGTGGCCGATGTGAAAGGACCCGTTCGCATAGGGCAGGGCTGTGGTTACGAAAAGGCGCCGGGACATGGTGAGCTTTGTTGGACGAGGTGATTCGGTTCAGACCGAAGAACCCGCCATTTTAGTCCCCCCTGTCGATTCGGATAGACTCAGGCGCGCTGAGCCCGCGCACGGCGGGCCTCCCCGCCCTTGAAGCCCGCAGACGGCGGGCGTCCCCTACATGACTTCGGAGTGAACATGGCCGTCACGGTCGAACAGTTGAATGCGGCATTGGCCGCGGTGATCGATCCCAACACCGGCAAGGATCTGGTGTCCTCGAAGTCGGCAAAGAACGTGCGCGCTGACGGCGCCGATGTCAGCGTGGATATCGAGCTGGGCTATCCAGCGGCCAGTCAGATCGCTCCCATCCGGCGCGCGGTGATCGATGCGCTCAAGTCGGTCAGCGGCGTGGGTAATGTCAGCGCCAATGTGTATCAGAAGATCGTCGCCCACTCGGCGCAGCGCGGTGTGAAGCTGCTCCCCAACGTCAAGAACATCATCGCAGTGGCGTCTGGAAAAGGGGGCGTGGGCAAGAGCACCACGGCAGTCAATCTGGCGCTGGCGCTGGCTGCTGAAGGCGCCACGGTAGGCATGCTCGATGCTGACATCTATGGCCCCTCGCAGCCGGTGATGCTGGGCATTGCGGGCAAGCCCGAAACGCTGGACGGCAAGTCGCTTGAACCCATGATGGGTCACGGCATTCAGGCGAGCTCCATCGGGTTCATGATCGATACCGATACCCCCATGGTCTGGCGCGGTCCCATGGTGACGCAGGCGCTCGAGCAGTTGCTGCGCGACACCAACTGGCGCGATCTGGACTATCTGATTGTCGACATGCCTCCTGGCACAGGCGACATTCACCTCACGCTGTCGCAGAAAATCCCCGTGACCGGCGCGGTGATCGTCACCACGCCTCAGGACATTGCGCTGTTGGACGCCCGCAAGGGCCTCAAGATGTTCGAGAAGGTGGGCATCCCCATTCTTGGCATCGTCGAGAACATGGCGATCCATGTCTGTTCGCAGTGCGGCCACGCGGAGCATATCTTCGGTGCCGGCGGCGGTGAGCGCATGTCGAAGGACTACGACGTGGAGTATCTCGGCGGCCTGCCGCTCGACATTCGCATTCGCGAGCAGACCGACTCGGGTCGGCCCACCGTGGTCGCCGAGCCCGATGGCGCCATCGCGCAGGCCTACAAGACCATCGCGCGACGCATCGCAGTCAAGGTGGCTGAGCGCGCGCGTGACATGTCGCTCAAGTTCCCTTCGATCGTAGTTCAGAACACCTGATCGCAGCCGGGCGCCCCGACGCTTTCCGCGGGGGCGCCTGCTGAAATCCCTGCTTTCGGGTCAGGCGTAATATCCCGCTGAATATGACAGTGCGCCTGATCCTCCATCCGCTGACGCCTGCAATGGCGCGTCGACGCCTGATCTGGGGCGCCTGCCTGGGATGTGTTGCAGCCGTGGCTCGGCATGCTCTCGCCGCTGATCCGGGTCTGCGGATCCTGGCTGCCGCCAGCCTCAAGGACGCACTGGACGCCCTCGCGCAGCAGTGGGCGCAGCGTGGTCATGTGCGGCCACTGATCATCTACGGTGGCACCCCCATGCTCGCGCGTCAGCTTGAACAGGGCGCTCCAGCCGATCTGATCGTGAGTGCCGATGCGATCTGGATGAATCGGCTCGATCAAGGTGGGTTCATCCGGCGCGAGTCGCGCAGCGTGTTGGCCGGCAACCGGCTGGCTCTGATTGCACCGGCCCGCGCCCGGACGGTTTTGGCGCTGCGTCCTGGCATGCCGATCGGCGCTGCCCTGGGTGGGGGCCGTCTGGCCATAGCCGACGTGCGTACGGTGCCTGCTGGCCGGTACGCACGGGCCGCGCTCGAGTCGCTGGGCGTGTGGGATCAGGTCAGCGATCGTTTGGCCATGACCGACAACGTGCGCGCCGCCTTAGCTCTTGTGGCGCGCGAGGAGTCGCCGCTGGGGGTCGTGTATGCGACGGATGCCCGTGCGCAGCCGCTCGTGCGGGTGGTCGGGCTCTTCGACGAAGCCTTGCATCCGCCTATCGTGTATCCGATCGCACTCACTGCCCGCGCCACGCACCCGGATGCGGCACGCTTTCTTGCCTGGCTGCGCACATCCGAGGCGCGCGCCGTCCTGGCAGATCAGGGCCTGACCTTGCCGACCCTCACCAGCGCCGGCGACGCCGCATTAACCCGCCATGCTGCTTAGCCCTGACGAGTGGCAGGCGGTACGCCTGAGCCTGAAGGTCGCTGCCGTGGCCACGGTGTGTGCGCTGCCGTGGGCGCTGGCGGTGGCCTGGGCCCTGGCACGCGGGCGCTTTCCGGGCAAGACGCTGCTCGACAGCCTGGTGCATCTGCCGCTGGTCCTGCCGCCGGTGGTGGTCGGCTACCTGCTGCTGCTGAGCTTCGGGCGGCGTGGGCCGCTCGGTGCCTGGCTCGAGGCGTCCTTTGGACTGGTGTTCTCGTTTCGCTGGACCGGGGCGGCGCTTGCGTGTGCCGTCATGGGCTTTCCGTTGATGGTGCGGGCCATCCGGCTGTCGATCGAATCGGTTGATCCGCGCCTGGAGCGGGCCGCCGCCACGCTGGGTGCCACGCCGCTGAAGGCCTTCCTGACGGTCACCTTGCCACTTGCGCTGCCCGGGGTACTGGCGGGCGCTGTGCTCTGTTTTGCCAAGGCGCTCGGTGAATTTGGCGCCACCATCACCTTCGTGTCCAACATTCCTGGCGAGACGCAAACCCTGCCGTCGGCCATCTACAGCGCCACGCAAACCCCCGATGGCGACGCCGTGGCGTTGCGTCTGACGCTGGTGTGCATTGCAGTCTCTGTGGCTGCATTGGTGGTCTCGGAATGGCTGGCCCACAGGGTGCGCCGGAGGGTGAGCGGCATCGAATGATCGAGTTCGACGCAGACTTAGCGCGGGGGGCGTTTCGACTGGCCTGTCAGTTCAGGTCGGACAGCGGTGCACTCGCGCTCTTCGGCCGCTCGGGGTCGGGCAAGTCCACGGTGCTGAGTCTGGTCGTCGGATTGCTGAAACCCGATCGCGGTCGCATCGTGCTGGACGGCCAGACGCTCACCGACACCGAGCGTGGCGTGTTCGTGCCGCCACATCGGCGTCGGATTGGCGTGGTCTTCCAGGACGCACTGCTGTTTCCGCATCTGAGTGTGCGGGCCAATCTGCTCTATGGTGCGATGCGCTCGCGGGGCGCCCATGAAGCCCGGGCGCAACCTCAGCACGGCTTTGATGCGGTGGTCCAGATGCTGGGCATCAACGGCTTGCTTGAGCGCAGACCGGGCGGATTGTCGGGTGGCGAGCGCCAGCGGGTCGCGATCGGCCGCGCTCTGCTCGCGCAGCCCAGACTCTTGCTGCTCGATGAACCCATGGCCGCGCTCGATTTCGAGCGCCGATTGGAGATCATGCCGTACATCGCACGTCTGCGAGAAGAAGCCCGCATCCCGCTGGTCTACGTCTCTCATGCCGTCGACGAGGTCGCCCGGATTGCCGATGAAGTCGTTGTGATCGACCACGGTCAGGTAGCGGCGCGTGGCCTGCCTGGCGATGTGCTCGCGCCGGCCGGTGCGCGTGGTGCCTCAGGCCGATTCGGTGCGGTCTCGGTCATCGAAGCCCAGGTGCAGACCCATGACGCCCACTACGGTCTGACCAGTCTGAAGCACCCGGCGGGCATCATCAGTGTGCCGGGCACGGTTGGTCAGGTGGGCTGCGCGCACCGCATCCTGATTCGCGCCACCGATGTGGCGCTGGCGGTCCAGCGCCCTCGCGACGTCAGCTTTCGGACGGTGCTGGTGGGCACGATTCGCGATATCGAGAGCGATGATGGTCCGATCGCCCGCGTGGACATCGCCCTGCGCGGCACGGGCAGGCTGGTGGCGCTGATCACACGCAAAGCCCTGGATGATCTGGCACTGGACGTGGGCGACGATGTTTTCGCGATGGTCAAAGCCACCGCCATGGATGAGCGCTCGCTGGCCTACGCACCGCGGGTCAAATGATCGGCAACTGAGTCCAGTGGTTGGTGCGGCCCGGCTCGGCGCTTGAACGTCCCGCCTCATTTGGGCCGGGTCGCATCCCGCTGCTTAGTCCCGATCCGGCGATGCAGCCCTTCGCCCGGGCTGCAAAACCTCTTGCCTGCCCGCATCACCTGAAACCTCTGTCTCGCCAATGACCATGCGGGCCCGGAGTCCTTCGAAGTGCCTCGCAACGGCCTGTTCGGTATCGCGCTCCATCGCCCGGTAGGCCGTCACCAGTTGTTCGCCCAGCGCACTGAGGCCCGCGCCGCCGCCGTGTGAGCCGCCCGAGCTTGCATGGACGACCGGCGTATCGAACATGCGGTTCAGCGAGTCGATCAGTAACCAGGCGCGGCGATAGGACATGCCCATCTCGCGGCCTGCGGCAGCAATCGAGCCGACTCGGCCGATGGCCTCAAGCAGCGCAATCTTCCCGGGACCGATGCGCGCGTCCGCGCCAAACCGCAGGCGCACGCTCAAGGTCGCCGTGTGCCGGAGTGTCGGTGGGCCTGTGGATGCACTCATGAAGTCATGGCATGTCGGTCTGCGACGGGTTCAGCGCCGATAGAAATTGCGCTCATCGGGAGCCGCTCACGTGCCATCGTAACGCGCGCCGAACGTCGCGCGTCCCGGAAGTCCTGTTCGCATGCGCGGGGCCCTCCGGACGTCAGGCAGGTTGGCGAGCACCCCGTGCACGTTTTGGCTGCTCAAGGTATGCTCATACCCGCATGCGGCCGGCGCCGTTCGGTGTGGCCATGCGATTCACAGTCAACCGGCGGGCAAAGCCCGCACCCAACGGAGGCGACATGCAGAAGTCCCTGCACATCAACCCGGATAAATGCACCGGGTGCCTGCAGTGCGAAATGGCTTGCAGCTTTGAAAACTATGGTGTTTTCAACACCGCCAAATCGCGCATCAAGGTCTTCGATTTTCATCACACCGGCCGCAAGGTGCCGTACACCTGCACCCAGTGCGATGAAGCCTGGTGCCTGCATGCCTGCCCGGTCGAGGCGATCAAGGTCGACGCCGCCACCGGCGCCAAGGTCGTTCTGGAAGACGTCTGCGTCGGTTGTAAGGTCTGCACCATCGCCTGCCCCTTTGGCACGGTGAACTACGTGCAGGACACCGGCAAGGTTCAAAAATGCGACCTGTGCGGCGGCGAGCCGGCTTGCGCCGAGGCGTGCCCCACGGGCGCCATCACCTATGTCGATGCCGACTGGACGGGCCTGGATCGTATGAAGCAGTGGGCCGACAAGCTGGGCAACCAGCCGTCTGCAACCTAAGGAGCCGCAAACATGTCCTGGGCTGGAAAACTCCTCCGCGTGAACCTCACCGCGGGCACCTGCACCTCCGAACCGCTGCGTATGGACTGGGCCAAGCTGTATCTGGGTCAGCGCGGCCTCGCCACCAAGTACTTCGTCGAAGAAGTCGACGCCAAGGTCGACCCGCTTTCACCCGATAACAAGATCATCTGGGCCACGGGCCCGTTGACCGGCACCATGGCCTCCACGGGCGGGCGCTACTCGGTCATCACCAAAGGCCCGCTCACCGGTGCCATTGCCTGCTCCAATTCGGGCGGCTACTGGGGCGCCGAGCTCAAGATGGCCGGCTGGGACATGGTCATCATCGAAGGCAAATCGGCCAAGCCGGTTTACCTCTCCATTTCCGATGAAAAAGCCGAGCTGAAAGACGCAGCCCACCTGTGGGGTCAAAGCGTCTGGAAGACCGAAGAGATCATCAAGACCTCGCACCAGGATCCGCAGGTGCGCGTGTCCTCCATCGGCAAGGCCGGTGAAAACCTGGTGCTCTACGCAGCGGTCGTCAACGATCTGCACCGTGCCGCAGGCCGCTCGGGTGTGGGCGCTGTGGCGGGCAGCAAGAACCTCAAGGCGATTGCCGTGCGCGGCACGCGTGGCGTGGGCAACATCAAGGATCCCAAGGCCTTCATGAAGGTTACGGCCGAGAAGAAAAAAATTCTTCACGACCACCCGGTGACCGGCCAGGGCCTGCCTGCATATGGCACTCAGGTGCTCATGAGCGTCATCAACGAGACCGGTTCGCTGCCCACGCGTAATCACCGCGATTCGCAGTTCGAAGACGCCGCCAAGATCGGCGCTGAAGCCATGGCCGCCAAGCGGCCCACCGACGGCAAGTCGCAACTGGTGACCAACCAGGCCTGCTTCGGTTGCACCATCGCCTGCGGTCGAATTTCCAAGATCGACGAGACTCACTTCTCGGTGGTCAACAAGCCCGAATACTGGGGCGCATCAGGCGGCCTGGAATACGAAGCGGCCTGGGCACTCGGCGCAGCCCCGGGTGTGGGCGACCTCGAAGCCCTTCAGTACGCCAACCTGTTGTGCAACGAAGAGGGCTTCGATCCGATTTCCTTTGGCGCCACGGTGGGCGCGGTGTTCGAGCTCTACGAGATGGGCGTGCTCACCAAAGAGCAGATCGGCATCGAGTCGCCCTTCGGGTCGGCACAGGCGCTGGTCAAGCTGGCTGAAATGACTGCGCGTGGCGAGGGTTTCGGCAAGGAAATCGGTCAGGGCAGCAAGCGGCTGACCGCCAAGTATGGTCATCCCGAGCTCTCCATGTCGGTGAAGGGTCAGGAATTCCCGGCCTATGACGCCCGCGGCATCCAGGGCATGGGTCTCACCTACGCCACCTCCAATCGCGGTGCCTGCCACTTGCGTTCCTACACGGTCGCCTCTGAAATCCTGGGCATCCCGGTCAAGACCGACCCGCTCACCACCGAAGGCAAGCCCGAGCTGGTCAAGGCCTTCCAGGACGCCACGGCAGCCTTCGATTCGGCCGGCATCTGCGTGTTCACCACGTTCGCCTGGACCACCGCTGACCTGGCGCCTCAGGTGGCTGCGGCCTGCGGCGACGAGTTCACGCTCGAAAATCTCACCGAGATCGGCGAGCGCGTCTGGAACATGGAGCGCGACTTCAACAACCGCGCAGGCTTCACTCGCAAGGACGACGACCTGCCGCCGCGTCTGAAAAACGAAGCCGCCAAGACCGGGCCCGCCAAAGGCCTGGTGAGCGGCATCGACAAGATGATCCCCGAGTACTACAAGATTCGGGGCTGGGACGAAAACGGTCAGCTCAAGGCCGAAACCCGTTCACGGCTGGGACTGTAGGACCGGGTGCTGTGCAGGGGCGCTGTCTGCTTGGCGGCGGCCCTCAAAGGGCATCCTGAAACGGAGCGGTCGCAAGACCGCCCCGTGCCGTTCAGGGTCTCGCATCGTTCATGGCCCGCACGGCCCGCACCGCCTCAGGGGCGGGCCATCTGCATGAAGGAGTCATACACATGAAGCACGTGATCATCGGCAACGGCCCGGCCGGCGTGGTGGCCGCAGAGACCCTGCGCAAGCGTCGCCCCACGGACGACATCGTGATGATCGGCGATGAGCCGCATCCGGCCTACTCACGCATGGCGATCCCCTATCTGCTGATCGGCAACATCGATGAGCGGGGCACTTACCTGCGCAAAGACCCGAAGCATTTCGAGGCGCTCAAGGTGCGGGCGGTCACCGGTCGCGTCACGTCGATCGACACGGCAGGGCGCAAGGTTCGCCTGTCTGACGGGCAGTCCTTCGAGTACGACCGTGTGCTCATCGCCACCGGTTCGAGCCCGGTGCAGCCGCCCATTCCTGGGCTGGATTCGCCCTTTGTGCATCCATGCTGGACCTTGCACGATGCCCGCAACATCCTGCAACTGGCCAAGCCCGGTGCGCGTGTGCTGCAGATGGGTGCGGGCTTCATCGGTTGCATCATCCTCGAGGCGCTCGCGCAGCGCGGCGTCAAGCTCACGGTCGTGGAGATGGGCGATCGCATGGTGCCGCGCATGATGGGCGAAGGCGCGGGCGGCATGATCAAGCGCTGGTGCGAGCACAAAGGCATCACGGTCTACACCTCGACCAAAGTCGAGGCCCTCGAGCCTGCCTCGGCCATCCGCGCCAAATTCTCCAACGGCAAGACCGAGGAATTCGACCTGGTGATCCAGGCCACTGGCGTGCGGCCCAACATCGGATTTCTGTCCGGCAGCCCGATCAAGTCACTTCACGGCATCCTCACCGATCAGCGCATGCAGACCTCGGTGGAGGGCGTCTATGCTGCGGGGGACTGCTCCGAATCCTACGACCCAATCACGCAGTCGACGATTGTTTCGGCCATTCAACCCAATGCGGTCGATCAGGGCTACGTCGCCGCGGTCAACATGGCAGGCGGGCAGGCAAGTGCCAAGGTCGTCACGCAGATCAACGTCCTCGATACCCTGGGCCTTGTGTCCACTTCATTCGGACAGTGGCAAGGCGTCCCGGGCGGTGACCATGCCGAGCTCATCGATCCAAACGGCTTTCGCTATCTGCGCCTTGAGTTCGACCGCGACGTCCTGGTCGGAGCCAATTCACTGGGCATGACCGATCATGTGGGCGTCATGCGCGGTCTGGTCGAGGGGCAGATCCATCTGGGCGAATGGAAAGACCGGCTCATGCAGGATCCCACCCGGCTGACCGAGGCCTACCTGGCCACTGCGCAGGCACAGGCGGGCTTTCAGGGGCGCTCACGAGGCTCCATGCGCTGACAGTGCGCCCGTGCGCGTTATGCCATGATCCCGCCATGAAGATCACCTTCAAGCTCTTTGCCATGCTTGCCGATCACCTGCCCAATGAGGTGGACGGCGCGCGCCGTGATGGCAATGTGATTGCGCTCGACGTGCCCGAAGGCATCACCGTTCAGCAGATGATCGATCGGTTCAGCCTGCCGGCCAAACTCGTGCATCTGGTGCTGGTGGACGGTGCGTACGTCGCACCGGCCGATCGCGCTGCGCGAGTGCTTCGGGAAGGCGAGGCTTTGGCGATCTGGCCACCGATTGCGGGTGGTTAATGATGAAGGTGCCTAAGGAGAGGCTGGTCGATACGGCTGCATGTCGGTAATGAGACAGAGGGCTGTGCCGATGCCGAGCTTTCCTGACCGATCTGCGCATTGGCAGCGTGTCTCGTACAGAGCTTTTTATGCCGTTCTTCGGTTTTGACCGCGAAATGGCCTGTTCGCGGGCCGACCTGGCCCGCTGGCTGACCGAACTGACCGGCTCGGATCACGGCATCGCGCAGACCGGTTGCGCTCGTATCGTGTTGGCTGAGGGCTGGGTCGATCTGATCACCGAGCCGGTCGAGCCGCGCACCCTGGGGTTGGTGCGCATGCGCAGGCTGCGAGTCCGGTTTGTGCCTGCCGAAGGTGCGCAAGCCTCAGCGCGCGCGTGGGTCACGCGGTTCGATCATCACACGCAGCGCGGTGGGGGCTGAGTCCTGCTGATTGCGCTCCGTCCCCTGCGGGCTGGTGCCTTGATCATGGTTCATACTGCCCACGGAAAACTTTCTTTCTGGATGCCAAATGAATTCATTCCCGCACCGAGCCACGCTTGTGGCGGCCCTGACTTGGAGCCTGCTCGTTTCAGCCGGCTGCGCTCCGATCAGCGCTTCAGTCGCCCCTGCGGTGGCCCCTTCCGGCGCGCGGCCGATGGCCGCGTCTTCATCATCCTTGGCCAAATCACAACCGCCCGTCCTCTACAGCGGTGGTCCGATCCTCACCATGGTCGGCGATCAGCCCCACACCGTGGAAGCGGTGGTGGTGCGAGAAGGGCGCATCCAGTTTGTAGGCAGCCGCACGCAGGCCCTTGCCACCCTGCCTGCGGGTGCCACGCGGATTGATCTGGGGGGGCGCGCGCTGCTGCCTGGATTCATCGATGGTCATGGTCATCTTGACGGGGTCGGCCTGCAGGCTGTGTCGGCTAATCTGCTGCCCCCACCGGACGGGCGCAACGACAGCATCGCTGCGCTGGAGCAGACGATGCGAGACTGGATGGCCCGCTCGCCAATGCCGAAGGACTACCAGCTGGCTTTGGGCTTTGGCTATGACGACTCCCAGCTCAAGGAGCAGCGTCACCCCACACGTGATGACCTTGATCGCGTCTCTCGCGACATGCCGGTGCTGTACATCCATCAGTCGGGGCATCTTGCCGTGGCCAACAGCAAGGCTCTGGAGGCGGCTGGCATCACGTCTGCCACGGCTGACCCACCCGGCGGCGCGATTCGCAGGCGTTCAGGCTCCCAGGAGCCCGATGGTGTGCTGGAAGAGACCGCATGGTTCATGGTGGCCGGCAAGCTGGTCTTCGGTCGGACCCAGGAGAAGGAGTCTCAAGCGCTCATCACGGCGGGCCAGGAGCTGTATCTGCGCTATGGCTATACCACCGCACAAAGCGGTTCGACCGATCCCAACAACGTCGCCGGTCTCATGGCTGCAGCCAAAGCCGGTCGGCTTAAGCTCGACGTGGTGTCCTATCCGACGCTGGTGCAGATCGGTGACAACACGTTCATGCAAAGTGAGTTTGTTGGCGGTAGGTATCTCGGGGGTTTGCGCATTGGCGGCGTGAAGGTCACGCTGGATGGTTCACCGCAGGGCAAGACGGCCTGGCTCACACAGCCTTATTTCAAAGTGCCTGACGGGCAGAAGCCTGATTACAGGGGCTATCCGGCGTTCACCGATCAGCAGCTCGATGAGTTCATTCAAACCGCGTATTCAAAGCGCTGGCAGTTGCTCGTCCACACCAATGGTGATGCGGCGATCGATCAGCTGATCGGGTCGGTGCAGCGTGTCTCGGCCCGGTTGCCCGAAGCGGATCGGCGCACGGTGGCCATTCATGCGCAAACCGCGCGTGCAGATCAACTCGATGCCATGAAGCGGCTGCAGATCTTTCCCAGCTTTTTCCCCATGCACACTTTTTACTGGGGCGACTGGCACCGTGACTCCGTGTTGGGCGCAGCGCGTGCACAGCACATCAGCCCCACGGGTTGGGCCCTGCAGCGCGGCATGATGTTCACTTCTCATCATGATGCGCCGGTCGCGTTTCCCGACTCCATGCGCGTGCTGTCCTCGACCGTGAATCGCACTACGCGCAGCAATCAGGTGCTGGGGCCTGAACATCGCGTCGAGCCGTGGGTAGCGCTCAAGGCGATGACGCTCTGGGCTGCGTATCAGCATTTCGAGGAGCGTGACAAAGGGAGCATCGAAGTTGGCAAGCGGGCTGACTTCGTCGTCCTCGATCGCAACCCGCTGGCCGTCGAGCGTGCGCAGCTGGTCGATCTGAAGGTGCTTGAGACTATCAAGGACGGACGTACGGTGTATCGCAGCGAACCTTCAAAACAAGCAGAATCCTGTAGCGCGTCGGCTGCATGTTTTACGCAGTTGAGCGCAATGGTGGGTACGCCCAGGTTTCAGTGGTTCAGCCGTCAGCCGCGTTGAGTGTCCTGGACCGCACCGCCCGCATTGGCCACATTGGCGGATGCGGTCAGTGGGTCAGGCAGACTTCGGCCTAGCGACAGCGGGCAGCGCCGGTGTGAGCGTGGCACAGACCGATGCGGCCGTTTCGCCATCGAGCGCCGGTTTTTTCTGCAGCAGCGCCACGCCGTTTTTAACCGCCACGATCTCAGCCACGATCGACACGGCGATCTCGGCCGGTGTGCGGCTGCCGATGTCCAGGCCGATCGGGCCATGCAGACGGGCCAGTTGGGCATCAGTGATGTCAAAGAGCTTGAGTCGCTCCTTGCGCTTGGCGGTATTGCCGCGTGAGCCCAGGGCGCCCACATAGAACGCGTCGGACTTCAGCGCTTCGAGCAGGACCATGTCGTCGAGCTTGGGGTCGTGGGTCACGGCCACCACGGCGCTGTGCGCATCCAGTTGCAGCCGTACGGCTGCGTCATCGGGCATCTCACGGGTGAACTGCGTACCTGGCACATTCCAGGTGAGGTGGTACTCCTCGCGCGGGTCACAGACGATGACTTCAAAGTCCAGCGCCATAGCCATGCGTGCCACCACCTGCGACAACTGGCCCGCCCCGATCACCAGCATGCGCCACTTCGGCCCGAAGAGCTGACGCATGACGCCATGCTCCAGCGAGAAGGCGTCGTTGCGGTGGGCGGTCTCCAGGCGCACGCTCCCCGTATGCATGTCCAGGATGCGTGCCACCAGTTCGTGCTGGGCAGTGCGTGCCAGCAGCGCATCGATCCATCCCAGTTCGGTGACCGGCTCCTGCACAAGTCGCAGCGTGCCTCCGCACGGTAACCCGAAGCGGGCTGCTTCCTCGCTGGATACGCCATAAGTTACTTCGCCGGGTTGGGCCGCACGCTCGCCCTTTCTCACCCGCTCGATCAGATCGTCTTCGACGCAACCGCCCGAGACCGAGCCTGCCACCAGACCGTCGTCGCGGATGCACAGCAGCGAGCCCGGCGGGCGCGGAGCCGATCCCCAGGTCTGCGCGACGGTCACCAGCCAGGCCTTGTGTCCGGCTCGCACCCAGTCGCGCGCCTGTGCCAGGACTTGGAGATCAAGACTGTCCATTGAGGTGACTCCGGGATGCGTGAGCGCCAATGCGCATGGCTGGAACCGATCGGCTGTTCAGCGAGACAGATACACGATCAGGACGGCTGCGATTGCAAAAAGAATCGCCCACCGTACCCAGCGTTGACGAGCCGCCGCATCGGCGCCCGCACCGGCGGAAGCTGCACTCACGGTGGATGGTGCGCGTGAGGCCTGTTCCGTGGTGGCCGTGGGCACAGTGCCTGCAGGTGTCGCGGTGCCCTCTGTCGTGGCGGCCGACGATACGGCCGATGCCGCTGCGACCTCACTGAGTTTGGTCTCGAAGCTCGCAAAAAATTCGTCCGCGATCTTGGCTGCGGCTGCATCCACCAGTCGCGATCCGATCTGGGCGATCTTGCCGCCGACTTGAGCCGAGACGTCGTAGTCGAGCTGCGTGCCTGCATCGACTGCGGTCAGACGCACGTCGGCCGAGCCTTTTCCAAAGCCCGCCACACCACCTTGGCCATCGAACGAGATCTTGTAGGAGACAGGCTCGACCACATCGCTCTGCGTGAGCTTGCCCTTGAACTTGGCGGCGACCGGGCCAATGCGCGCTGCCATCAGCACTTCGTATTGATCGGGTCCGGTCAGTGTCACGGACTCGCAGCCGGGGATACAGGCTTTGAGCATCTCGGGGTCGTTCAGCGCGTTCCAGGCCTGCTGAGGCGTGACGGGCAGTACCCGTTGTCCGGTCATCTGCATGATGGTGTCTTTCTCGTGTGTCCCGAAATCATCAATGATCCGGTGGTCTTCAGTGAAATCTTGCCGTGGGACGGTGCCCCATGCGCACGGCGCGAGCCAGGTCCGCCAGGTTGTCCAGCGAATGCACCGGCAGGTGCCGATCCACATGCGGCAGCAGCGCTCGCACGCCCGACGCCCGTGGTTCGAAACCCTCAAAGCGTAGCAAAGGGTTGAGCCAGATGAATTGCCGGGTAAATCGGGACAAGCGTTGCGCGGCCTGCGCCAGGCTGTCGTCCTCGGCGCGATCCAGGCCGTCGGTGACCAGCAGCAAGGCGGCATTTCCCGTGAGCGCGCGCCGAGCGTGCAATCGGGTGAAGGCATTCAGACACGGTCCGATGCGCGTGCCGCCGCTCCAGTCGTTCACCGCCCTGGCAGCAGCGGCCAGGGCTTCATCCGGGTCGCGATGGCGCAAGGCACGGGTGATGTCCGTCAGACGCGTCCCGAAGGTGAAGACCTGAACGCGCGCAGGTCCTTGCATCAGTCCATGTGCGAACTGCAGCATGACGCGGGCGTAACGCTCCATCGAGCCCGAGATGTCGCACAGGATCACCAGCGGGGCAGGGCGCTCGCGTGGCATGCGTCGCGAGACCTGCAGCAGGGCAGGGTCGCGTGTGGCATGCCGCAGCGTTTCGCGCAGATCGATGGTGCCGCTTGGTGCACGACGGTGGCGGCGCGTGCGGATCGGGTCAATCGGCAGCGGCAGGCGGGCAGCGATGCCGCGTGCAGCATCGAATTCCTCGCTGGTCATGGAGTCGAAGTCGCGCCGGCGCAGATGTTCAAGATCCGACCACACTGCAACCGAGTCCGTCTGCGCGGCCTGATCATCGGCTTTTAACGCGGGTCGAGACTTTGCGGGGCGTCGTGCGGCAAGCGCCTGTTCCAGTCGTGCAGGGCGGCTTGAACGCTGAAATGACTGATCGACTGGATCTTCAGGCTGTGCCGCATCCAGGGCATCGGTGAGTTGCGGCGCTTGCCAGCAGGCCTCGAATGCAGCATCAAAAAGTGGAAAGTCTTCGTGCCGACTCACCAGCACAGCAGCCAGCGCCGCATGCACGTCATCGCGTCGTGCAAACCCAACCACCTCGAGCGCTGCGATGGCAGCCAGCGTCCGATCGGTGCCGATCATCAACCCGGCATCGCGAAGCAGTCGGGTGAACTGCACCACATTGCGTGCGGTCTGACCTCCTGTCGTGTGCAGCTGCATGGTTGCGATCACTCAGAGCGGCTGGGTGAGAGCCGCTGCCTGCAGCACAGCCTGTGCGGATTCGCCTTGCATCCGGTCGATGTCTTCCTGGTACTTGAGCACCGCGCCCAAGGTGTCATGCAGGGAATTGGCATCGAGGGTGGTGCGCTCCAGCGCATTGAGCGCGTGCACCCAGTCGATGGTCTCAGCTACGCCTGGTGACTTGAAGAGTTCCTGCGTGCGCAAGTACTGCACGGCTGCCACGACCTGGCGCGACAGCGCTTCGTGGGCTTGTGGCGCGGCCTGGCGCACGATCGACAGTTCCCGCTCCAGGTCCGGAAAGTCCACCCAGTGATAAAGGCAGCGACGCTTGAGCGCGTCGTGAATCTCGCGGGTGCGATTCGACGTAATCACCACCTGCGGCACATGCCGCGCGCGGATCGGGCCCAGCTCCGGGATGGTGATCTGCCAGTCAGACAGCACCTCGAGCAAAAAGGCCTCAAAGGGCTCGTCGGCTCGATCGAGCTCATCGATCAGCAGTACGGCCGGCCGCTCTGAGGTGATGGCAGCGAGCAGCGGCCGTTCCAGCAGCATGTCGCGGCCATACAGAGACTCGCTGGCACGCGGCGAGGACTGTCCTGAGGACTCAGCCAGGCGGATGTGCAGCAATTGCCGCGCCACGTTCCATTCATAGGCCGCCTGAGCCACATCCAGGCCCTCGTAGCACTGCAGTCGAATGAGCGGTGCGCCTTGCATCCGGGCCAGTACCTTGGCGAGTTCGGTTTTGCCGACCCCCGCCTCGCCCTCAAGGAACAATGGGCGCTGGAGCTTCAGACTCAGAAAGAGCACCGTAGCCAATCGCCGATCGGCCAGATAGCTGCAAGCGGCCAGCGCGCTGGCAAGCGCGTCCACATTGACGGGCAACGCCGTCTCAGGCAGGGCATGAATGGGGCCGGTCATAGGGAGCGCAGGATAACAGGCCATGGACCCTGAGCTTGAGTCTGAGACCTTGGTGTATTTGCCTCGCTGAGCCCGATTGCCGACAATTGCGGATTGTCCTGAACCGAGCCTGCACCATGAGCATCAAGTCAGACCGCTGGATCCGCCGCATGGCACAGGAGCACGGCATGATCTCGCCCTTCGAGCCTGGTCAGGTCCGTGAACACGATGGCAAGCGGGTGGTCTCCTGGGGTACCTCCAGCTACGGCTACGACATTCGCTGCGCCGACGAATTCAAGATCTTCACCAACATCAATTCCACCATCGTCGACCCCAAGAATTTCGACGAAAAATCCTTCGTCGATTTCAAAGGCGATGTCTGCATCATTCCGCCAAATTCCTTTGCGCTCGCCCGCACGGTTGAATACTTCCGTATTCCGCGCAGCGTGCTCACCATTTGCCTTGGAAAAAGCACCTATGCACGGTGTTTTCGTGGCGATACAAAGGTTGCACTGGTTGATGGAAGTGCCCCGACGCTTGAGGAGATGGCGCGCAGGCATGAGGCAGGGGAAATTTTCTGGGGTTACAGCATCGGTCCGAATGGCCAGTTGATCGTGTCGCTGCTGGATGCACCAAGATTTGTGGCGCGCGATGCGCTCGTCGAAATCGAGCTTGATAACGGACAGAAGGTTCACGTGACGCCCGATCACCTTTTTATGACCCGCCAAGGTGGAATGCGTGAAGCCGCCAGCTTGCGTGCTGGTGATGCTCTGATGCCGCTGTACAGACACCTGGAGCGCGGCTATGAGATGACGTATCAGCCGCTTACCGGTTTCCTGACACCGACACATCGGTTGGCAGACGAATGGAACGTGCGATGCGGTGTGTATGCCGATCATCCTGGGACGCATCGACACCATATCGATTTTGATCGTCGTAACAACAATCCGACGAACATCGAACGCATGGAAGCGTCGGAGCATATCCGCCTGCACAATTCGACAAATTACGGTGACGCGTTCGATCCTGCAGAGCATGGTGAATCGATCAGAATAGCGCTCAAGGAGCGCATGCTTGACCCTGCCTGGCGCGAAAGTTTCATACGCGCCCAATCTGTTCGGGCCCAGGATTTTTGGAGCAATGAGAGGTATCAGGCAGTCAGAGAGTCGTTGCTCAAGGCTCGACGCAACCCAACTGATGAGACCCGCGGCAGGCATCGCGATGCGACCCTGCGGCGCTTTCAGGATCCTGCAGAGCGTGCCCTGCATTCAATCCGTATGACAGAAGCTTGGGCGAATGATGACGGCTCTCGTCGGGCAAGACAGCAGGAGGTGGCCCGCGGCATTCGATTACGTGATGAGATCGGTGCAGAGCAAGTGCGCGAAGCGCTCCATATGACCGGCTCAATTCGTGCGGCTGCACGACTTCTACAGTGCGACCGTTCGGTATTTCGGCGATTTAAGGATGTGATCTCGGAGGCTCGGGGCACGCCTGCCTACCGAAACCACAAAGTTGTCGCGGTACGGGAATTGCCAGGTGTTCACGACACCTACTGCTTGACTGTTCCTGAGGCCGGGAACTTCGGCTTAGAGTCTGGCTGCTTCGTCTCGAACTGCGGCATTATTGTCAACGTCACCCCCTTCGAGCCTGAATGGGAGGGCTACGTCACGCTCGAGTTCTCCAACACCACGCCGCTCCCCGCAAAAATTTACGCGGGCGAGGGATGTGCTCAGGTGCTGTTCTTCGAGTCCGACGAAATCTGCGAAACGTCGTACAAGGATCGCGGCGGCAAGTACCAGGGGCAAATTGGCGTAACCCTGCCCAAGACCTGAGCCTCATCGGCCCTCAGATATCCCGTCCCCGCACACGATGAGTCGCCACGCTGCGCTCGCACTGGGCGTGGCCATTGTTTCGACTGCCGCGCTGCTGATTCGCTGGGCGATCGATGCCGGTGCCTCGCCGTTGGCGATTGCGGCGGCGCGCCTGGCTCTGGCGGCTGCGGTCGTCGTGCCGCTTGCGCTAATGCGGCGGCGCGCAGAGCTGGCCGCACTCCGACCGAGCGACTGGCTCATTGCAGCGCTCTCGGGCGCGCTGCTCGCAGTGCATTTCGCAACCTGGATCGCCTCGCTCCAGTTCACCTCGGTCGCCAGCAGTGTGGCCTTGGTCACCACCAACCCCTTGTGGGTGGGGCTGGCCTCGTGGTGGCTGCTGCGTGAGTCGCCTTCCAGGAAAACGCTGCAGGGCATTGCACTGGCGGCGTTTGGCACCGCGCTCATCATCGTGTCCGACCTGGCCCAGCCTGACGCAACCATCGCCTCAGTGCGCCGGCCGATGCTCGGCAATATGCTCGCATTGGCCGGGGCAATGGCGATCTCGGGCTATCTGCTGGTCGGGCGCCGCCTTAACCTCAAGCTATCGCTGCTGGCCTACATCGCTATCGTCTACGGGGCGGCTGCCGTGGTCATGAACCTGATGGCAAGCGCGGCGGGGCAGGGCATCGACCGCATCCCTGCGGCCGCGTGGCTTCCGATCGCGCTCATGGCACTGGGACCGCAATTGCTCGGTCACACGCTCATCAACGCTGCGCTGCGCCGTCTGTCAGCCACCTATGTGGCGCTGGCAATTCTGGGTGAGCCCGTGGGCTCAGCGATCCTCGCCTGGTTGTTGCTGGGCGAGTCGGTGGCGCCCCTGCAGCTGGCCGGCTTTGCCGCGCTGCTTGCTGGCATTGCCGTGGCCGCCACAGGCGAGCGATCACGTTAGTGCCGTCCAGGTAGTTCCGGCGAGTGCTCCCCGCCCTCAGGACACCCTGGCGTATTTCCCGGTCAGCTGGGGCGTGAGGCCCTCAAGTCCTTTTTGCTCGCGCTCCAGTCGCGTTTCGCGCGCCCAGGTGCGCTTGAGTTCATCGCGAACCTTGATCGACAGCCGACCCAGCCCTTCGCATTCCAGTTCAATGGCATCGCCATCCTGGAACGCTGAAAGACCCCGATGGTTGGTGCCCAGCGCCACGATGTCGCCGGGTTCAAGATCATGGATCGACGATAGCCATTCGATGCAGCGCGCGATCTTGTGCGCCATGTCGCTCGTGTTGTAGTCCTGCTTGAGTTGGCCATTGACCCAGAGCTTGACCTGCAGGTTCTGCGGGTCGGCGATCTCGTCTGCGGTGACCAGATAAGGCCCGATTGGCGCAAACGTGGCGCGCGATTTCATCTGGAAAAACACATTGTTCAGGGGCACCACGCCGCGTGCCGATCCGTCGATGAAATTCAGATACCCGAAGACATGCTCCATTGCGCGGGCTGCGGGGACCTTGCTTGCGCGCTTGCCGATCACCAGTGCGATCTCGGCTTCACCCTCAAACACGCTCGCAGCCAGGTCAGGCAACTCCATGGTGTCGCCCGGGCCGATGATGCAATTCACGGCCTTGTGAAAGGCATTGATCGGTGCGGGTTCGCTGCGCGTGCCGTCTTCCATGTAATTGACCGCCATGCAGTCGATGTTGCCCGGCCGTGGCACGGGCGGGCGCAGGCGCACCGAGTTGAGCGGCACACCGGTTGCGCTGGCCACGGCCTGCTCGATCGGACCGCGAAACTCGCTCCACCGGGCGATCAGGCTGCTGAGCCGGTCTCCGGGCCCGCTGTGCGCAATGCCCTGGACCAGGGAGGTGACGTCAACGACGTGGTCGCCCTTTAGAACGCCCAAGCGAAAGTCATCGAAGTGCAGCAGCTTCATCGGGGAGTCTCCTTGTTCGCAGTGAATCTTTCCACTATACTCTGCAGGTTTCACCCAGCACGGTGCGCATCCCGGCGCAACCGCAAGTCAACAAGGGAAATCATGTCCGTCGCAGATATCGACAAGGCCAAGATCGTGGCCGATTACCAGCGCGCCCAGGGCGACACCGGTTCTCCGGAAGTCCAGGTGGCACTGCTCACTGCCCGTATCAACGACCTGACCGGGCACTTCAAGACCCACTCCAAAGATCACCATTCGCGCCGCGGTCTGCTCAAGATGGTCAGCCGGCGTCGCAAGCTGCTCGACTATCTCAAGGGCAAAAGCCCCGAGAGCTACAAGGCGCTGATCGAGCGACTGGGCCTGCGCAAGTAAGAAGCTGCAGCCATCGCATCACACGTTTTTTCAGCCCGCCCCGCTGTTGCGGAAGCGGGTGCATGGGCAGGCGCTCCCGAGCGCCTGCTTGCGTTGTGTGTGTCCGTTGTTTCATTCCAGTGCAATGCCCGCCCGATTCGGCGGGCATTTTTGTTTGACGCATCCCTTCCGGCTCATGTGATGCCGGGGTGGTCTGTCATCGAGGCGAACTGCGCCGCCGGCTGATCGCGCGGGTCATTGTCTGAAAAGAGAAAAGAGAGGTACAACGTGTTTGATATCGCAAAGAAAACGCTCCAGTGGGGGCAACACACCCTGAC
>DGIT01000030.1 GCA_002386465.1 Burkholderiales bacterium UBA4615 | reverse complement strand
TACAGCAGGGTCTCGAAGGTGGGCTGGGCCATGGGGTCTCCTTGTGTGTGGGTTTGCGGATTATCCGTGATCGGCGTGCGGGCGCGCTCAGCGGCCCGGCGGTATGATCGGCCGAGAGCATGTACAGATCATTTAGCGCAACGGGAGACGCCCTACGATGAGCCTGCAACACAGCACTGAGCAACAGATGCTGCATGACAGCGCGGCCCGCTGGGTGGCCGGCGATGCCAGGCAGGCCGATCGCACAGCTAGGTGGCGCCAGATGGCCGATTTCGGCTGGCTGGGGATCACCCTGCCCGAGGCGCATGGCGGCATGGGTCAGGGACTGGCTGAGGCCTGCGTGCTGGCCGAGGCGCTCGGCTGCGGGCCGGTCACCGACCCCTGGTTGCCCGTAGTGGTCCAGGCGGCAGGACTGCTTGCGACCTGCGGCACCGCGGCACAGTGCGAGCAATGGCTGGGGCCAATCGGCCGCGGTGAATCGGTGATCGTACCTGCGGTGATCGAGCGTGGCCGCGACTGGCGCACGCGCGCCCTCGCCACGCGTGCGGTCCAGGCCGGGGCCGACTGGACGCTATCGGGGCGCAAGGATCTGGTGGCGGGTGGTGCGTGGGCCGATGCGTTTGTGGTGGGTGCATCCATCGGAAGCCCACAGGACTATGGGCTCTTTGTCGTCGCGCGCAGTGCCCCGGGCGTGACCGTAACCCCGCTCGAGAGCGTTGATGGCTCGGGGGCGTGCCGGCTGGCTCTCGATGGGGTGCGCCTGAGCGCATCAGACCGGTTGGCAGGCGCCGATGCAGCCCACTTCGAGCGGGTATGCGATGACGCGCTTGTGGTCGGTTGTGCGGAGTCGGTCGGGGCCATGGGTACCTTGTTGCGCGCCACCGCTGAATACCTCAAGACGCGCGTGCAGTTCGGTAAACCGCTTGCGGTCAATCAGGCGCTGCGTCATCGCATGGCAGACCTGTCGATCGCCTGCGAAGAAGCGCGCTCCATGACCTTGTCTGCAGTACAGGCCTTGTCCGACCCGAGCCTGGATGCTACCGCGCGCATTCGCAAGGCGGCCGGTACGCGCGCCAAGGTGGGGGCACTGGCCCGTCGTGTCTGCGAGGAGGCGATTCAATTGCATGGCGGCATGGGCGTCACCGAGGAGCTGGCTGTGGGGGTGTTCCTGAAGCGGCAGGTGGCGCTTGATGCCATGTTCGGCCCGCCGGAATGGCATTTGCGTCGTCACGCAGCCCTGCGACCGGCGGGTGCTGCACTCAAGGAGAATTCGAAATGAACGTCACGCTGACCCCTGAGGACCAGGCCTTTCGCGCCGAGCTGCATACCTTTCTCAAGACCCATCTCACTCCCGACCTGGTACGCGCCAGCCGGCTCAACACCTCGGTGTTCTCGGACCCTGAGCCCTGTCTGCGCTGGCACAAGCTGCTGCATGAACGGGGCTGGGTGGCGCCTCTGTGGCCAGTCGAATACGGCGGCACAGGCTGGAGTCTGACCCAGCGCTGGATCTATGAAACCGAAACCGCGCGGGCAGGCGCACCGGCGCTGTCACCCCTGGGGTTGCGCATGGCCGGCCCGGTCATCATGCGCTTCGGCACGTCCGAGCAAAAAGCGCATTACCTGCCGCGCATCCTGGCCGGCACCGATTACTGGTGCCAGGGCTATTCCGAACCGGGATCGGGCTCTGACCTGGCCTCGCTCAAGACCCGTGCCCGCCGCGTGCGGGAGGCCGATGGCACCGAGGTCTATCGGGTGGACGGCAGCAAGATCTGGACGACCCATGCGCATCACGCCAACCGCATGTTCGCCCTGGTGCGCACCGGCGACGAAACCGTCAAGAAGCATGAGGGCATCAGCTTTCTGCTGATCGACATGCAGACACCCGGCATCACGATCCGGCCGATCCGCAGTGTCAGCGGCGATCACGAAGTCAATCAGGTGTTCTTCGACGATGTGCGGGTGCCGCTCGAGGCCCGTGTGGGCGAGGAAGGGCAGGGCTGGACCATTGCCAAGTACCTGCTTGAGTTTGAGCGCGGCGGCGCGATGTCCTCGGGTCGACTGCGCGGTGCCTATGAACGCCTGACGCGCCTGGCCGATGCCGACGTGATTGCGGCTGACCCCGACGCTTCGCTGGCGCTGTCCCAGATTGAACTGGACATCGACGCGCTCGAAGCTACCGAGCTGCGTATCCTGGCGACCATGACGCTTGGCCAGAACCCGGGCTCCACGGTGTCGTCGATGCTCAAGCTGCGCTGGAGCGAAATCCACCAGTCCATCACCAGGCTGGGCATGCGTCTGCTGGGCGCCGATGCGCTGGCCTGGGAATCGATGCGGCCCATGGATGCGCACGATTCCGAGGCCGGTCTGGAGGATGCGGCCCGACCGATCGTGGCGCAGTATCTCAACGCGCGGGCCTACACGATCTTTGGCGGCACTTCCGAAATTCAGCGCGAAATCATTGCGCGCGAGCTGCTGAGCTGACGCGCTGAGTGGCACTGCACACCATTCAACCCATGACACAACCTGTTCAGCGCTTCAACCTCGTTGCTCCAGTGATGGCGCTGCTGGTGTGCGCGCTGGTGGCGGGGTGCGGCACCCGCAGCATCCTGCCCAAGCCCGTGCCGGTCTATGAGCGCGAGTCTTTCGATGTGCGCTCGAGGTTCTCGCGCGAGTTCGTCGCCTCGCCCGCCGACACCTGCAATGCCGCGCGACGCGCCCTGCTCAGTCAGGGTTATGCGGCACAGCCGGCACCCGCTGGCACAAGCGATCAGGTCCAGGGGCACAAGCGCTTCCAGCCCGAGGGCGACACCCATGTGCAGATCGACTTCACGGTTGTGTGCGCGCCGTCTTCTCGCAATGCGCCGACCACCATGGCCTTCGTGAACGCCGTGCAGGACCGGTACGCCCTCAAGAAGTCGAGTACCTCGGCCAGCGTCGGGGTCGCTCCCTTCGGCTCCATCTCGGTGCCGGTCTCGCAAAGCAGCGAGGCGCTGATCAAGGTGGCGAGTGAAACCATCCCGGATGGCGCGTTCTATGAGCGCTTTTTCGATCTGGTCGAGAGCATTCTTGCCACCCAGAAAGGCCTCGACTGACCTGCAGGCATGATTCAATGCGTGCAGGGAGAACACACTGCACATGACTGTCCAACGTACACCGCTTCATTCACGCACCATTCAGCTCGACGGCTTCGCCCGCGATGACGGACTTTTCGATGTCGATGCCCGCCTGACCGACGTCAAGCATTACCGCATGACCAATTGGCCGGGTGGCTCGCTCAATGCAGGCGAGCCGATGCACGACATGCACGTGACCATGACGGTCGACGCTGACGGCATCATCCATGGGCTCCAGGCCCGTGCTGCGGCCCATCCGCACCAGGTCTGCCAGCAGGGCGCAGTCAACTTTTCCCGGCTCGTCGGTCTGTCCATTCGCAAGGGATTCACCAAAGCGGTCGCAGAGCGCCTCGGTCCCGATGAGTCCTGCACGCATATCCGCGAGATGCTGCAGCAGATGGCCACGGTGGCTTTTCAGTCGATGCGGGAAGCGCGTCATCAGACCTACAGCAGCGCGCCGCAGAAAAAGCCGGTGCTGCTGAACAGCTGCATTGCGTGGTCATCGCAGGGGGACTGGGTCAAGGTGCGGTTTCCGAGCTTCTACGACGGCCCGAACACACCCGCGCCCGACCAGATGGATCGCGCAAGCTTCGAGGCACGGCTAAAGCGCGAGGGCTATCTCGATACCGAGATCAAGCGCATCGCGCCCAATCTAGTGGTGCCTGAGCACACGCATGACTTTGACGTGCTGGCGCAGGTGTCGGCCGGCGAGGTGACGATCACGTGCAACGGCGAGGCCCGCACCTATCGTCCGGGCGATATCGTGGACGTGCCTGCGGGTGTGCTGCACAGCGAGGTGTATGGGCCCGAGGGGTATACCTTCCTGGTCGGGCGTCGCCACAAGGCAGGGCAGCCCGTGCAGTAAGGTTCGGGGCCGCGCGATGCAGCCTTAGGTTGGTCAGGACTGCAGGACCAGGATCACCCCGACGATCAGCAGCCCCATGCCGACCCACTCGCGCCGACTGTTCTGCTGACTGAACAGCCGGCGCGAGACCAGCTGCGCAAAGAAAATTTCGACGAGCGCCAGCGTGCGCACACGGGCGGCGCTCTCCACCGCAAACGCCAGAAACCAGCCCTGTGATGCGGCGGCGCCCAGGCCGCCTGCGACCATCGACGTGCGCCAATTGCGCGCAAGATTGGCCAGCAGCGGCCGGTCACGCCAGAGCATGTACCCCACCAGCACTGCGCTCTGGATGCACAGCCCCAGTGCCAGTACCGAACTGGCTGCCACCACGAAGGAGGGTGCATCGAGCGTACGAATCGCACCGCGAAAGCCGATCGCGGCAACGCCGAAGCCGGCGCCTGAGGCCAGACCCAGGATGACCGGACGCGGCGACCACTGCACCCCTTGTACCGGCCACGACATGACCACCACGCCGGCGGTGGCTGCGGCGATAGCCAGCAGCAATGCCGGGCCGATCGCATCGGCCAGGAATACGAGGCCGAAGACTGCGACCCACACCGGCTCGAACTTGGTGAGTGCGGTGGCGACCACGAACGATTTTTCGCGCATGGCGGCGAGCATGAGAAAGGTGGCTGCGATTTGAGCCAGGCCCGCCGCCGTGGCCCATGCCCAGGTGCCCGCATTGAAGCGCGGCAGATCCGCCTGGCTGACTGCGAGCACGACCGCCAGAAAGAAGAGCCCGAAGGGCAGCCCGAACACGAAGCGCACCATGGTCGCGCCGAGCGTGCCGAGGTTGTCGGTGAGGCCGCGCTGGGTGGCATTGCGGCCGGTCTGCAGGACCGCGGCCACGAGCGTGAATGCAATCCAGTACCAGGGTTCGATGGTCATGCGCGGATCATGGTCGCTGTGAAGCCATGGATGCTGCAGCCTGGTCGCGAATGGCATTCCATTCATCCATCCCGAACCGCTGGAACCCGCCCTTGACATTGTCGGCACCCGGGATGCTGCCCATCCGACGGTTGGCTTTCACCTCGCCCAGCACCCGATCGAAAGTCGCGATGGCATTGCGAAACAGCAGGCCCGGGAGAATCGTGAGCCGATAGCCCATGTCCTGTGCTTCATCGAAGCCCACCGAGGGGGTCTTGCCGCCCGCGACCAGATTGAGCAGACAGGGACCGTTCACCAGGCGTGGGATGGCGGCCACTTCTTCGAGCGATTGCGCGGCTTCCACGAAGGCCATGTCGGCGCCGGCAGCCAAGGCGGCGCGGGCTCGGGCCACGGCCTCATCCAGCCCTGCCACAGCCCGTGAGTCGGTACGCGCGATGATGAGGAAGTCGGGCGAGCGTCGCGCCTGAACGGCAGCGCGGATCTTGGTGACAAACTCTTCGCGCGAAACGATTTCCTTGCCGTCGAGGTGTCCGCATCGTTTGGGAGCCACCTGATCTTCAATGTGCAGCCCGGCGACATTGCGCGATTCGTACTCGCGCACGGTGCGGGTCACGTTCAACTCATTGCCATAGCCCGTGTCCGCATCGGCAATCAGGGGAATGTCCACCGTGCGCGCGATGCGTGCTGCGTTCTCGACCATCTCGGTCATGGTGATCAGGCCCAGATCAGGAAAGCCCAGGGAGGCGGCCGTACCCGAGCCGGTCATGTAGGCCAGCTCGAAGCCCGCCTGCTGAATGGTCAGCGCAGAAATCGCGTCATAGGCACCGGGTGCCACGAGCATGCGCGGACCTTGCAACAGTTGTCTGAGCCGGGCGGCGTGTGTCATGACGGTCTCCTGGGATGAATGCGAATCGCTGAAGGCATCATGGCGGTGATGCAGCCCGCCCGGCAACTCAGCGGATCACTTCTTTGGTGCCGGGGCCTGGCCACCGAACGCGGCAAACACGGCGCTTACGTCCTGTGTGCCCAGCCCCGCCAGTCGTGCCGACTGCATCTGGTGCCTGGCAGCGCTGGCCATCGGCACCGGGCGATCGAGCTCCCGGGCCATGTCCAGGAAGTAGCGTAAATCCTTGTCCATCAGTCCGAGCTGAAACTGCGGCGAGAAATCGCGCGCTGCGATTTTCGGGATCTTGGTCTTCATCAGCCGGCAGCCGGCTGCGCCTTCTGCCAGCAGTTCGCCGACCTTCATCACGTCCAGTCCGGCGGCCTCGGCCACCGATACCGCTTCCGCAATCGCCGCATTCACTGTGCCCGACATCATGTTGTTGATCAGCTTGACGGTTGCGCCGCTGCCGGATTCGCCCATGTGCCGGACCATGCGGCCCATGGCCTCGAAGAGCGGCGTGGCTGCCGCGACCGCCTGTGCGTCCCCGCCCACCATGAACACCAGCTCGCGCCCGCGGGCTTGCGCCAGGCTGCCCGAGACCGGCGCATCAAGATACGCCGTGTGATGTGCTGACGCAGCCTGCGCCACGCGGCGTGCCATCGCCGGGCTGTTGGTGCTGCAATCGATGATGGCTTGTCCGCGAAAGGTTTCCAGCACGCCGCCGGCGCCCAGCATCACTTCGGCGGTGGCGGCGTCATCGGCCACCATCGAGACCACGAAGTCCGCCCCTTGCGCGGCCTGTGCCGGGCTAGCGAAGGCCTGTGCGCCACCTGCGACCAGAGGGTTGCAACGTGCTGGCGTGCGGTTCCAGACGCGCAGGGTGTGGCCGGCTTGCAGCAGGTTGTCGGCCATGAGACTGCCCATGGCGCCCAGGCCGATGAAACCGATGGTGAATGACATGCCGATCTCCGTTCAGTGACGCCATGCCGTGGGGCATCGCGGTGGCGCAGCCTAGAGCATTGGCCTGGGCCGTGTAAAACTGGCTGATGACCCCAACCGCTTTGATGACCCTAACCGCTTCCCCTTGGCTCGATCGCCTCAATCCGCAGCAGCGCGCCGCCGTCACCTGGGGCATGCCTCTGGGCGATGGCCGCGTGAAGGCTGCGCCGCTGCTGGTGATCGCCGGAGCAGGCACTGGCAAGACCGCCACCTTGGCGCATCGGGTGGCCTGGCTGGTCGAGCAGGGCGTTGATCCGGCCCGCATTCTGCTCATCACCTTCTCCAGGCGCGCAGCACAAGAAATGGTGCGCCGCGCCGGGCAGGCGCTCATGCAGACCCTGAATAGCGGAGTCGAGCCGTCCGGCGAAGCGGCTGCACTGCATCTGCCCTGGGCGGGCACCTTTCACGCCGTGGCCGCGAGATTGCTGCGCTTGCATGCAAGCGCCCTTGGGCTGGACCCAGGCTTCAGCGTGCTGGACCGTTCAGACGCCGCCGACCTGATCGACCTGATTCGCCATGAGCAAGGCTGGTCGGCCACCCGCAGCCGGTTTCCACGCAAAGACACCTGCCTGGCGATTGCCTCGTTCGCCCTGAACACCGGACGCCCATTGCGCGAAGTGCTGGCGCAGGGCTGGCCCTGGTGCCTGGACTGGCATGACGCGCTGCGCAGCCTCTTTGCAGCCTATGCCGAGCGCAAGCAGGCCCACCATGTTCTGGACTTCGATGATCTGCTGCTGGCCTGGGAGGCTGCGCTGTCCGATGCGCAGACCGCCGCGCAGATGGCGGCGCGCTTTGACCACATCCTTGTGGACGAATACCAGGACACCAACACCTTGCAGGCGGGCATCCTGCGTGCGCTGAGCCCGCAAGGTGCGGGGCTCATGGCCGTGGGGGATGATGCACAGTCCATCTATGCGTTTCGCGGCGCCTGCATCGACCACATCCTCGCGTTTGGTGAGCAGTTCGATCCGCCTGCACAGCGCATCACGCTGGAGCGCAACTACCGTTCGGTGCAACCCGTGCTTGACTGCGCCAATGCGCTGATGGCGGGTGCGACCCAGGCATATCCCAAGTCGCTTCAGGCCGCGCGTGGGACAGGTGCACGGCCCGTCCTGGCCACTGTGGCGGATGAACGTGCCCAGGCTGATCGGGTCATCGACGGCGTGCTTGCGCAGCGCGAAACCGGCATCCCGCTCAAGGAGCAGGCGGTCCTCTTTCGCAACGCGCAGCACAGCGAATGGCTCGAGCTTGAGCTCACCCGCCGCAAGATTCCCTTCGTCAAGCATGGCGGCCTGCGCTTCATGGACGCTGCGCATGTCAAGGATGTGCTGGCCGTGCTGCGCTGGATGCAGCAGCCGCGCGATGCATTAGCCGGGTTTCGCGTTCTCCAATGCCTGCCTGGTATGGGCCCGGCCCTGGCCGAGCGCGCACTGGCCGTTTGCGCGGCGCATGAAAGTCTGTCTGTGGGCCTGAGTGCGTGGGCGCCGCCCGCAGCGGCTGCGCTGCACTGGGAGGCGCTCATCGCCCTGACGCGTGACATCGGGCCGCGCGAGGCGCGCTGGCGCGGCCAATTCGATGCAGTCTGTGCCTGGTATCAGCCGCTGCTGGAGCGCCTCTACCGCGATGGCGCAGCGGTGCGTGCTGCCGATCTCAAGGTGCTCGGGGCCGTGGCAACACACTTTGGCAGTCGCGAACAATTTCTGACCGAACTCGCGCTCGACCCGCCCTCGGCTTCAGGGGACCTGGCAGGCGCGCCGCATCGTGACGAGGACTATCTGATCCTGTCCACGGTGCACTCAGCGAAGGGACAGGAGTGGGATGCGGTGTGGGTGCTCAATGTCACCGACGGCAATTTCCCGAACGAATATGCGACGGGTGCTGCGCACAGCATCGAAGAGGAACGCAGGCTGCTCTATGTCGCCATGACCCGTGCGCGCAATGCACTCGAGCTTGTCGAGCCACGAGCCTTTGCAGTCACGCACCAGCCTCGCCTGGGCGATCGCCATGTGACCGGCGCACGCAGCCGCTTCCTGAACGAAGCCGTGCTGGCTACGCTGGAATGCATGCCGATCCAAGGGGAATCGCGCCGGGGTGAACCTGCACCCATGCCACCGGTGGTGCCGGGCTGGGCGGCCGCGGCTGTCGCAGACCGCGGGGCCGACCAGGCTGCAACCGACCGCCGTCACAGCGCAGCGCCCCGCGTCGATGTGGCCGCCCGACTGCGGTCCCGCTGGTAAGCCCTCAGTCGATGGCCACCAGTACCTTGCCCACCTGTTTCATCGACTCGGTGGCTTCGTGCGCCTGTGCGATCTCATCCAGGGCAAAGGTCTTGTAGTACTGGTGCACCAGCGCGCGCCGTTCCAGTGCGGATGTGATCCAGCGTGCGGCTTCATCATGCGCCTCGCGCGACATGGCATACACCAGCACAAAGCGCGTGGTCAGGTCCTTCGAGAGCATCGGCCAGAAGGGCAGGGCAGGCTCGGGTACGGCATCCGAGGCGTAGCTCGCGATCACCCCATTCGGTTTGAGCACGGCCACGCTCGTGGCCAGGTTGGCACCAAAGGCCACCTCCACGATACGGTCGACACCGCTGGCCGCACCGGTCAAGTCCTGCAGCCTGCGTCCCACATCTTCGGTGCGGTAATTGATCACCGCGTCGGCACCGGCCTGGCGCGCCCGTTCGGCCTGTTCATCCCGGCTGACCGTGGCGATGACCCGAGCGCCCTCCAGCTTGGCGATCTGCACGGCGTAGTAGCCCACCGCGCCCGCACCGCCGGTGACCAGAACGGTTTTCCCCTTGACCGGGCCGTCGGCCATGACGCATCGGTGCGCGGTCATAGCCGGGATGCCCATGCAAGCCCCGGCATCGAAGTCGGTGTGATCGGGCAGCTTCACGGCCTTGTGTGCAGGCACCACGCTGTACTGGGCTGCGGTGCCCCAGAAGCGCCCCAGCGTGGCCTCATAGACCCAGACCCGCTCACCCACCCGCGCAGCGTCCACGCCCGAACCTACGGCGTCGATGATGCCCGCGCCATCCTGATGCGGAACCACGAACGGAAAAGGCATGGTCACAATGCCTCGTGCGCCGCCGCGCTGTTTGGTATCTGAGGGGTTCACTGCAGAGCGGTGCATGCGGACCCTCACCTCACCGGCTGCGGGCTGCGGTGTCTCGCGTTCGCCGATCGTCAGCACCTCGCGCGCCGGTCCCTTTCGCTCATACCAGACTGCCTTCATTGCACGGTCCTTTCGGGTCTGCGACCCATTCAAGATGGCCGCGATCCTACAATGGCACCCCATGGCCCTGCGTTCCACTGTCTATAAAGCCGAACTGGCGATCTCCGACATTGATCGGGGGCACTATGCCAGCCACGCGCTCACGATCGCGTTGCACCCGTCCGAGACGCTCGAGCGGCTCATGCTGCGCCTGCTGGCGTTCAGCCTCCTGGCCGAAGATGGGTTGCAGTTCGGCCCCGGTCTGTCTTCGGAGGGCGAGCCCGATCTCGTGCTCGCGGATGACACGGGCCGCCTGCGCCTATGGGTGGAAGTGGGTCTGCCCGACGAAAAATGGGTGCGCAAGGCATGCGGTCGCGCCGATCGCGTGGTGATCCTGGCCTATGGCGGTCACAAGGCCGAAGTCTGGTGGCGCCAGCAACAGGGCGCGCTGGCGCGCCACCGCAATTTATCTGTGTGTGCGATCGATCCTCAGGCCAGCGAGGCACTGGCCAAGCTGGGCGAGCGCTCGATGCGCGTCGATTGCACGGTACAGGACGGGCAGATCTGGATCGGCATCGGTGAGCGCAGTATCACCATTGAACCGGTCTGGTGGGCAGGTTCGATCGAGGCTGCTCGAGGCGCCTGACGGCCCGCTTCACGCGCGGGCCATGCCACTGCAGCCAGCCGGATCAGGCAGGTGCCAACGGATAGTGTTGTGCCAACTCGCCTGCGAGCTGGCCGAGCGCAGCGGCCGATGCCGCGGCAGGCGCTGCCAGCAGGAGCAGGTATTCGCCGGGATCCAGGCGCACGAGGGTGGCGCGCAGTGCGTTCGCCAGCCCGCCGCCCCGGTGCGCTGAGCCTTCAAGTTCAATGAGCCGCCGGGCATCGCGCTCTCGCTCTGCGCGTGACTCTGCGCAAGACTCCACACAAGACACCTCGATGCGTGCTGCGCGTCTCCCGCGGGCCCCGAAGGACTGCCACAGGCGGTGCAGGTCTGCGCCAAGCGCATCCAGATCGATGCCGGACTGCGTTGGCGCTCGGTCGCAATCCCGGCCCTCGAAGAGCCGTAGCACCATGCTCGCGCACCCGCCATGCGGCATGCCGGCCACTCGGGCGCCGTCCATAGGGTTCAAAGCCGTGTCCGCTTTGGGATCGAAGGCATGCGGCGCATGACTGGGCGACGCGGACCGATGGGCGTGGGATGAATGTGTGTTCATGGGGACAGGCTCGCATAAGCCGCGGATCGGGGAAATGACGGATTTGGCGTTTCGCGTATCGGACGATCGGCCGTGCTGCGGCCCCTTGCGGGGTACGATCGGGGGATGAATGCACCCAACCCGGGCTCTCCGCTCACCGACCAGGACATCGAGACGCTGGATGGCCGTCTGGCCGACATCGACCCGGACAACTCGATGGCGCTCGAGGAACTCGACGGATTTTTTGCTGCGCTTGCCTGTTGTCCACAGCCGGTGCCGCGCGAGGAGTGGCTTGCACTGGTGCTGGGCGAATCGTCGCGCGCTGCCGTCGCTGCGCGTGGTCAAGGTGCCGATGCATCACTGCTCAGGCTGATTGAGCGGCATCGCGTGGCGGTGGCAAGCATGCTCTACGACGGGCAGGGTTTTGCACCAGTGCTGTCGCATGATGAACAGGGGCGGCCCTGGGGTCATGCCTGGGCGATCGGCTTTGCGCGCGGCATGGCGCTTCGCCCCGATGCATGGGGCCCGCTTGAGGATGATGACGAATTGGCTGATGCGCTCGAACCGGTCATGCGTCTGGTGGCCGATGCGCATCGGGATGCCGAAGCCGACGCGACCTCTGGCGACGACGCCGACGAGGAAGCTGATGAAGGCGAGGCCGGAGGGGATTACGAGCCGATTGCCGACGATGAGCGCGAGTCGGTGATCCACGACATGCTCGATGGCGTGCAGGACGCTTACGACTTTTTCCGCGTGGCCCGTGCGCGTGCGCTCGCACCGGCCACGCAGAAGCGTGGTCTGCCCAAGATCGGTCGCAACGACCCGTGCACTTGCGGCAGCGGGCGCAAGTTCAAGAATTGCTGCGGCATGCAGGCCAGCCATTGAGCGCTGACCTGCGCTACGGACCGGACTCGCGCTACGCATGGCTGCGTCTGATTGTGGCGCTTGTGCTGATGACGATCGGCGCAAGCGGCATGTACGTGATCAGCGTGGCACTGCCCGCGGTGCAGGCCGGCTTCGGGATCGACCGTTCGGCAGCCTCCACGCCTTACACCATGATGATGATCGGCTTCGGGGTGGGCGGTGTGCTGATGGGCAAGCTCGCCGACCGCTTTGGCATCAATGTACCGGTGGGGATCGGCGCGCTGGGCCTGGGCTTGGGTTTCGTGGCTGCGGGTCTGGCGCCGAACCCCTTCTGGCTCACGCTGGCACACGGACTGCTCATTGGCATGCTCGGCACGGCCTCCACATTTTCGCCGCTCGTGGCCGACACCACGCTGTGGTTTGAAAAGCGCCGTGGGCTGGCGGTTGCGATCTGCGCAAGCGGCAACTATCTGGGTGGCGCCATCTGGCCGCCCATTGCCCAGTATTTCATCGAGGCAGTGGGATGGCGCCAGACCTTCATCGGTATTGGCATCTTCTGCGCAGCCACCATGCTGCCGCTTTCATTTCTGTTGCGTCGCCGTGCGCCAGTCCTGGCGCTTGGCATGGTGTCAGACGGCTCGCCGGCATCCGCTGCGGCGGCACACGCCTCGCAGGCGGCAGCCCGCGCACGGTTTGCCCGGCCCCTGGGCCTGGCCCCGGGCTTCCTGCATGCGCTGTTGTGCATTGCGGGCGTGGCCTGCTGCGTGGCCATGGCCATGCCCCAGGTGCATATCGTGGCCTACTGCACCGACCTCGGTTTTGGTGCAGCCCGCGGTGCGCAGATGCTGGCCGTGATGCTCGGATTTGGCATCGTCAGCCGATTGGTGTCCGGTGTGATTTCCGATCGGATCGGCGGTCTGCGCACCCTGCTGCTGGGATCGGTCCTGCAGTGCGTGGCGCTGCTGCTGTTCTTGCCCTTTGACGGCATGGTCTCGCTTTTTGTGGTGTCGGCACTCTTCGGGCTGTTTCAGGGCGGCATCGTGCCGTCCTACGCGCTGATCGTGCGCGAGTATTTCCCGCCGGCCCAAACCGGTACCCGCGTCGCCATGGTGGTGTCCTGCACCTTGCTCGGCATGGCCTTGGGTGGCTGGATGTCAGGCGCCATCTTTGACATGACCGGCTCCTATCACGCGGCCTTCCTCAACGGCATTGCCTGGAACCTGTTGAACGGAGCCATCGCGCTGTATCTGCTGTGGCGTGCCGGGCGTGGTTTGAGCGCCCCGGTTGCCCGCCCGATGCCGACCAATGCACCTGCCTGACTGACTTCCTCTTCCACACAGGAGCGCCTTCGTGGCCCAAATCGATGATCTGCCTGAACCGACCCGCACCGTGGTGCGGGATCTCCCCTGTACGCCCTCACCCTCCACACCCTTTGTTTCGGGTCCTGCGCTGTCCGGGCGTCGGGTCGCGCTGGTGAGCAGTGCTGCGCTGGTGCAGCCCGGCGAAGCGCCGTTCTCGGTCGGTGCGGGCGAGGCCCGTGAACTGCCCTCCGATGCCTCGGCGCATGCGCTGCTCAGCAGCCATGTCTCGATCAACTTTGATCGCACCGGGTTTCAGGTTGACCCTGACGTCGTGTTTCCATTGCGCCGACTGCAGGAATTGGCCGCAGACGGGGTGATCGGCAGTGTCGCGTCGCGCCACTTCACGGTCATGGGCTCGACCGACCCGGCTGAAATGGGCTCGGCTATCGACACAATGACCCAGGCCCTGTTGGCTGACCGCTGCGACGCAGTCGTTTTCGCGCCGGTCTGACCGCTGTGCACGCGCGCCGTGAGCGCGCTGGCCCATGCGGTGGAGTCGCGCGGACTGCCTACGACCGTCGTTGCGCTGATCAAAGAGCATGCCGCGGCGGTGCGGCCTCCCAGGGCGCTTGCCGTGCCGTTCATGCTGGGTCGCCCGTTCGGTGCGCCCGATGCGCCTGCACTGCAGCGCGCGGTGCTGGTCGCCGCACTCGGATTGCTCGAGCGCACAGACGGCCCGGTCATCCTCGAGACCTTTGCGGGCAGTGATCCTGGCAGTGTCGAGCGAACGGGCTGGCAGCCTGCCGTCGCGTTGTCTGCGCCTGCAGAGCCCGATTCCGCCCAGCAGTGGGCGTCGACCTTACAGGCTGAACTCGACCGGATCCTGCCGGCCTGGGCGCGAGCCAAGGCGCGCACCGGACGCACAACGGTCGGTCTTGCGGGTCAGGCACCCGATCAATTTCCGGCGTTTGCAGCCCAGCTGCTGATGGGGCAGCGACCGACCGTGCCGGCACACCATTCTGCGGCGCTGGCCATGCGCTTCATGGCCGATGATCTCAAGGCCTTGTACGGCGAGGCTGCGCAAGCCGACGGCAACGCAGTGTCAGCCCAGCAGGTGGACGCCTGGTTCTGGCGCCAGACTCAGGCAGGTCGATTGCTGATTGCGCTGCGTGCAGCCTCTCAGCGTAGCGAGGACACCGCGATCAAAACCGTAGGCGGCAGGTTCCTCGTACCGGTGAAGTGGCTGCCCACGACCTGACAGCGCGCGTACCGCTGGCGTGCAGGCTCTGGCGTAATCGGCATCGACCGATGCGTCAGGCCAGTGCGCCGGCAATCTGCGCAAAGAGCGCATTGGTGGCTTCTGGCGTGACCCAGCGCGAGGCCACCACCAGATCACGCTCTGGGTCCATCCAGGTCACCTGACCCCCCGCACCGATCATGAAACTGCTCGCGCGGCTCGCCGCCGGATAGACCTGCTTCGGACCATCGTTGAGCCAGGTCAGCAACCCGTAGAACGGCGCGATGGCGCACGGGGTGCGCATGCGCCGGATCCACTGCGCCGACACGATCGAGCGCCCGTGCCACTGGCCGTCCGCCTGCATCATGCGTCCGATGAGTGCCTGGTCGCGCGCAGAGATGGACACGCCCCCGCCCCAGTGGGTGCCGCCCGGTACGGACTGCATGCGGCGCAGGCTGCCGGTGGCTGCATCGCGCAGATCGATCCACGCATCGTCGTAACCCACCCACTGCCAGTCGGAGGTGCAGCCCAGTGGCCTCATGACCGCCTCATCGAACACTTCCGGCAAGGGGCGACCAAACACATGCAGCAAGGCCAGCGACAGCTGATTGATGCGCACATCGTTGTATTCCCAGAAGGTGCCGGGTCTGCGCAACGGCCGTGCCTCTCCCTTCTTGCCCGTGGCCGGTTCGCCGCCATAGATGACCGTGCGAAAGCGGTCGACCTGCTCGGGCAGACCGAAGCAGCTGCCCTCCCACTCGCTGGTCTGCTGCAGCAACTGCATCCAGGTGATCGGCGCATTGTGCGCAGAGTCAAAGCCAATTCCAGGTACGCGCAAGCGCACCGGTTCGTCGGGGTCGGGCAGCAGGCCGCGATCATGGGCAATGCCCGCGAGCAGGGCCAGATACGTTTTAGCGATGCTGAAGGTGAGGTCGGCCCGGTCGGGCTCACCCCATTCGGCCACCGTCTGGCCCTTGTGCACAATCACGCCCGAAGTCGGGCCGCGCGCATGCACCGGCCCGCGCAGCACATTCCAGGGTGGCGGGTCATTCAGGTGAATACCCCAGTGCGCGGCGTCGGCGATGGGGTCGCGGGCCCAGTTGATCTCATGGGCGACGGCGAAATCGATGGCTGTCTGGAATCGGTTCATGGACTGATCCTATACGATCGACCGTTGTCGTCCGCCGCCTGCTTACTTCGGCCTGCTTCGGCCGACGCAGTCTGCGCGCCACCTACCGGAGAAGATCAATGCACTCTGCCACCCGCAGCCACACCCTGGGCGACCTGCTGCGCCGTACTGCGGCGCGCTTGCCCGACAAACCGGCCATCCTGTGCGGCAGCACCACCTGGACTTACCGGCAGTTCGATACGGTGGTCAATCGACTGGCCAACGGGCTGGCACAGGGACACGCTGGCGCGCCTGTCGCCGCAGGCGACAAGGTCGCGGTGCTGTCGCGTAACTCGCATGCGTTCGCAGCGCTGCGTTTTGCGCTCGCACGCCTGGGCGCAGTCATCGTGCCCATCAATTTCATGCTCAATGCCGATGAGGTGGCGTTCATCCTGAAGCACTCGCAGGCCAGGTTGCTGGCCGTGGGGCCGGACATGGTGTCGCTGGGCCTGGCCGCAGCCGGCAAGGGCACTGCGGTGACGCATACGGTGTGGCTGGAAGGCGAAGACCCGGCCACGGCGCCCGCGGACATGGTGCGTTTTGATCAACTCCTGTCCGACGACACGGCCGAGCCCGCCGTTGCGTTGGATGCCCGCATGCTCGCGCAAATCATTTACACCAGCGGCACCGAGTCCTTGCCGAAGGGCGCAATGCTGACGCACGAGGCTGTGTGTTGGGAGTACGTGAGTTGCGTCATCGAAGGCGAGATCACCGAATCCGACGTCATGCTGCATGCCCTGCCGCTCTACCACTGCGCGCAGCTCGACGTGTTCCTCGGGCCTGCCGTGTACATGGGCGCCAGCAACATCATCACCGGCAAGCCGGTTGCAGACAATCTGCTTGCGCTGCTGGCGGCACATCAAATCAATTCCTTTTTCGCTCCGCCCTCGATCTGGATTGCACTGATGCGCGCACCTGCCTTCGACAACACCGATCTGTCGGCGCTGCGCAAGGGTTACTACGGCGCCTCGATCATGCCGGTGGAGGTGCTCAAGGAAATGTCGCGCCGTCTGCCTCAGGTGCGGCTATGGAACTTCTACGGCCAGACCGAGATTGCGCCGCTCGCCACGGTCTTGCGGCCGCATGAGCAACTCACCAAGCTGGGTTCAGCCGGCCGCCCGGTGCTGAATGTGGAAACGCGCGTGGTCGACGACACCATGAACGATGTGAAGCCAGGCGAGATTGGAGAGATCGTGCACCGCTCGCCGCAATTGCTCACGGGTTATTTCAACGATCCCGAGCGCACCGCTGCAGCCTTCGAGGGCGGCTGGTTTCACAGCGGCGATCTGGCGGTGGTCGATGCCGATGGCTACATCAGCGTCGTCGATCGCAAGAAGGACATGATCAAGACCGGTGGAGAAAATGTCGCTTCCCGCGAGGTCGAAGAAACCATCTACCGCCTTGAGGGAGTCTCTGAGGTGGCGGTGGTGGGGCTGCCGCATCCGTACTGGATCGAGGCGGTCACGGCCTGTGTGGTGCCCAAGGCCGGCGTGGTGCTCACCGAGGAACAGGTGATCGCCCACTGCAAAACGCAGATGGCGCACTTCAAGGTGCCCAAGAAAGTGGTGCTGCTCGCAGCGTTGCCCAAGAACCCCAGCGGTAAGGTGCTCAAGCGCGAGCTGCGCACCGCGTATGAAGGCACGATGAAAGACCTGCCGGCGGCGGGCGTGTGATCAGGGCCCGCAGTCGTCAGTACAGGCTCGTCAGGATTGAAGAGGTCATTAGACTGGTCTAAACTGGTCTGAACGGACTCACCGGAAGGCGGCGCATGTCAGAGATCGGAGCCTACGAGGCTAAAACCCATTTGCCGCAATTACTTGAGCGCGTGCAGAAGGGTGAGCGGTTCATCATCACGCGCCATGGCCGACCCGTTGCCGAGCTGGTGCCAGTCAGCGGACGTGATGAATCAGCCATCCGCGAAACCATCGCCCTCATGCGCAAACGGCGTCAGGCCTTTGAGCGGGCAGGTGTCCGACTGCGCGATGCCTTGCAGCCCGCTGAGTCGTTGCGTGACCTCGCGCATGCCGGGCACCGACGCTGAATGGCTTTCGTACTCGACTGCTCGGTCGCACTGGCGTGGCTGCTCCCCGATGAGCAGTCAAAGCAGGCCGATGCCTGGACGGATCGCCTCCAGCACGAGACCGCGCTGGTCCCGGCCATTTGGGGGCTGCAGGTGAGCAACGCCCTGTTGACGGCTGTGCGTCGCAAGCGCATCCGTCGCGCTGATATGGATCAGGCGCTCGAATTACTCGGGGCCTTGCCGATTGAAATCGACGCACTCGCAGCGCTGCACGATGTGCTCCAGTTGGCCCAGCAGAGCGGCCTCACGACCTACGACGCGTCTTATCTCGAGTTGGCGCGCAGGCGTGGTGTGCCGCTTGCGACGCTCGATGCGCAGCTTCACAAAGCCGGCTTGAAACTTAGCCTGCCGCAACAGTGATACAACCTCGCGCGAGCGCAGCCTCTTCTGAGCGTCGCGACACCCATCCCGCTGGCGGGCTGGCACAGACCTCCAGCGAGCCCTCCATGGAGTTCGTTGCACTCGTCGCGCTGCTCACCTCTCTGGTAGCGCTGTCGATCGACGCCATGCTGCCTGCACTGGGGCGCATCGCCACGGAGCTGCAGGCTGCCCATCCCAACAGTCGCCAGTTCGTGGTGCTGGGCTTTTTTGCAGGCTTGGGCGCGGGGCAATTGCTGGCCGGGCCGCTGTCAGATCGCATTGGTCGCAAACCGGCCATTCTGAGCGGATTGCTTATTTACGCAGCGGGTTCGGTGCTGTGCTGGCTCGCGAGCGACTTCACCCTGTTTCTGGCGGGCCGTGTCATACAAGGCATCGGCGCAGCCGGGCCGCGAGTGGTGTCGATTGCCATGGTGCGTGATCGGCAGGCGGGTGCGGCGATGGCGCGCACCATGTCGCTGGTCATGACCACGTTCATCATGGTGCCGGTACTCGCGCCCATGCTGGGTCAGGCTGTGCTCGCCTTCGCGGGCTGGCGCGTGATTTTCCTGGGCTTTTTCGTGATCGCCGTCTGGGCAGCCCTGTGGCTGGCTCTGCGACAGCCCGAGACGCTGCCCCCTGAGCGCAGGCGTGCGGTCAGTCCGGCTGCCTTGCTCGAAGCGGCGCGTCAGGTGATCACGCACCGGGTATCGATGGCCTACACAGTGACGGCTGGCCTGGTACTGGGTCTGCTGGTGAGTTACCTGGGGGTGTGCCAGCAGGTGTTTGGTGAGTTCTATGGCCAGGGAGATCTTTTCGTGGCCTATTTCGCGGTGCTGGCGTCAGGCGTCGGCCTGGCCTCTGCAGTCAACGCCCGGCTGGTGATGCGATTAGGCATGCGCAGGCTCTCGGCCCTCGCCCTTCGGACCATCGCTGTGTTGACCGTGACCATGCTCGCCGGTTGCCTGATAACAGGTGCTCTGCCACCGCTGGCACTGTTCGTGATCTGGCTCTTTCCGATTTTCTTTTGCATGGGCATGCTGTTTGGCAACTGCAATGCCCTGGCCATGGAGCCCATGGGACACATCGCGGGTATGGCCGCTTCGATCATCGGTTCATTCACCTCGCTGCTGTCGGTGCTCGCGGGTGGACTGGTGAGTCAGCGCTACGATGGCACCGTGCTGCCGCTGATCATCGGCTATGCGGTGCTCGGCGTGGCGGCACTGCTGACCTCGACGCTTGCTGACCGCGACAGACTGCATCACTGAAGGAGACTTCCATGGGATGGCTGACAGACGACGAACGCAATCGCCTGACACCTGCTGAGCGTGCCCTGCCGCGCCTGCCGATTCCGGTGCAGGCGGTGTCCAGTGACGAGTTCGTGCCCATGCCACAGTCGCCGCGTCAGCGGGCGCTTGAAAAGCGCCTCAAGGCACTGGGCGGTCAACTGGCCCGACACCAGGGGCTGAGCCGCCGCCAGTTCTTCCGCACGGCCTCCGGCATGGCCGCAGCTGAACTTCATCATCTATCACGGCGGGTATCGCTACGCCGGTGCCGGTCGGCCTGAAGATGCCTGGCAGCAATTCGAGCAGATCGGGCGAATCGACTGGGTGACAGACCTGGCCGAGGTTCCCGCACGCGCCGGGGTCTCCAACGTGTATGCCGACGTGGGGCAGCTCTTTGCGCAAACCACCATTGCCGAGCCCAAACTTGCCGCAGTGATGATGGGCCAGCTGATTGCAGGCTTGGGGGCCGACCAGGTGTGCTGGGGGACGGATGCGATCTGGACCGGTGCACCCCAGTGGCAAATCGAGGCACTGCGCCGGTTGGAAATCCCCGAGGCGCTTCGTCGCAAGCACGGCTTTGCGCCTCTGGGCGACGCTGACGGCCCGGTCAAGCGCGCGATCTTCGGCGAGAACAATGCGCGCCTGTACAAGTTCGACGCGCGACAGCGCCTGACGCTGACCGATGACCGACTCGCGCAGGCCAGGCTGGCGTATGAGCGAGACGGCAGTTTGCGGACCAACCTGGCGTATGGGTTTGTGGCTGGGCGGAATGCGACCTGATTCAGGGTTCCGAATGTTGACGTGTGTTATGGTTAACTAGAATAAATTTGAGTCAACCATGATCAGCATTCCCGTTTTTGAAGCCAAAACCCGGCTGTCCGAGCTGCTGCAACAGGCCCAGCAGGGCGAAGAGATTGTGATTACGCGTCATGGCGTGCCGATGGCTCGCCTGGTGCCGCCCGTCGAAGGCTCGCGAAGGGCGGCAGCGAGTTCGCAGGCGCGTCGTGTCGAAGCCGCCTTCGATTCGCTGACTGATTTGCGCCAGGGCGTCAGTCTGGATATTCCGCTCGCCGACGCTGTGCGGGCTGGGCGCGACTGACTGCGTTCAGGTTCGCTGTGCCATTCGTTCTGGACAATTCCGTCGTCTCAGGCTGGTACCTGGAAAATCAGGTGTCTGATTACAGCGAGGCGGTTGCGCGCGCATTGCGTACGGACCGCGCTCATGTGCCGGTGATCTGGGAACTGGAACTCACGAATGTGCTTCGCACAGCCTGTATGCGTCAGCGGATGCACGCACAACGGGCGCAGGCGGTGCTGACTCAGTTGGCGTCGCTCCCCATTTCGGTGGACCGGCACCCGGTTGCGCGCAGCGAGCTGCTGGCGCTGAGTCTGCGGTTCGGCTTGAGCACTTATGATGCCGCCTACCT
>DGIT01000014.1 GCA_002386465.1 Burkholderiales bacterium UBA4615 | reverse complement strand
ATGCCGTGCCCCGCATCGGCGGCCTGGGTATCCTGGCGGGGCTGCTGGCCAGCAAGCTCATGACCGGCACGAGCCTGCCGTGGTCGGTCTGGTGTGCTCTCCTGCTGGTCGTCGGGATTTCGCTGCTCGACGATCTGCGAAGCGTCTCGGCGGCCGTCCGCTTACCCGTACATCTTGCCGCAGGCGCCTTGATGGCCTGGGCGGCATTGCCTGACGCGCCTTGGACCTTGGCATTTGTTCTAGCTGTTGCGCTCGCCTGGATGATCAACCTCTACAACTTCATGGACGGCTCGGACGGCCTGGCCGGGATGCAAGCCTGCTTTGGCTTTGGCGCGATGGCGCTGGCCGCTCATGTCGGAGGGGACGCAGGCCTAGCCTGCACCTGCGCCGCACTGGCAGGTGGTGCACTCGGTTTTCTGGTCTTTAACTGGCCGCCCGCTAGGATTTTCATGGGGGACGCAGGGTCCACCGCGCTGGGCGCAATGGCAGGCGGCATTGGAGCCTGGGGCGTGCATCGGGGGCTCTGGACCGCGCCTTTCCCGGTGCTGGCCTTTTTCCCGTTCATCTTCGATGCGTCGCTCACGCTGGCTGACCGGATCTGGCGCCGCCAGCGCGTCTGGCAGGCCCACCGTGACCATGTCTACCAGCGGCTGAACCTGAGCGGCTGGGGGCATCGCAACACCGCGCTGGCCTATGGCCTGTGGATGATGGCGTGTACGGGAATCGCTCTGTTCAGTGTCGGACGCAAGCTTGACCCTCTGGCCTACCTCCTTGTGCTGATGGCAAGCGCCGTGCTTTACGGTATCGTTCGTTTTTCGTCTTGGTTGCAGCGCAGCAATCGGGATTGATCAACACTCGACCTCTGTGCGGGCCCAGGGCCCGACATCCTGGCACCGCATGACCCGACGCATCGCCCTGGGCCCTCAAACACTCATCGCCATCGGCTACGACATGCTGGTGGCCGCAGGTGCCTGGACGGTCGCTTTCGTGGCCCGCTATCAGTTCGCCATGGCGCCCGAGCAGTTGTCCATTTTGCTCTCAACGCTGCCAGTGGTTGTGGCCATCGAGCTGGCTTGCTTCGTCTACTTTGGCCTGTACCGCGGCATCTGGCGCTATGCGTCCATGTACGACGTCAAGCGCATCGTCACGGCGGTCGGCGTCTCGGCACTGATCGTTCCAGTGGTGTTGCTGCTGTGGCGCCACGGGCTGGGTGTGCCGCGCGTGCTGTACTTCATCAACCCGCTGCTGCTGATTCTCTTCATGGGCGGTGGGCGCATCGTCTATCGCTGGTGGAAAGAGCACCGGCAATTCAGCGAGCTGAAGCGTCAAGGCAGGCCCGTGCTGCTGATGGGTGCTGGCGACGGTGCGCGCCGGCTGCTGCTAGAACTGGAGCGCAGCCCGTCCTGGCAGGTGGTGGGTTTGTTGGACGACAACCCCGCCAAGGTGGGTCGCGATATTGCCGGCTGCACGGTCATGGGCACCTGGGAGCAGGTGCTGGGCATTGCGCGGCGCACAGACTGCCGCCACGTCATTTTCGCTACCCCGGGAGCCAGCCAGGAGGCCCGGCGGCGGGCCTTCGATCTGTGCGAAAAAGCAGGCCTGGATCTGATGGTGGTACCCGATCTGGATCAGATGATCGGCAGCCCTCGCAAGCTGTCTGAAATCAGGCATATCGAGCTCGACGATTTGCTCGGCCGCGACGAGGTGCAACTCGACAGCAGCGGGCTCACACGTCAGCTCAACGGGAAGATCGTGATGATCACGGGTGCTGGTGGCTCCATCGGGTCAGAGCTGTGCCGTCAGATTGCGCGCTTCTCTCCACAAGCCATGGTGCTGTTCGAGCTCAACGAATACGCGCTCTATCAGGCTTCGGAAGACCTTCAGCGGCTATACCCGGAAATTCGCATCTGGCCAATCGTGGGCGATGTCAAAGACCGTCGGCGCCTTCAGGAAATCTTCGAGCGTTTCCAACCCACCGTGGTCTTTCATGCAGCGGCCTACAAGCACGTGCCCATGCTTGAAGAGCTCAACAGTTGGGAGGCTGTGCGCAACAACACATTGGGCACACGCGTACTTGCTGAGGTGGCCGCGGCCAGTGGCATCGAAAAATTCGTCTTCGTCTCCACCGACAAGGCCGTCAATCCCACCAACGTGATGGGGGCAAGCAAACGGCTCGCCGAGCTGCTCTTGCAGCGTATTCACCTGCGCACTGGCCTGCCCGTGGTGATGGTGCGCTTTGGGAATGTGCTGGGTTCAAGCGGCAGTGTCATCCCAAAATTTCGCGAACAAATTGCGCGCGGCGGACCGATTACCGTCACGCACCCTGACATCACCCGTTACTTCATGTCCATCACCGAGGCAGCCCAATTGGTGCTGCAAGCCGGCCAGATGGGCGCGGGCAATGAAATCTTCGTCATGGACATGGGTCAGCCCATGCGCATTGCCGATCTGGCTCGCGACATGATTCGGCTCTCCGGGTTTTCCGAGGACGACATTGGTATTCGCTACACCGGCCTGCGTCCCGGCGAGAAGCTCTACGAGGAACTGCTGGCCGGCGACGAGACCACTCTGCCAACCCGGCATACCAAGTTGCGCATCTCCAAAGCGCTGGAACCGGTATCAGCCGAATGGGAAGCCCAAGTCTTGTCCTGGCTTAATAGCGAAGGATCGGGCAGCGACTCGCAAGTGCGTGGCTGGCTGCGCAGCTTCGTGCCAGAGTACGCGCCTCCAGCTGATCTGGAGGTGGTGGATCCGAGCACTTCGTTGACGGGTACTGGCGCGGAGTCGGCCTCTTCCGCGACTGGCGCTGGTGAGCCGGTTCGCCTGGTGCTGGTCGCAGGCGGTGGAGAGCAGCCAGTCAGCGCTCGTGGCACCATCTCGGGTCAGGTCTGACGCTCTTCTCTCTCTGTTCGGTGTTCTCGCGCTCCACATGACCATAGCCATCGGCGACCTCCAAGGCTGTCACGGCCGTCTGCGTGCACTACTCAAACATGCCGACCCCGGCGCAGACCGCAACCTGTGGTTTGCGGGCGACCTGATCAATCGCGGCCCGCATTCACTCAAGGCCCTCAAACATGTGGTGACGCTGGGCGAGCGCGCCACGGTAGTTTTAGGCAACCATGATTTGCACTTGCTGGCCACCGCTACGGGCGCGCGCAAACCGCATCGCAGCGACACGCTTGACGAAATTCTTTCAGCGCCCGACCGTGACGCGCTGTTGCAGTGGCTGCGCACTCGGCCGCTCGCGCATGCCAATCATGGGCACCTGATGGTGCACGCAGGGGTGTTCCCTGAGTGGAGTTGCGAGCAGACCCTGGCCCTGGCGGGCGAGGTGGAAGCGGTCCTGCGCGGGCCGCATTGGGCAGACTTTCTGCACGTCATGTACGGCAACACGCCTGACCGCTGGAGCGATGCACTCAGTGGTGACGATCGCCTTCGGTGCATCGTCAATGCACTCACCCGCATGCGTTTCGTCGACGCTGATGGCCGCATGGACTTCACCATCAAGGAAGGCGCGGATGCCGCGCCCGATAGTCTGATGCCGTGGTTCGATGCGCCTGATCGTCTTACGTCGGACGTGACCGTGATCTTCGGTCACTGGTCGACATTGGGCTTAGTCATGCGACCCAATCTGATTGCGCTGGATACTGGCTGCGTGTGGGGCGGAGCGCTGACCGCAGTCAGACTGCAGGACCGCGAGGTGTTTCAGGTGAAGTGCCCGAAGCACAAGGATCCGGCGGCGCATTGATCGCCATGTGGACCAGCATCGGCTGTCGCTGGAATGGGTTCTATAACAACTCTCGAACCGCCATCGCAGGCGTCATGACCCGCATGCGGCGTTGCTCAGTTTCGAAGAGATGGCCGAAATCCGCTCGATCGCCGGTCACAAACCAATCGACGGCGGCGCGCGCCGCACTGGCAAGGACTGGCGCATCTTTTTCGACGACCAGTTGTCGTGCCCATGAAAGAGAGTCGGCATCGGGCTCAGCCACCAAATGAACATGCGCCGATTGCTCAATGAACCGTGTCATTGCAGACGGGAATTTTCGAGCGAGGTTACGTCGAGCCTCGTCCAATGCATAAGGCGAAGTGACTGCCTGAATTAAACGCGCAGCGGCGAATTCAATCAGCAAGCCTTGCGCGCTCTCAGCCTTATACGCCGCGCTGAAGAGCACATTGGCATCGAGAAAGACTCGCTTCAAGCCCGCGCCTTCCGACGAAGCATTTTCCGAGCCTGCTGCAGCTCCTGCTCAGTCAACTGCCCCTCGCGCTCGAATTCACTAATTCGCGCATCGGTGTAGTGCTCGATTGGCACGACCGCCGCTTGCCGCAGCACGATTGCGCCATCGTCCCTGACCTCGAGCAGCATCGGCGTGTTTTCTGCCAAGCCAAGCCGGGTCATCACATCCCGGGGAATCGTGATTTGCCCCCGCCGCCCACACTTAATGAGGTCCATAGCATATTCACCTGAAAATCGGATTTACGGAAATTCGTATTATGCAACATTCGAAAAACCTCCAATAAATCAAATCAGGGAATGCTCAGTTTCTTTCTCCAAACCGCCAGGCAGTCGAGGGGAGCGTCTCCTGCGTAAGATCTCGAGCCACTGAACGGTGATCCGACACCAACTCATACACTCGCTACTGACCCACCGAGCCCGCGACATACAGGCCGGGGAGCAGCGCACCCTGGTTCGTTTGTCAGCGGATCATCAGCAAAGCCTTGATCTTGGCGCGCACATGGATCATGACCTCGTCGCTGACCTGCCCCTTTTTCTTAGCGCGTCTGACCTTCCAGTCCAATGACTTCACCTGATCCGACAACACCGCGCAGTCGACGCCATCGATACGTGTTATCACCTCGAATGGATGCCCCTTGACCTTAGTCGTCAGCGGGCAGCACACCATCAGACCAGACTTGGCGTTGTAGCTGGCAGGACTGATCACAAGGGCAGGTCGATGCCCTGCTTGTGCATGCCCCGCCTGCGGATCGAACTCAAGCCACACCACCTGCCCAGTATCGGGCACATACGCCCGTGCCATCAGAGCGACTCTTTACCCACCGGGGCACCAAAGCCAAACTCATCGTGCTTGTTGGCTGCGGTTATACCGTCGACCAAAGCACCCAGGTCGTATTCAACCTTGTCAGACGGCTGAATGATGATGCGCCCTCGAGAAACAACCAGATCGACCCGCTGTTCCAGGTGATAACCCGCTTCTTTCAACAAAGCGGATGGCAGACGGAGAGCGGGACTGTTGCCCCACTTGCGGATGACGGATTCCATGAGCTGACCTACATGCCTGGTTGGGAGTTTCTACATTGTTNNATTGTAGATACGCGCACTAGGATTGACAATCCCGTGCGGTCTGATGTGCGCCAGCTTAGTCGGCCCCACTGTTGTGAACCGCCCCGGGTATAAACTGACCCCAATAAAAGAAAGAGGCCTTAAGCGGCGCGGGCAGTGCGCAGGCTCTCGGGGATCTCGTCGTCAAGCGGCAGGGTCAGGCGCTCGGCGATGGCGTGGCGGGCACGGCGGGCGATTTCCTGACGCGTGAGGCCGTCGGGGAGGATATGAGGCAGGGCGTGTACCTGCACGATCAGCCTCGGGTGGCCGGTGATGCGCCACAACGACTGCATGAAGGTGGTGTCGCCCACGTAAAGTGCCGCGTGGCTGGGCTCACCGTCGGGATCGACGTAATGCAACCCGACGGGCACCAGCGGCGATTGAGTCTCAAGCGCCGCCTGCACGAGGTTGCCGTGAAACGGCAGCAGGCGACGGCCGTCACTGGTGGTGCCTTCGGGGAACACTGCCGCGCGATGCCCCTGGGCCAACTTCGCCCCCATGCTACGGATCACGCCGTGCACCGCATGGCGTCGGCCCCGCTCGATGAACACCGTGCCTGCCCGAGCTACCAGGGTGCCGGCTAGCGGCCATGACGCGATCTCCGCCTTAGCGGCGAAAGACGCAGGAGCCAGGCTGTCGATGGCGAAGATGTCCAGCCACGAGATGTGATTGACCAGCAGCAGCCGGCCCTCGCCCGCACCATGGCGCCCGCGCATCGATGAGAGCGGCTGAGCACCCGGCGCGGCGTATTCCTGCACCCGCGTACCACATGCCCGCATCAGCAGCCGCGACCAGGTAGCGATCAGCCACTCACGGCGCGCATCGGCCACGAGGGGAAAGATGGCAAAGACGGTGAACAGGCCGCCTAAGAGGAGGGCGATGAGCGCGGGGATTCGGTAGAGGCGACGCACGAGACTTATTCCGTTGCACACAAGGCTCGCATTGCCAGGACAAAAACCTGCGACTCAGCAATGAGCACTTGAGCGTCCTGCGCGGTCACCGACTCATTCCGGTAATCAGCGACCAATCTGATTTCCTCGGCACGCTTCAGGCTCTTTCCCAACTCACGCGAGACAAGCCCTGGTTTAACGAGACTTAAGCCGAAGGCTGCAATCAAGCCGCGATGTGTCTTACCCTCAGCAAAGGGACCATCAGCATCACGGATCAGCAATGCCGCGCGCGCCGCATCAAACATGGCGAAATACGCTCGGTTGCACGCACCATCCACATCGCCTGCTTCAAGGAGCATCCGCGCTGAATCACAGGCTCGTTGCGCCTTGTTCAGCAAAACGGCCGCGGCCTGCGGCCCCGTCACAGGCGAACACCCTCGCGCGCAATGTTGCGCAACAGTGCGGGGTTCACGTAAGCATCCGGGTGCGCCCATTCCTGCTGCCAAACGGGAAGCGGAGAAATATCGATGCCAGTCTCTATCAGCACATCGAAGGCGATATCCGCCAAAGCGAGCTTGACCGGCAAGAACCGGGCTGGCTCGCCCCTCAGCAACACGGCCACATCCGCATCGCTGGACGGACGATGCGTACCCCGCGCGCGGCTGCCGTACAGCACCACGTGGTCCACGTCATACGCCGCTGCAGCGCGCTCAGCGAACTGGCGCACAGCATTGCGGGTAGGGGCGTCGATCTTCACGCCGCCGCCTCAAACACCACCCTACCCCCCACCACCGTCCACAGCACCCTGCCCTGCACTTCACGATTGGCAAACGGCGTGTGATGCCCCTGGCTGCGCAGCGTGCTGCGCGACACCACCCAGGTGCCCAACGGGTCGAACACGCACACATCAGCAGGTGCGCCCGGCGCAAGCGCACCGCCCCCGCACGAAGCGATGCGCTCTGGGTCGGTCGTGATGCGCGCAAGCGCCGTGGCCAGCGGCACACCATGGCGCCTGGCCCATGACAACGTCAAAGGCAGCAGCAACTCCAGCCCCGTCACCCCGGGCTCGGCCTCACCGAACGGCAACAACTTGGCATCGTCATCCACCGGCGTGTGGTCAGAGCAGATCGCATCGATGGTGCCGTCCGCCACCGCCGCGCACAGCGCATCGCGGTCACGCTGCGATCGGAAGGGCGGCTCGACACGACACGACGAATCGAAGTAACCGATATCCACATCGGTGAGATGCAGGTGATGCACGGCCACATCAGCCGTGACCGGCAAGCCCTCCTGACGCGCTGCACGCAGCAGCGCCACGCCAGCCGCCGACGAGATACGGCACAGATGCACCCGACACCCGTTGCTGCGAATCAGTTCGAACAAGGTGTGCAGCGCGACCGTCTCGGCTGTGACCGGCACCCCCGACAGGCCCAGCCGCCCCGAGACCGGCCCGCTGTGCGCCACACCGCCGCGCGCCAGATACGCGTCCTGCGGCTGCAGCCACACCGTGAAGCCAAACGTGCGCGCGTATTGCATCGCACGTGCCAGCACCTGCGTATCGACCAGTGCCACATTGGCCTGCGAGAATCCCACGCAGCCGGCCTCGGCGAGTTCAGCCATCTCGGTGAGCACCTCGCCCTTCAGGCCCACCGTGAGTGCGCCCAGGGGGTAAAGGTGCGCCTGATTGATGCTGCGCGCACGGTGCTTGAGCATCTCGACCAGACCAGGCTCATCCAGTACCGGGTCGGTATCGGGCGGACACACGATGCGGGCTACACCGCCGGCGAGTGCCGCCTGCATTTCAGACTCCAGCGTGGCCTTGTACTCGAAGCCTGGCTCGCGCAGCCGCGCCGACAAATCAACCAGACCCGGGCACACGGTGAGCCCGCGTGCATCAATCACGCGATCGGCGTGAAAGCCCGCAGGAGCCGCTCCCACAGCGGCAATACGCCCATGTGCCAGATGCAGATCGTCGATGCGATCCAGGCCCGAGGCCGCATCGATCAGGTGCCCACCACTGATCGTGAGGTTCATCGCGTACCTCCGAGAATGCTCATCACCGCCATGCGCACCGCAATACCGAAGGTGACCTGCGACAGGATCACCGACTGCGGGCCATCGGCCACCGCCGACTCGATCTCCACCCCACGATTCATCGGACCCGGATGCATCACGATCGCATCAGGCTTAGCCAGCGCCAGCTTTTCTTCGGTCAGGCCATAGTGCTTGAAATACTCTTGCGACGAAGGCAGCAGCGCCCCGCGCATCCGTTCGTTCTGCAGCCGCAGCATGATGATCACGTCGACATCGCGCAGACCTTCTTTCATGTCGGTGAACACCCGCAGCCCCATCTGCTCCAGACCCGGCGGCAGCAGCGTGAGCGGCCCGATGGCCCGCACCTCAGGCACACCCAGCGTCGTGAGCGCATGAATGTCGCTGCGTGCCACCCGCGAATGCAGCACATCGCCCACCACCGCCACGCGCAGTTGCGTGAAGTCCTTCTTGAAGTGACGGATGGTGTACATGTCGAGCAACCCCTGCGTGGGGTGCGCATGCCGGCCATCCCCGGCATTGATCACATGCAAACCCGGACCCACATGCTGCGCGATCATGTAAGGCGCGCCGCTTTGCGCATGGCGCACGACGAACATGTCGGCGTTCATCGCAGCGAGGTTGTCGATGGTGTCGAGCAGCGACTCGCCCTTGGACGTGGACGAGGTGCGCACATCAAGGTTGACTACGTCGGCCGACAGGCGCGTGGCGGCAATTTCGAAGGTGGTGCGCGTGCGCGTGCTGTTCTCGAAGAACAGATTGAACACCGACTTCCCACGCAACAGCGGCACCTTTTTGACCGCCCGATCGCTTACCTCCAGAAACGAGGACGCGGTATCCAGGATGTGCATGACAACATCACGCGGCAGGCCTTCGATGGTGAGCAGGTGGCGCAGTTCGCCGTGCTCATTGAGCTGCGGATGGCGCATTACGCGTCCTCCAGCTGGAACGTGAAGCGATCGGAGCTCTCATCGGAGCCATGCGCGGCGGAAGTCGTTGCAGAAACACTTGAATGCGCTTGAGGTGCTCCGCCCGCGGGACCGGGCACCTGATGCCCGGCCACACGACTGAGCACGAGGCTGGATCCTGCATTCAACTCGATCCGGCAGCCCGCCATGGAGGCATGCATCGGGAGCTCGCGTCCACCGCGATCGACCATGACGGCCAGATCGACCCGACGGGGGCGGCCGTAGTCGAAGAGCTCGTTGAGTGCTGCACGCACCGTGCGTCCGGTGTAGAGCACATCGTCGATCAGCAGGATGTCTGCACCATCGACTTTAAAGTCGATTTGAGTGGTGCCTCGCGAGCCGCTGGTGCGCAGACCGCGGGCCGAGTAATCGTCGCGATGAAACGCGCTGGACAGGAAGCCGAGTGGTGCATCGGGGCACAGCTCACGGTGCAGCCGTTGCGCCACCCAGGCACCACCCGTATGAATGCCAACCAGCACGGGGGGATGCCCTGCGGTGGCTGCAGCCAGGCGCGCTGAAACCTGGGCTTTGAGTGCTGCATAGACCGCCTCGGCTTGCGGGATGGGCGCACCGGTTGTTGCCGATGCAGGGGTTGAAGCCGAAGGGTCGGAATCGGAACGTGTCATGCGCGCCGCCTGGCATCGAGGAATTGTTCGAGGATCACGGCGGCTGCGATCGCGTCGTCCTCGATCGGACCGCGCCTGACCTGCCGGGACTGTCGCTGATCGGCGATGATAGCCTGAGCCTCGCGACTCGAAAATCGCTCATCGACCTGCTCCACGACTAGCCCGAAGCGCCCGCGCAACTGGTTTGCAAACCGTTCTGCCAGACGCGTGGTCTCGGTGGGTGTGCCGTCTTCATCGAGCGGACGCCCGACCACCAGTCGATCGGGCTGCCAGGCTTGGATCAGCGCGGCAATGTGTGCAAAACGACGGTCAGTGGGGACGCTGTCGAACACTTCCAGTGCCCGTGCTGAGCCGGTCAGGGTATTGCCCAGCGCTACGCCGATTCGGCGCACACCAAAGTCGAACGCCAACAGGGTTTCAGCAGCATTCGGGGCGTGCTCGCCGCGAACGCCCGCCTCAGGCATGCCCGGCGGAAGCCGACAGGAAGGCCGGATCGATACCCAGCAGACCAAAGGCGCGACTGAGGCGCTGCGCCACCGGGGTCTCGAAGATGACGTCAGGGTCGGCCTTGACCGTCAGCCAGGCGTTGCGGGCGATCTCGTCTTCAAGTTGCCCGGGGCCCCAGCCGGCATAGCCCAGCGTGACCAGCAAACGCGAGGGCCCCACGCCGGATGCCACGGCTTCCAGCACATCCTTTGATGAGGTCAGGCCCAGAGAGTCGCCGACCGTGACGGTGGAATTCCAGGTGCCCAGCGGCTGATGGAGCACGAACCCCCGGTCGGTCTGCACCGGCCCGCCGAAATAGACCGGCGAAGTGCCCAGCGGCGCGATCTCCAGTTTCAGGTCGATCCGCTCGAAGAGCGACTTCAGGTCGAGCTCCATCGGGCGGTTGATCACCAGACCCAGCGCACCCTTGGCGCTGTGTTCGGCCAGAAAGACCACCGCACCCCCAAAATTGCTGTCGGTCATGCCAGGCATGGCCACCAGAAAGTGGTTGGTGAAATCGGTGGGCGCAGTAGCCGGGGGGACAGAAGACATCTCCCGATTGTAAAGGGGCACCCCTCACGGCACAATCGCGCTCCCTCAGAGCGCGCTTTTTTGCTCCTTCCGGTCACGCACCTTCCCTTCCCCTCACTCCTCTCAAGGCGTCCACACCATGACCGCCATGCTTCATGACCGCGGCCTGGTCTGGCTGCGACGCGACCTGCGCATGCAGGATCACACGGCCCTGCATCAGGCCCTGGCGCAGTGCCGTCAGGTGTACTGCGCCTTTGTCTTTGACCGGGACATCCTGGAGGCGCTGACCCAGCGGGCAGACCGTCGAGTTGCATTCATCCAAGGCGCTTTGAAGGAGATTGACCAGTGGCTGACAGCGCGCGGCGCGCGGCTGATCGTGATGCACGACCGGGCACCCCAGGCGATTGCGACGCTGGCGCAGCGCCTTCAGGTGAGCACGGTCTACGCGGCACGCGATTACGAACCCGATGCGGTGAGCCGCGATACGGCCGTAGCCGGTCTGCTGGCCGCGCAGGGGCGCAGCCTGAGCTTGCACAAGGATCAGGTGGTCTTCGATACCGACGAGGTGCTCACGGGTGCAGGCAAGCCGTTCTCGGTCTTCACGCCGTACCGCAACGCCTGGATGAAGCGTCTGCAAGCGCTGGGCGATGACGCCTCTGCGCAGACACCTCTGGCCAATCGATCGATCAGCGAATCGGACTGCGCAAGACTGGCTGCACCACCCGCCGACCTGCCGGCTGCGCCGACACCGGGTGCCGTGGGCCGCGGCGCGGTCATCGGTGTGCCGGAGCTGGACGAACTCGGATTCGAGCCCGCCAACCTGGGCGCCCTGGGCATCGTGCCGGGCGAGGCCGGCGCGCACACCCTGCTGAATGATTTTCGCGAGCGCATCGGCCGATATCACACGGCGCGCGACTTTCCGGGCATCAAGGGACCTTCGTACCTGTCAGTGCATCTGCGCTTCGGAACGGTCTCGGTTCGGGAGTTGGTGCGCACAGCGCTCGAGGCCCTGCGCACCCAACCAGAGGGCGCAGACGGTGCGCGCACCTGGCTCTCTGAGCTGGTGTGGCGCGAGTTTTACTTTCAGGTCCTGCATCATCATCCGCACAGCACGCAACGCTCGTTTCGCCCTGAGTACGACGCCATTCAATGGGCCACAGGCGATGACGCCCAGGCGCTTTTTGCGGCATGGTGTGAGGGTCGCACCGGCTACCCGCTGGTGGATGCAGCCATTGCCCAGATTCGTGCGAGTGGCTACATGCACAACCGGCTGCGCATGGTGGTGGCCTCCTTCCTGTGCAAGGACCTGGGGCTGGATTGGCGGTGGGGTGAGCGCTGGTTTGCAGAACAGCTGATCGACTATGACCAGTCGGCGAATGTGGGCGGCTGGCAGTGGGCGGCCTCAAGCGGCTGCGATGCACAGCCCTGGTTTCGGATCTTCAATCCGGTGACTCAATCAGAAAAGTTTGATCCGCAGGGCGCCTTCATCCGACGCTATGTTCCGGCATTGGCGCGCATGCCGGCGCAGTGGATTCATGCGCCCTGGCTGGCTCCGCATGCGCAGCAGCTGCAGGCCGGGTGCATCGTAGGCCGGGATTATCCGTTGCCTGTGGTGGACCATGCCCAGGCGCGCCTCACCACGCTTGCGCGCTACGGTGTGGTGAAAGCCAAGACGGCGTCGTAGGCGCGCCGACCCACAGAGCCTTTCAGCGTCTAACGGCGACTCGCCTAAGTGACCAAACTAAGCGACCAAACTAAGCGACCAAACTAAACAATCAAAAAAAAGCGACCCTCTGCGCATCTTTCAGCCTGCGGTCTGTTTGCGTCGCGTGTGGCTGCGCAAGAGCTCGAGCAGTTCGGATTCATCGTAAGGCTTGCCCAGGAAGGCCGTCACGCCCAGCGACTGCGCCTGCTCGCGATGCTTGTCGGCCGTGCGCGAGGAAATCATGATGACCGGCACGTGCTGCCAGCGCGGATCGGCACGTAACTGCGCCGCAAGCTCGAAGCCATCCATGCGCGGCATTTCGATGTCGAGCAATATCGCATCGGGCATGGTGTCCTGCAGCTGGCCCAGCGCATCAATGCCGTCGCGCGCCAGTACCACCTGATAGCCCTCACGGGCCAAAAGCCGCTGCGTGACCTTGCGCACCGTGACCGAGTCATCCACCACCATGACCGTGGGCGCCACATCAATGCGCGTTGGCGCAAAACTGGCCGTATCCCCGAGGCCAGCCGGCTTGACGCGGCTGGTGGCGGCGATTTGCACTGGATCCAGAATGAGCACGATGTCGCCATTGCCCAGGACTGTGGCCCCGGCCATGCCAGTCAAACGGGCCAGTTGCGGCCCGACATGCTTGACCACGACCTCCTGGCTGGGCGCCACATGATCGACATGCAACGCAATGCTCTGGCTGCCGGAACGCAATACCACCACCGGCGACTGGCGCTGTGCAAGCGGTGACGTGTCGGGCAGCTCGAGCAGGCTGCCCAGGAAATAGAGCGGCACCGCCTCATCACGCACCAGCATGGCGTGCCGCGCATACGCCTGGGCCAGTGCGTCGGGGCGCAGCGGCATGATCTGTTCGACCAGATTGGCCGCCACGGCAATGCGTGTTGTGCCCACGGTGAGCACGACCACCTGCGTCACCGCCAGCGACACCGGAAGATGGACGGTGAAGCGCGTGCCCTGCCCCGGCGCACCCTCCAGCTCGATCCGTCCGCCCATGGCGGCAACCTCGGCGCGCACCACATCCAGCCCCACGCCACGCCCCGCCAGGGTGCTGACCTGCGTGGCGGTCGTGAATCCGGGCATGAAGATCAGCTGCGCGAGTTCGCGATCGGCCAGCACCGCATCGGCTGCGATCACGCCGCGCTCGATGGCGCCGCTGCGGATGCGGGGCAGATCGAGCCCGCGGCCGTCGTCTGTCACGGTCATGATCACGCCATGCCCTTCCTGGCGTACATCAAGCGTCACGACACCCATCGCCGCCTTGCCGGCTGCCAGCCGATCCTCGGGCGATTCAATGCCATGTGCCAACGCGTTACGCAGCATGTGCTCAAGCGGCCCCATCATGCGCTCGAGCACGCCGCGATCAATTTCAGTCTCGGCGCCTTCCAGGACCAGACGTGCCTGTCGCCCCAGCTCTCCCGAGGCCTGGCGCACCACGCGATGCAGGCGGTCGGCAACGCTGCCAAAGCGCACCATGCGGATACGCATGAGGTCCTGCTGCAACTCGCGGGTCAACTGCATTTGCAGCGCAAGGTCGCGACCGGCTTCATCCAGCCCGCGTAGGGCATTCTGGTGAACGGTCGCCACGTCGTTGACCGACTCGGCCAGCATGCGCGTCAGTTCCTGAAAGCGCGTGTAGCGATCGAATTCCAGCGGGTCGAACTGGGCCTCGCTTTCAGGGGAGCGGGCATGCCGCGCCTGAATCTGCGAATCGGCCGCCAGCTCGATTTCGCGCAGCTGCATGCGCAGGCGTGCGACGTTTTCGGCCAGCTCGCCCATGGATTGGCGAATACCGGTGAGCTCGTTGTCCAATCGCGCGCGGGCAATCGAAACTTCGCCGGCCTCATTGACCAGACGATCCAGCAGATCGGCACGCACGCGCACCAAGGCGCGCGATGTGGCGGGCCGACCAGCAACTGGCGGTGCAGGGCTTGCATCAGGCTCAGCCAGCGGCTCAATCGCATCGGGTACCGCCGACACGACCGGTGCCGTGCCCGTCTGCTCCGCATCGGGCTGCGCATCGCGCATCGACTCATACAGCGCGAGTGCGCGGTCATGATGGGCGACCAGCTCGTCGATCAGTGCGGTCACCACGGGCGCCGAAGCGTCGGCAGGCAGCGCCTCGATCCGGGTTTCCATGTCGTGCAGCGACTGCCCCAGCCGCATGGCACCCGCCATGCGCGCACTGCCCTTGACCGTATGCAGCCAGCGCATCAGTGCGGCGGATGGTTCGCGGTCCTCAGGCTGATCGCGCCAGCGCTGAAGGGCATCGCCCATCTGCGGCAGCAGCTCATCGGCCTCGGCAACAAAAAGACTGAGCAGCTCCGGGTCGATCTCGTCGATCAGCGGCGCTGAGCGGGCGGATTGCGCAAGGGTCTCGGCTTGTTCGACCAGCAGGGGATCGCGTGCAGGCTCGATACCCGCTGCAAACTGATGCAACGCCGCGCGCAGTCGGTCCAGGATCTCGCCAAAGCGCAGCACCGCGGCGTCTGCGGTCCTGGGCCCGTCAGTCGCCGGTACTTGGCTGGCGGCCTGCTGCAGGAAATCCTCGAGGCTGAACGCGGCGCTCGACACGTCGGGCAGCGCGACCAGCCGGGCGCTACCGCCCAGCGTATGCGCAGCGCGCACCGATTCGAGCCACTGCGACGGCGGCACGACCGTATCTGCGTCCTGCCAGTTGTGCTGGAGCGCACCCAGTTGCTCCAGCAGTTGATCGGCCTCGTCCAGAAAAAGGCGATACAACGCTACGGGCAACTCGCGCTCACCCACGCGTACCAGCTCTTCCGCTGGGCCGGAGGGCGAAGCAACCACCTCGTCTGCCGAATTGACCGTCTGCAAAATGGCTTCCGGCAACGGCAAGTCCGGCGTCTCGATGCTGCTCAAATCGATCGGGTCGCCTGCCTCAGCAGAGGTGCTCAGCACGGGCGCCGTGAGGCCGGCGTCCCGCAGATCGATCAGGTCTGCGCTGTCATCGGGTGCGCGCTCACCGCGCATCTGCGCTGCAAGTGCCTGCACCGCAGAGAGGTCCTCCAGGGCGCCCGGATCCTGACGCAATCGCGCCACCCAGGCCTGCAGACCATGCTGCGCCTGAGCGATCAGGGTCAGCCCCTGCGCCTGTGCAGCCAGCCCCTGAGCCAACCAGGTGTTGAGTGTCTGCTCGAGCGACCAGGCCACCTCACCGAACGCCGGCAGGCCCACCATGCGACTGGAGCCCTTGAGCGTATGAAAACCCCTTCTGATCGTGGTCAACGCTTCGCGATCACCCGGCGACAGCTCAATGATCACGCGCTGCGCCTCGATGGCCTGCAAGACATCCTCAGCCTCATCCAGGAAGATGCCCAGCAGCTCGGTATCCGGCTCACCCTCAGCCTGCACGACAGGCGCCGGCGTCTCAGGGGGCGCCGTCCAGGACGGCGGCTCCGCGATCGGCACAGACAATTCAATGGACTCGTCAGGCGTCGGAGGTTCTGGCGTGAGGGTGTCTGGCGTGAAGGCGTCTTGCGTCAGAGGCAAGGCGTCGATCAGGCTGGGGGTGGGTGCATCCGGCTCATGACGCGATTCATGACGCGATACCGGCCGCACGGGTGCTTCGGCGCCTGGCTGCAGCAGATGCGCCGTAAATCCATCAGGCCCCTGACTGAATGCGAAGGCTTCACCGCGCCCATCGCCGCGGCGCAACGAGTCAACGAAAAAGCCGAGCGCTCCCAGGTTATGAGCAACGTGTTCGCAGATCTGTGCGGATGGCGCATCTGGGGAGGCGATGAGTCCAGTCACCTCGCGGGCCATCTCATCGGCGCCCACCGCCGCTTCGTGGTGACCCAGCAAACGCAGTGCACCACTGACCTGCTGCAGGGCCGCGCCCACACCGTCCAGCGGTTCGCGTTGCTGCGGGTCGCGGAAAAAAGCATCCAGCCTCACTTCACAGGCTTTCAGATTGGACTGCAATTCCGAGACGAAGGCAGCCGTCGTAAGACGTTCCTGCGCTTCGCGCGTGAGCTCGCGCAACCAGTCCGGCATCGACCGCTCAGACAGCTGCTGCGCCGCGACGCTTGCGCCGCCCTCGCGCATCATGGACTGCAGGCGATGCGCGAGTTCCTTCGCACGCGCGTCATTCGCCGGCAGCATGCGCGCGCCGTGTTCAAGCGCCATGTCGATGAACAGCAGTGCGCTGGCCACCTCCAGCGACACGGCCTCCAGCAGGCGCGCATCTCCGGTCGACAGCGGCCTGCGCAAGGCTGAAATGGCGCCGCCCAGCTCACGCATGCCCGCCAAGGGCAAGCGGCTCATCGAGAGCTCAAGTTGCTGCGCCGCGCCGGCGAAATCAGGCAGATCATGCAAGCCCCCGCGCACGAAGCGCTCCCATGCGGCTTTGGCCTGCGCGGTATCGGTGCGCACCTGCTGCAGGCTGTGTGCATCGAGCAAACCGAAACGCGGCGCATCGAAGTCCTGCGCCACGGTCGCTTCAAGCTGAAAGGCCGCGCGCACGGCATCGGCCAGCCCGCTGCCCTGGCCTGCACGGGCCAGCAGCAGCAGCATGTCGATCAGCATCCGGTCGTTGACCGGCGCCGCTTCAGTGACCGCCCGGCGCAGATACTGCTGGATACGGGCCACCTGACGCTTGGCGTAGAGATCGGCGGGCAAGGCACCGGTTCGCAGTGCATCAAGAAAAGCGCTGGCCACCCACCAGTAACGTCGCTGTGCAGGCTCGCCCTGCGCCCGCTGCATGCGAGTGGCCGTGTTGAGCATGGCCTGCAGCGAAACGGCATCGGCCGGGTCTCTTAAAAAGCCCAGCAACCCCCGCTCGAACCCGGCTTTGACCGCTGAGGCCTCGTCTGGCGCAACGGGCTCAGGCAACTCGAGATACTCCGATGTGGGCAGGGGAGCCAGATCGGGGGTGTACAGGTCGGCCGGTTCGCTGCGCTCGATACCTTGTGCAACAAGCAATGCCCGATATTGCGGAAACAAGGCCACTGCGGACTCAGCCGAGCCGGCGCAAACCGCTTCGAGGTACTCGAGCGTGGCGGCAAAGGTCCCTGCGCAGAGCGCCACCGTCTGGGCATCCAGGGGCAGATTGCCACGGTCGATTGACTCGAGCAGCTGCTCGACCTGCTGCAAGACCGTGGCCACGCCATGGAGCTCGACAAAGCGCAAGGCACCCTGCGCCTGATGCAGCCAGTTGGCAGCCGATCGGGTACCTGGCTCCCTCGTCCCCTCGGGATGCTTCAACCGGTCTTCAAGGACACTCTGGGCGCGCGACAGCGATTCGCGAATTTCGCCCAGGCACCAGGTCAGCGCGGTGAGGTCGCGCGTGGCCACCGTCATGTGTTCACCTTGAAACGTGAGACCGAGTTCTGCAGTTCGCGCGCAAGCGTGGCGAGCTGCAGGATCGATGAAGCGGTCTGGTGGGTGCCCAGGCTGGTCTGCTCGGTGAATTGCAGGATCTTGCCAATGTTGCGTGCCACTCCGGTAGCCGATTGCGCCTGCGACGAGGTCGTAGTCGCAATCTCCTCGATCAGCTCGGTCAGCTGTCTTGAGACCCGCTCGATTTCCTCGAGTGCTTTGCCTGCTGCGTCTGATAGCCGCGTGCCGGCCACCACCCCTTGCGTACTGCGCTCCATGGCAGCCACCGCATCATGGGTATCGATCTGGATGGTGCGGATCAGCCCGGAAATCTGTCGCGTGGCTTCGGCACTGCGTTCGGCCAGCCGCTGCACTTCCTCGGCCACCACGGTGAAACCGCGGCCAGCCTCGCCTGCCGAAGCCGCCTGGATCGCCGCATTGAGCGCCAGCACATTGGTTTGCTCGGTGATGTCGGAGATCAGTTCAACAATCTCGCCGATCTCCTGCGACGACTCACCCAGGCGCTTGATGCGCTTGGCGGTCTCCTGGATGTGGTCGCGGATGCCGTCCATGCCGGCGATCGCTTTTTCCACTGCCTGACGCCCCTGCTCGGCCGCACCGAGCGACTGACGGGCCACCTGCGCAGACTGCGAAGCATGCTCGGAGACTTCGTTGATCTGGTTAGCCATGCTAAGCACCGACTCGCCGGTCTGGCGAATTTCGCGCGATTGCTGCTCCGTGGTCGATTGCAGACTGGCAGCCACCGACTGGGCGCGCGAGGAGGCATCGTTGACCAGGCCCGCCGTGGCATTGATGCGCGCCACCAGATTGCGCAATTCCTCGATGGTGTAATTCACCGAGTCAGCGATGGCGCCTGTGATGTCCTCTGACACCGTGGCCTGCACGGTGAGGTCGCCATCGGCCACCTCCTGCAGTTCGTTCATCAGGCGCAGGATCGCGCTCTGGTTCTGGTCATTGGTGCGTTTGGCTTCACGCTCCATGCGTTCGGCCTGGATCCGCTGCGCCTCAGCCTCGCGGGCCCTGCGCTCGACATCCTGGTAGTACACGAGCGCCATCCCGAGGGCCGCCACCGCTGCCAGCACCAGACACGCCACGATGCCCATGCGCAGCAGGGATGGACCGGTCTGCTGCTCGAGTACATAGGCCTGCAGCTCGCTCAGGGCACCACGCAGCGGCTCGCTGTCAACACCAATGCGCTGCTCGGCCTGGCGGGCAGCCTGCAGCGCAGGCAGCGCTTCGATGAGGCTTGAAAGCGGAGCGGCCAGTCGCTTCCAGGCGGCACGGATTTCCGCCAGGCGAGTGCGCGCCTCGACATCGCGTGGCATCGCTGAACGACGGGCTTCAAGGGCGCCGTACAGTCCGTCCAGCGCAGCAGCGAACGACGCGGCATCACTGCGCAAGGCCAGTGCACGTTCAGGGCTCGCGCCCGAGGTGCCCGACAGCTGCAGCACTTCGCGCGCCATGCGTTCGCTCAGCGCAAACAGCCGCGACCCGGCGAGCGCATCCATGCCACTTCCACCGGCTGCGCCAAGCAGTTGCGCCACCTGCTCGGCCCGGTCTGCCAACGCGGGTAACTCGGCCACCAGGGTGATGCTCGCACCCGAAACCCGCGACAAAGGCAGTTGTTGCGCCAGCAGCGCCAGCGCTGCGGCATCGGTACGCTGCCAGACATCATCGACACTGCGCAATTTGGGTTGCAGCGTGGCATCGATCGGGGACATGCGCCGCCCGCCCACCACGCCACCGGTACCCAGCAGCGCGACATGATCGACCATCACCTTGCGGCTCTCACCGAACTGCCGCAAGGCCTGCGACTGTCCGCGTGCAGCCTGTGGCGCCGAGCGGGCGAGGCGCTGCGAGTGCATCAGCGCATCGCCCAGCAGGCGCGACTGCAGGCCCAGCGATACGGCTCGCCCGGAGTCCATCCAGAACAGCAGCCATGCCAGCCCCAGAGAGAGCACCAGCAAGGGAAAGAGCAAGGCAAGCTGTCGGCGCAGTGTCATGTGCCCGATGAAGGGCACATGGAATCCGCGTCGCTCCACGGTACTGGCCGTGGGATGTACGCGCGCATCGACCTTATCTGCACCGGCCTTGCCAAGCCTGTGTGCGGGTACGGTGTCGAGCAAGGCAGTGTCGGTGATCGTGGGCGGCTGGGCGGCCTTCGCGCCAGACCCGAAGATCAGCGGCCAACGTCCGATTGACGATCGAACCGACGCAAATGCCGACGGCTTGCGGGCGGGCTGGGCACCAGATGTCTTGCGCATGTCGGGGCGGTTCAGTTGGAGGGCCTTCAGCGGCCAACCAGCAGGAAGTCAGGACCTGTCACGAGACGCGACACATCAAGCTCGAACCAGCGATGGCCCTCGGCATCGACGCGGGCAGGCCCCACCCATGGCGGTACAGGCTGCAGCTTCAGGTCCTGCGGCGGCTGCCCTGAGTCGTCGGGCTGCATGGTGTCGATATTGCGCAGGCCCAGCATACGCGTGACCAGGATCGACGCATTGAAATTCAGGCGCGAAGACAGCGCCAGCAACCGCGCATCCTTGCCTGTTTCCGTGCCCGGAGCACCGGCAAAGCGGCACAGATCTACGACCGTGTACAACGCACCGCGCAGATTCACCAGACCCAGCAGCCAGTCACGCGTGAGCGGCACCGGGACAATCGTAGCCGGCACCGGGACGATCTCGCCCGCCTGTTCCAGATCGACCAGCCAGCGCTGCGTGCCGATCAGCACTCCGAGACGCGTGTGTTCGCGAGCAGTCATGCGGGCCCTCAGTGCACCAGGTCAGCAATCTTGGCGAGCAGTTCCTCGGCGTCAACCGGCTTGACGAGGTAACCCCGAGCGCCCTGTCGCATGCCCCAGATCCGATCGGTATCGGCAGATTTGCTCGTGCACAGAATGACCGGGATTTCACGCGTGTCCGGATCACGCACCAGCGCGCGGGTCACCTGAAATCCGTTCGCACCCGGCATCACCACATCCATGAGCACGAGCGCCGGGCGATCAGCGCGAATTTTGGCCAGTGCATCGGTGCCGTTTTCGGCCGTGGTCACGACGTAGCCGCGCCGGGTGAGCAGATCGGCCAGGTAATGACGCTGGGCGGGCGAATCATCGACCACCATGATCTTGAGTGCGGCACCCGGCTGGACGCTGCCCGTCGCAGCGGGTCGGTCCACTGCCTGCTCGGCGAGCGGTGCTTCAGGTGCGAGGGGCTGCGTCATGGATGGGCTCGGGACAATAAGACGCTCAGACCCCCACCGGGCGGCGCGCATATTGCGCCACACACTTGAGCAGGCTGTCCTTGGTGAAGGGCTTGGTGAGGTACTCCTCGCAGCCCACCATGCGACCGCGCGCGCGGTCGAACAGGCCGTCCTTGCTGGAGAGCATCACCACGGGCGTGGCATGCAGACGAGGGCTTTTCTTGATGAGCGCACAGGCCTGATACCCGTCGAGCCTGGGCATCAGAACATCGCAGAACACCAGATCGGGCTCGTGATCGGCGACTTTGGACAGCGCATCAAACCCGTCTTCGGCGAGGATCACGCTGCAACCGGCCTGCGTCAGGAAGATTTCCGCGCTGCGCCGGATGGTGTTGCTGTCGTCGATCACCATGACCTTCAGGCCGGCAATCGATTCATTCACGCTCATGGGTGTGGACACAGCCTTGCGCCTGTTTCAGTCGGAGTGGATCACCGGAGCGCAGGCCTGAATCAGAGCTCGACCATCTCGAAATCTTCCTTGCGTGCACCGCATTCGGGGCAGGTCCAGTTCATGGGCACGTCTTCCCAACGGGTTCCGGGTGCAATGCCTTCATCCGGCACACCCAGCGACTCGTCGTAAATCCAGCCGCAGATCAGACACATGAAGGTTCGGTTCGGGGTTTGCTCGCTCATGCTTGGTCCGCCAAAGGTCATTAGAAATCGAAGCGTCGCATGTTACCTTCTTGCCCCGATGAGGCCCGCTTTAGGGCCGACGGGCGGATCGTCAGCCGCTTTGCCCATGCCCATCGTTCCCCGCACTGCTTCTTCCCGATGAAGGCCTTGTCGTGACCGCCCATCGCCCTGACCCGACTGCAAGCCCGCCATTCAGCCCCGATGACCAGGACGATCGGCCTGCAAGCCAGAGGGCGCCACGTGCGGCCTTGCGCGGCCTGTATGCGATCACCCCCGATGAAGCCGATGCAAAGCGGCTGCTGCCGGCGGTCACCCGGGCGCTGGAAGGGGGCCTGGATGCCCTGCAGTTCCGGGTCAAGGGCGGTTCACCCGCTGAGCGGCTCGAACTGGCGCTGGCGGTACACGCCCTGACCACGCAGGCAGGCGTGCCGCTCATCATCAATGACGATGTCGAGCTGGCCTGTGCGGTCAACGCCGAGGGTGTGCATATCGGACGTGACGATGGTGATCCGGAGCAGGTGCGTGCACGCATCGGGCCGCATCGCTGGCTGGGCGTGTCCTGCTACAACGATCTGCAACGTGCGCGCCAACTGAGTGCGGTCGCAGATCATGTAGGCTTTGGCAGCGTGTTTGCCTCGCCCACCAAACCCCAGGCCGTGCGCGCGCCGCTGTCGCTTTTTGCTCAGGCTCGCTCAGAGGGCCTCAATACGGTGGGTATTGGTGGCATTGACCGCAGCAATGCGGCTCAAGTGATCGCAGCAGGCGCTGATGCCGTGGCCATCATCACTGATATTTTCGGTGATCCGGACCCGGCGGGGGCAGTTCGTATGCTGCGCGGCATCGTGCATGAGGCGCTGAGCCGTCGCAACGACTGACAGACAGTATTTACCAGGGCTGCAGCAGCAACACCTCGATCACACGGCCATCGCTGGCATCCACCAGCACAGCGGCATCGCGGGCCGGTCCGCGCATCGGCAGGTAACGCAGCCCGGAGGCGCTCAACCCGCTGCGCGCCACGGCGGCATCGATCAGGGCTCCGTGCTGTGCATTGAGGGCGCGCAAGCGCTCGATCGGCAAGGCTCGCGCCAAGGCACCTGAAGCCTCCGCGGCATAGTCGACATAGAGCTTGGGGTGATGCTGCACATCGCGTCCCTTTTCAATGGCCTCGAAAAGAATCGCCTGACGCTCCTGCGCAGAGTCTGGCATGTGAGCAGCGACCCAGCGCGGACGCAGCGGATGGCGCACGGCAAAGGGATTTCCCAGCGCCTCGGTGACTGACTTGGGTCGCAATTCTGCGGGCGCCACCACCTCGAACCGATCCTTGACCAGCACAACAAAAGCGGGGCGTCCCTGGTGAACGGTGTGGACACCATAGGCAAGCGCTGCGAGTTGCATGGCTGCAATGGCCGCCAGATCGAGTGCCAGGTGCTTTTTGCGCCGGTCAAAGGCGATGAAGGTAAACAGCGGACCGAGGACGACATCTACTGCGAGCATGATGAACAGAATCGCGTCCACACCATGCAGCCGGATCATCGGCTGCGGATACCAGCCCAAAAGGACCGTCAGCAGCACAGCTGCCGCAGCGATCGCGGAGAGCCCCAGATGCAAGCCCGCAGCACGCAGTCGATCACGCAATCCGCTTGCAAGCGCAGGCGGGCGCGCAGGCACGCTCTGCACAGGCATCGCCGGCACGATCATCGGTCGTCCGTCAGCCACCGACGCGACAGGCTCGGAGCGATCGTGCGAATGAATCGAGGGAAGGCCAGAACGAAACATGGTGTGTGCGGCTCAGACAATCCTGAAAGCATCGGGCAACCCCACCCGAACGCGTCCAATGAGTCTAGCGAGCGCCTGGCTGCGAGCGGTCCGCGAGCCGACGTGCGGCACCGATGCAGCGGCTAAGCGTGGGCATGGCGCCGTGTCGGCCAGCATCGTGTTGGCCTGTTATCGGCACGCCGCAGGTGCGAACCGTGCAGGCAGGGTGCCGGCCGTCCCTGCACGCGATGCTCCGTCCACATTGCAATGCCAGACAAGGGCGTTGACGGGAATCACACCGGCGACCAGACCCGATACACCATCACGCGGTGCGAGCACAAGCGTGCCGTTGCCGGCCGATGGACGCATCGACACCGTGATCTCGCCTTGCGTATTCACGTTCAGGGCGTCGACATGCGGGGTGCCCGCAAACGCAGGAGTCGTCCCCACACCCGGCGTGCCGCCATTGAGCGCCAGACCCTCGGCTGCATTCGTGGCCACCGTCTGCTTCAGGCTCCCACCCAGCGCCAGACCTTCGGTCACTTTGGCGCGCACGGAAAAGTCCTGATAGGCCGGCACGGCCACGGAACTGAGAATGCCAACGATCGCCACGACGATCATCAGTTCGATCAGCGTGAAGCCGCGCGCGGTGCGCGCAGCGTTAAAAGAGGTGTTGCGAAACATGAGCGATCCTTACTGGTGAAACGGCAACACCCGCGCTGTGGCGGGTTGCACGCAATGTCGAAACATATTGCGCACGAAAAAAAAGGGGGTCGGAGTGCGACCCCCTTTGGATGAAGCGGTGTTGACAGTGTCTTGCCGCTGCATACCCTCGCTTATCGGCACTGGGCCGGGCGGTACTTCGCAGCCAGGGTGCCGGTATTGCAGGCCCAGGCCATACGATCGGTCACCGTGGTGTTGGCAACGAACGCGGGCGTCGGCACGAAGATCACGGTGCCGCCACCGGCACGTGCCGTGGTGGTCAGGGTGATGTTGCCGTTCGTGTCATCGATCGCAACCGAGGTCACGTTGTCGGTGGCGCCGGGAGACGCCCAACCGGTGCCGGCAGCAGCCGAGCCGTTCATCGCATTCTCACCCACGGTCACTTTTGCAGCCGATGCCAGGGTCAGACCTTCCGTGACGCGGGCGCGCACCGTGTAGTCCTGATAGGCGGGTACCGCGACAGCAGCCAGGATGCCGATGATTGCCACGACAATCATCAGTTCGATCAGGGTGAAACCTTTTTGCACTTGCTTGACCATCGTTATTCTCCGGTAAGGATGACCCCACGACCACCGCGGGGGATGAAGGATTCAGAGCGAACTCCGTGCCAGACGCACATTCCATGCGAAGTCAATGCGTCAAGGGCCTCTCGCCCGACCAGTGGTCGACAGGTCGCGTTGCATGGACTCAAGAACAGGCCTCTGTCGGCCAGTTCGTCGACGAGGTGCCGCATTGCGTCACCCCCTGCGCCGTGCGGCCTGACGTAACGCGTCACCAACAGGCGTGGATGTGACGGAATGCGCACGCGGCCTGCGTGCCCGATACGATCCGCGCAACAAGGGGCGACATGCACAGGCGGTGCGAACCGCAGGACCGAAGCGGCGCAATGGGCAGCACGGGCCCGACGACATGCAACATGCGACATGCGACACGGATAGCGTGGGTTGCCTGCTGATCAGAGCGCTGATGAGAGCCCCTGCCGGGCACGTGCAGACGCAATGAAGACTCAGTGCGGCGTCAGCGCGCCTCAGTACAGGCTGCATGTCACACCGCGGCGCAGCATGCGCCGGCTTGGATTTTTGGGTCGCTCAGACCTCGAGGATCTGGCCGCGTTCCAGCATGCTCGGATTGAACCGACCCGCCCACGCCTGCACCTCACCCGAGATCAGTTCGGCATCGGAGGGCTTGGTGTGGCTGACCCAGATACGCGGATCGCCGCGCAAGTGACGCAACTGCTCACCAAGCTCGATCGGATAGAGGTGCTTGGCCGTGATGGCCAGATCGCGTTCGCGATTCGGAAACGCGGTCTCGATGATCAGATGGCGCAGATCAGGAATGCGATTGACGATGCGCCAGAATTCATCGGTGGGCCAGCTGTCTCCGGAATATGCAAGCGAGCCTGATTCAGAGGAGATCTGATAACCCAATGCCGGCACCGTGTGATTAGCGGGCAGCGCTCGCAGGGTGCGTGAACCGATCGTCACTGCATCGCCCAGGGCGATGGGTTCAAACACCATCCACGGCCGCTCGTAATGGGGGATTTGAGTGAAGTCGGGCCAGATCACCCAATTGAATACATGTGCACGCAGTGCCTCGAGTGTTTCAGGCAAGGCATGCACCACCAGCGGGGTGGTGCGACGCGCACCCACCGAATCGATCATCAGCGGCAACGAAGCCACATGATCCAGGTGCGAATGGGTCAGAAACACGTGGTCGATGCGTGTGAGCGCCTCAACCGACAGGTCCTCCACCCCGGTGCCTGCATCGACCAGGATGTCATCGTCCACCAGATACGACGAGGTGCGTGCATACGCCCCCGTGCCGCCGATGCCGCCGCTGCACCCCAGGACCCTGAACTTCACGCAACAGGCTCCCGGTCTGCGCGAGCGAACCGTGCGCGGGCAGCGCTTGCACGCTCGGGCTCAGTCGCTGTGATGGGCGCCGCGTCATCAGCGGTGTGCTCCCAGGAGAACGCATCATGCGCGCCATCATTAACCATGCCGGAGCCATGCGCATAGGCATGCGATTCCAACGCCACCGGCGTCCAGATGCCCACTTCCTCTGAACGGCCCGCCACTTCGGTTCGCACGACAAACTGGAGCGCAATACTGCGCACGGCCAGGCGCGTCGCATCGCCGATCACGATCGGCACGCTGTAGCGTTTGGACAAACCCTCAAGGCGCGCAGCCAGGTTCACGGCATCACCAATGACGGTGTAGGAGCGACGCAGTCTGGAGCCCATGTCTCCCACGCGCACCACACCGGTGTTGATGCCGATGCCCACGGTGATCGAGGGCAAACCGATCGACTCGAATTCATCATTCAGTCGCGCTACCGCCTCTTGCATCGCGATGGCTGCAGCCACCGCGCGATCGGCATGATGCGGATCGTCAATGGGGGCGCCCCAGAACGCCATCACTGCGTCGCCGATGTACTTGTCGACAGTCCCGTCGTGCGCATGAATCACTTCGGTCATGACCGTCAGGAAGCGATTCAGGAAATCGCGCAATTGCAGCGGATTCATGCCCTCGGCCATCCGCGTGAACCCGCGGATATCGGCAAAGAGAATGGTGAGTTCCTTGTCCTGGCTGTCCAGCGGATAGTTGTGAGGATTGTCGGTGATGCGCTCGACCAGTTGCGGGGCCACGTATTGACCGAACAGCCGGATCACAGCGCGCCGCGCCCGACCCTCGATCAGATAACTCGCCACAAGGTTCACCAGCGCAATGACAAGGAGGGTCAGCAAGCCGCAGGCCAATGGCAGCACCCAGCCAAAATGCGTGTAAGCCACTGCATTCCAGGCGATCAGGACCGAGATTCCCAGTACGGTGACGCCAATCACCCCGCCAACACTGGCACCGGCCATGGCCACGGCAGCGCCAGCTCCCACCAGGGTGATCAGTCCCAACTCGAGCGCGTCGTTGTTTGGCGGCTGACTGCGCAAGGAACCTTCCAGCGCCCCCGCAATGAGTGACGCGTGAATTTCAACACCTGGATAGGTTTCACTGACAGGTGTGCTGCGCGGCTCGGCAAGACCAGGCGCGGTCGTGCCAATCAGCACAACGCGTTCACGAAAGAGCCGCGGCTCAACGCGGCCCTGCAGCACATCGGTGGCCGACACATAGCGAAAGCGAGATTCGCCTGCACCGCCTTTGCCCTGGTAGGGCACCAGCGCTGTGGTGCCGACTGAAACCGGCAGCAGCGCCTGCTGCCCCCCAATGCCGAAGCCAAGGCTTTGATGACGCGTGCCTTCGGTATGCAAGGTCACGGGCTGATTGCCGAAAGACAACCTGAGGACCGAGACCGCCAGCGACTCGTAGAGTTCGCCACGGTACTGCGCCAGCAGGGGCAAGGAGCGGATCACACCATCGCGGTCGACGACCGGATTGAAAAAACCGCTGGCACGTGCCGCCCGAGCAATGGCGGCGGTGTTTGCACCATAGCCGTTCCAGCTGGTGGCAAACTGGCCGGCCTCGTTCAGCACCGATGCTGAAAACGCCGGCTGCGGCAGTTGCCCGATTGGGACAGCGCCCAGTTCGCTCGAGAAGTAATACCCAATTGCAACCGGCGCCGACTGCAGCACACGGACCAGTCGATCATCGTCCCGAGGGTGCGACTCGGCGAAGACCAGATCAAGGCCGACCGCGCGTGCACCGCCCTCATTGGCCACGATGTCGGTCAGTTGGGCAATACGCTCACGCGGCCACGGCCAGGCCCCCTGTTCGGCCAGACTGCGTTCATCAATATCGACGATCAGAACGCGATTGTTCGGCTTGGCAGGCTGCATGCGCAGCCGCATGTCATAGAGCATCCGATCGAGCGCATCGTCCAGGGGCAAGCCCACGTCCGACATTTCCGCACCAAGCGCCAGGCCGGTCACGACCAGGCCCGCCATCAGGCGGCGTGCCTTCATCGGAATCCAGTCGAGGGATGACATGTGCGGTTTTGCGTGCCGCTCAGGACGGCAGGCCGAGGCAGTACTGGAACAAGGTGCCGCCCACCTCGATGAAGTCAGCGTCATCAAGCTCGCGCGTGGCCAGTCCGATCGGCTCGCCGTTGATCAGCGGACACCCGGTGCCGTCCAGATGCGTGAGCCAGTGGGCGCCACGGCGCGCCGCAACCACGGCGATCTGTCCCGCGTCTGCACGCAGGCTGATGCGCGTGCGCTCCACGGTCATGGTCTCGCCGGTGCGCGGCCCGGACAGGGTCATGAAGTGGGCCACCAGCGGCGACTCGAAGGGCAAGGCTTCGAAGCGCTCAGTGACATAGCGCAATGCATAGATCCCGATCTGGATGCAATCGCCGTGAGCCAGCACGCGCTGCGTCACTTCCAGGCCATTGACCAGAGTGCCGTTACGGCTGCCCAGGTCGGAAATCACCGCAATGCCTGCGCGCGTGTGCAGGATGGCGTGCTCCCCTGAGACGGTCAGGTCATCGAGCATCAGGTCGTTGTCTGCCCGGCGGCCAATACGCATGCACGCCCGATCCAGCGCAATGTGTCGAATCACGGTGTCACCTGTGCTCAACACCAGGGTCGGGCAAGCAGTGGTTTGGCTGGCTGGCATGATGGAAGTCCGTGAAGAAGCCGTCGATCGTTGGCGTCAGCGCGCCGCGCGCAGGGCTGTCGTAACCAGCACCGTGACGTTGTCACGGCATCCGGCCGACAGGGCAGCCGTCACCAGGCCGCTAGCGGTCAGGTTCAGGTCGTGATCTGTCTCATTGAGCAGGCGGGCCAGTGCACCGCCCAAGGCATCGCCATCCAGGGCATCGCTCAAGCCATCGGTGCACAGCACCAGCAGGTCGTCGGGCTGCCAGTCGGTTTCGCAGACCTGCACCACCGGTGCGAGGTCGTTCACGCCCAGGATGCGGGTCAGCGGACCTTTCGACACGTTGCGACGTCCGCGAGCGGCGCTTAGGCGGCCCGCTTGCAGCAGTTCCTGCATCACGGAATGATCTTCGGTCAGCCGGATCAGCGCGCCGTCTCGCAGCAGGTAGGCCCTGGAATCGCCCACATGCGCCACGGTCAGGGTCAGATCGGTCAGCAACGCCGCCACCAGCGTTGACCCCATCCCGAGGCACTCGGGTCTGGCCCGAGCGGCAGCCAGGACCCGTGCATGCGCCTGCACACCGGCCCGTACCAACGACTCCGCGGGCGTCATGCCTGTATCCAGGCCAGAGCGCACATCGCTCGAGAAGCCCGACAAGGCCACCTCACTGGCGACTTCGCCCGCGCCTGCCCCGCCCATGCCATCAGCCAGCGCGAAGAGTCCCTGCGCCGCGTCGGCCTGCCAGCGATCCTCATTGCACGTGCGGGTCGGGCCGGAATCGGAGCAGACCCCAAATTGCAAAAGGGTCGGCGCATGCACCGACGCCACGATCGGCGATCGAGTGAAATGCGTCCGTTTTCCGGTCAGTAATTGCGCCATGACCGGCAATCTATCGGCGCCTGCAACCCCTTCTGGAGCCACATTGTGCGAACGGCTTGCGCAACCCGCCCGACGGTTCAGGGGGTCGGAGGCGCTTTGTTGTGTTCTTGAGAGCGGGTCAGCTTCGTGCCTGAAGCGTGACTAATTCGTGCCGAAAAGACGCTGAGTGCGCGAGGGTTTGCGCCTGAAACGTGCCCCTGAATCAGGTCTGTCTCACCACCAAAAACGCAAAAGAGGGCGTTCGGAACGCCCCGGATGATCAGATGGCTGCTTTGAGCAGCGCGCCCATTTCGGATGGATTCTTGGTGACCTTGATCCCGCAGGCCGCCATGACTTCAAGCTTCTCCTGAGCAGTGCCCTTGCCGCCGGAAATGATGGCGCCGGCATGGCCCATGCGCTTGCCGGGTGGTGCCGTGACCCCTGCTATAAAACCAACGACAGGCTTTTTCATGTTGTCCTTGATCCAGAGGGCAGCGGTTTCCTCATCGGACCCGCCGATCTCGCCGATCATGACCACCGCATCGGTTTCCGGATCGTCATTGAACATGCGCATGACATCGATGTGCTTCAGGCCGTTGACCGGATCACCTCCAATGCCTACCGCCGATGACTGGCCCAGACCAAGCTCAGTCAGCTGGCCCACGGCTTCGTAGGTCAGCGTTCCCGACCGGGACACCACGCCGATGCGACCCTTGCGGTGAATATGGCCCGGCATGATGCCGATCTTGACTTCGTCGGGGGTGATCACGCCCGGGCAGTTCGGCCCGAGCAGAATGGTGCGACGGTTCTGCTTGCGCATGCGGTCACGCACTTCGATCATGTCCCGAACAGGGATGCCCTCAGTGATGCAAACCACGAGGTCCAGATCGGCTTCCACCGCTTCCCAGATGGCCGCAGCAGCGCCGGCGGGAGGCACGTAGATCACCGATGCGGTCGCACCCGTCTGGGCCTTGGCATCTTTGACCGATGCATAGATCGGAATGCCCTCGAAGTCTTCGCCGGCCTTCTTGGGGTTGACCCCGGCCACGAAGCACTCCTTGCCGTTGGCGTATTCGCGGCACATGCGGGTATGAAACTGCCCGGTCTTTCCAGTGATGCCTTGGGTGATGACCTTGGTGTGACGATTGACCAGGATCGACATGGTGTTTCGCTCCGGATTCGGATTAACGCGCAGCCGAAGCCGCAGCAACGACTTTTTCAGCCGCCTGAGCCATGGTGTCGGCAGAAATGATGGGCAGGCCGGAGTCTGCGAGCAGCTTCTTGCCCAGATCTTCGTTGGTGCCCTTCATGCGGACCACCAGCGGCACCTTGAGCCCCACGGCACGCGAGGCGGTGACCACCCCTTCAGCAATGGTGTCGCACTTCATGATGCCGCCGAAAATATTGACCAGAATCGCTTTCAATTCCGGGTTGCGCAGCATGATCTTGAAGGCTTCGGTGACTTTCTCAGCCGTGGCGCCACCGCCCACATCAAGGAAGTTCGCGGGCTCGCCGCCAAACAATTTGATGGTATCCATCGTGGCCATGGCCAGACCCGCGCCGTTGACCAGGCAACCGATGTTGCCGTCGAGCTGGATGTAGGCCAGGTCGTACTTAGAGGCTTCGATTTCAGCCGGGTCTTCTTCGTCAAAGTCCCGCAGTTCGACGATTTCCGGGTGCCGAAAGAGCGCGTTCGAGTCAAAGTTCAGTTTGGCGTCCAGCGCAATGACGTCGCCTGAGCCAGTCAGGATCAGGGGATTGATTTCGGCCAGACTGGCATCAGTGTCCCAGAAAGCTTTGTTCAGTGCCTGAAACACGGCGCGCGCCTGCGCAACCGAGCCGTCAGGGATTCCGATCTTGCGTGCGAGTTGATCTGCGTCGGCATCGGAAAGCCCCGCCACCGGGTCAATCGACACTTTGTGAATCAGCTCGGGCGTTTTTTCTGCGACTTCCTCGATGTCCATCCCGCCTTCGCTGGAGGCCATGATCGTCACTTGCTGCGTCACGCGATCCACAACCAGTCCGACATAGAGCTCTTTGCGGATGTCGGCACCTTCTTCGATCAGCAACCGTCGCACCTTCTGGCCGGTTGCAGCGGTCTGATGGGTCACCAGTTGCATGCCCAGGATGCGGCTGGCGTTCTCACGCACCTCTGCAATCGACTTGGCGACCTTCACGCCTCCGCCCTTACCTCGGCCGCCCGCATGGATCTGCGCCTTGACCACCCACACCTTGCCACCGAGGGCTTCAGCGGCTTTGACCGCCTCGTCGACCGAGAAGCACGGGATGCCGCGCGGCACCCGCACGCCATAGCGCTTCAGGAGTTCCTTGCCCTGGTACTCATGGATTTTCATCTTGAACCTCGATGTGCTGCAGGCTTTACCCGGCCACCGCGACGGCACCGGATCTCAACGCCAGACGCTGGCGCAATCGCATCGGACGGGCGAATCGGAGGCACACAGTGCACAGGACTCGGGCGGTCTGCACAGGGCGATGAACACCCCACCGAAGACCTCTTTAACCGCCGTCGCAAGGCGCGCACTCTATCACAGGGACCCATTCGAAGTCGGGCCCGGCTCGAACCGAGCGGCGTGCTCAAAGGCGTGATTCAGGGCTCGATTTGCGCCATGTCACGTGCATGACGCAGGACCCAGGAAATGGTGTCCCCCGAGAATCCTCGTTGAAGCAAAAACCGCTGCTGGCGGGCGCGCTCGAGGGGTTCAGTCGCCAGGATTCCGAAGCGCCTGGACCAGATGACGAACGCACGATCGCGTTCGCTTTGCCTGAGTGCGTCGAGCACTTCAGCGGTGGCGCCCGCTTCCAGCCGATGCGACTGCAGCTCCTGTTGAATCCTGCGCACACCGAAGCGCTCGCCGCGACGGTGCGCCACGCTTTGGGCGAACCGCTCGGCAGACAGCCATTTTTCTTGCTCAAGCACATCCAGCAGGGTTTCAAGCTGCTGGGGAGATTCGGCATGCGCGGCAAGCTTGCGGCTCAATTCCAGTCGACTGTGCTCGCGTTGGCTGAGCAGACGCAGGGCACGTCCCTTCAAGGACAGCCCTGCCAGTCGCGAGCGCGGCTCCATCGGGATGCCCGTCAGGAAGAGGCCTGCACCTGCCGTAGTGCCAGGTTCAGGCTGCTTCGACCGTGCCCTTGCCGCCTTCAATCACCTTCAGGCCGCGGGGCGTGACACCAAAATGAGCGCGCACTTTGTTTTCGATATCGAGGGCCACTTCGGGGCGCTCACGCAGAAACTCGCGTGCATTGTCTTTGCCCTGACCGATGCGCTCGCCGTTGTAGCTGTACCAGGCACCGCTTTTCTCGACGACATTGCTGCTGGCGCCCAGGTCGAGGATTTCGCCCTCACGCGAGATACCTTCGCCATACAGGATATCGAATTCAGCGGCACGAAACGGCGGGGCTACCTTGTTCTTGACGACTTTGACTTTGGTTTCATTGCCGATCACTTCGTCGCCCTTCTTGATGGAGCCGGTGCGACGAATGTCCAGGCGAACCGAAGCATAGAACTTCAGGGCGTTGCCACCGGTGGTGGTTTCGGGGTTGCCGAACATGACACCGATTTTCATGCGGATCTGGTTGATGAAGATGACCAGACAATTGGTCCGCTTGATCGTAGCGGTGAGCTTGCGCAGAGCCTGCGACATCAGGCGGGCCTGAAGGCCAGGCAGCGAGTCGCCCATTTCACCTTCGATTTCAGCCCTGGGCGTGAGCGCGGCCACAGAGTCGATGACGATCATGTCGACCGACCCTGAACGCACCAGTGCATCGGCAATTTCAAGGGCCTGCTCGCCGGTATCCGGCTGAGAAATGAGCAGATCTTCAAGATGAACGCCCAGTTTGGACGCGTATTGGACATCCAGGGCATGCTCGGCATCAATGAAGGCGCAGGTGCCACCCACTTTTTGCATTTCCGCGATGACTTGAAGGGTCAGCGTGGTTTTGCCGGAGGACTCCGGGCCATAGATTTCAACGACCCGTCCGCGGGGCAGCCCGCCGACGCCCAGGGCGATGTCCAGACCCAGAGAGCCCGTGGATACGACCTGAATGTCTTCAGCCACTTCGGCGTCGGACAGCTTCATGACCGACCCCTTGCCAAACTGCTTTTCGATCTGAGCCAGAGCGGCAGCGAGGGCTTTGGCCTTTTCGGCGCGCGACTTGGAATCGTCCATCTGAGTGTCCTTGAAGAGGTTGGATGGGCAGATTATGAAGCCAAAACACTGTACGCACAACCAGTCTTTTGGCCTAGGCCGTTGGTCAGAGGCTGTATCGGGCCCGCGCCCGCCGGACTCAGGCGAGGTCGGGCCGGTCGATCCGCTCAGCCTGCAGGCCCCGGGTTGCCTCGCTGAGTGCATGCAAGGCCGCCTGACGACGGACTGCAGCCCGGTCGCCATCAAACCGGACAGTGGCGGTCCAGACCAGCGGGGCATTGCCCTGCCCCGCTCCGGGCTGCACAGCCCAGCCGAAACAGACCGTCCCGACCGGCTTTCCAGGTACCGCACCAGCGGGCCCGGCGATGCCGGTGATGGCCATCGCCAGGCCCGCACGCGAGTGACGCAGGGCGCCCGCAGCCATCTGTGCGGCGACCGCCTCGCTGACCGCACCCTGCGCCTGCAAGGTATCGGATGACACACCCAGCGCATCCTGTTTCGACTCATTGGTGTACGTGACGAAACCGCGGTCAAACCAGGCCGACGAGCCCGCGGTTTCGGTGAGTGCGCGCGCCACGAGCCCGCCGGTGCACGACTCGGCACTGACCGCCATCAGGCCCAAAGACTGCAGCAGACGGCCCAGACGCTCGCCCGCCGCCATGACTGCTGTTTCCAGTTCGAACGCCGAGAGGGCACGGTCGGCATTGCCGGGCGCCGACTCGCCTGGGGTGCCTGAGGCGGGTGAGCGTGGGACGCTCATGCGCGCCACCCGGTCCATAAAGCCACCACGAGCAGGGTATATAGCGCCGCCACGAGGTCATCCGCCATCACGCCAAAACCGCCCTTCACCGACCGGTCAATCAGCCGGATGGGAGGAGGCTTCACCACGTCGAAAAAGCGAAAGACAAAAAACGCAGCCAGTTGCGAGGCGAAGGTGGCGGGGACCACCAGCAGGACAAGCCAGAAGGCGATGACTTCATCCCAGACCATGCCGCTGTGATCGGGCACTCCCAGATCGCGACCGGTGCGCTCGCACGCCCAACAGCCCAACGCAAAGCCGAGCGCAAGCACAACCCACCAGAGGCCATCGGAGAGCACGGGGTCGAGCACTTGAAATGCAGCCCAGGCAAACAAGGTGCCGAAGGTACCCGGGGCGACCGGAGCCAGGCCCGAACCGAATCCGAGGGCGATCCAGCGCGACAGACGTGGCAGCATGAAGGCGAAGTCAGGTCGAGCGGGCCGATCACGTCGATCAACCGCCTCGGCGTCGACGCGGATGGCAGCGCCCGGTGGCGCACCCGCGCCGTCGCGGCCCGCACGCTGGGAGGACGACTCACCGGAAGTGGTCAAAGGATCGGACATGGATGGGCAGGGGTTGTTGGTCAGCGTCCAGGAGCCGAACGCCGGGTCGGACATCGATCTGACCGATCCGGGTCAGGACCAGGCCAAGGCGCGCACTGATGGACTCGATGGTCGCACGGCACGACGGCGGCGCGCAAAACAGCAGCTCATAGTCGTCGCCACCTGCCAGCGCCAGCTGTATCCGTCGCTCAACCGAGGCTGTCTGGAGCACAGCGTGGCATGGGATAGCGCTCCAGTCGAGCGTTGCGCCCAGCACAGCCGGCGTGTCTGCTCCGGCCGCCGCGACCCGGGAGGCAAGAGCCTGGCCCGAACGGGCCAGCACATGCCCCAGATCTCCGATCAGTCCATCGGATACATCGATGGCGGCAGTCGCCACGCTGCGTAAGGCCAGTCCCAGCACCACCCTTGGTTCGGGCCGCTCGAGTCGTTGCCAGGCCTGCGCGCGCAAGCTTGCATCGAGCGACTCAGCCCCCGGGATCGGCGCGCTCTGAGCCGCAGCATCGCGCGCAAGCCGCTCGTCGACCGCCCAGGCTGCTGCGCCCAGGCAGCCGGACACCCAGATCTCGTCACCCGGGCAAGCCCCGTCACGACGCAAGGCCATCGACGGGGGCACCTCGCCCATTACCGTGATGCTGATCGTGCGCGGTCCGCGCGTGGTGTCGCCGCCCACCAGCTCGCAATCATGCGCATCGGCCAGTGCGAAAAGACCTGCACTGAACCCGGCCAGCCAGCGCTCATCTGCATCAGGCAAGGCAAGCGCCAGTGTGAAGCCGACGGGCCGCGCACCCATGGCCGCGAGATCGGACAAATTGACAGCAAGCGCTTTATGCCCCAGCGCCGCCGGATCCATGTCAGCGAAAAAATGTCGGCCCTCCACCAGCATGTCGGTGGACACGGCCAGCACGCCTTCGGCCGGAGCTGCGAGCAATGCGCAATCGTCGCCAATGCCGAGCAGTGCCCGATGCGGCCCGACGGCGCGCTGGAAGTAACGCCGGATCAGGTCGAATTCACCCAGGCCCGACATGCCCTGCCCTGCAATCAGCGCGGCCGGAATTCGGTGCTGCGCGCCCTGGAGGCCACCTTGTCGAGCACGCCGTTAACGAACTTGTAGCCGTCGGTGCCGCCGAAGGTCTTGGTCAGTTCGACCGCCTCGTTGATGACTACACGGTAGGGAATTTCCAGGTGGCTCGTCAGTTCGAACGAGCCGATCAGCAAGGCTGCATGCTCGACCGGTGACAACTCCTGGACCGTGCGATCGAGATGGGGTGCGATCTGCCCATGCAGCGTATCGATCTCGCGGATGACCCCATGCAGCAGTTCAGCGAAATGCTCACGGTCGATCTTGTCCACATGGGGTGCGGTGGCGTACAGGTGCGCCTCAATGGCGCCGGCGTCATCAGCCGACACCAGCCACTGATACAGCCCCTGCATCGCAAGCTCGCGCGAACGGCGCCGCGCGCTCTTGGGCGGCGTGCGCTCAAAGCCGGCAGCACCACCGTAGGCAGCGGCGCCTGCGGAAGCCTTTGCGGGCGAGGAGTGATCGGACGGACCGGTCACGCCCGCTCACTCATTGTCATCATCGTCATCGTCGTCGTCCTCGGTCAGACCCGAAAGCGATGCCGACAGATTGGCCATCTCAACGGCCACACGCGCGGCATCGGTGCCCTTTTCACGGGTGCGCGCATGGGCCTGCTCGTCGGTGTCGACCGTGAGAATGGCGTTGGCGATCGGCACGCCGTAATCGAGCGTGAGCTGCATGATGCCGGCCGCGCTCTGATCCGAAACGACCTCGAAGTGATAGGTTTCACCGCGCACGACCGCACCCAGTGCGATGAGTGCATCAAACTCGGCGGTGTGTGCCAGCTGGCGCAGCGCCAGCGGTACTTCGAGCGCACCCGGGACGGTACACACCAGCACGTCTTCCTCACTGACCCCAAGGCGCTCGAGTTCGGCCAGACACGCTTCACGCAGCGCGTTGCAGATCGGCTCGTTGAATCGGGCCTGCACAATGCCGATGCGCAGACCTTCGCCGTTCACTTCGGCGTTGAAGATTTCGATATCCAAGGCAGATCCTTAAGGTTGTGATTCGTAGCCGACGACCTGCAGGTCATAGCCGGCCATGCTCGGAATACGGCGAGGCTGCGACAGCACGCGCATGCGGCCCACACCCAGGTCGCGCAGAATTTGCGCACCCACACCGTAAGAACGCAGATCCATCTTGCCTTTGCCACGCATGCGCGATTCAAGCGGCGCCGTACCGGCAAGCACGTCGAACTGACGTCGCAGCGCTTGGGCATCCTGTGTGCAGTTGAGCATCACCAGCACGCCTGCGCCGTGTTGCGCAATCGCTTCAAGTGCGCGCGGCACCGACCAGGCGTGACGGCCGCGATCCACTTCCAGCAGGTCGAGCACAGACAGAGGCTCATGCACCCGCACCGGAATTTCATCCTGCGCAGTGAACTGGCCCATGACCATGGCGATATGGGTGGAATCGCTGGGCTTGTCGCGGAACATGATCATCCGGAACTCACCTGCGGTGGTCCGCACGGTGCGTTCGCCCAGCCGCTCGATCAGGCTCTCGTTGGCGCTGCGGTAATGAATCAGATCGGCGATGGTGCCGATCTTCAGGCCATGCTCGCGACCGAACTCGATCAGGTCCGGCAACCTCGCCATGGTGCCGTCGTCCTTGAGGATCTCGCAGATGACCGACGCGGGCGTCAAGCCAGCGAGCTGGGCCAGATCGCAACCGGCCTCGGTGTGTCCAGCCCGCATCAGCACGCCGCCCGGCTGAGCCGTCAGCGGAAAAATATGCCCTGGTTGCACCAGATCGTCCGGCTTGGCCTGCGCGGACACGGCAACCGCCACGGTATGTGAGCGATCGGCTGCGGAAATGCCGGTGGTGACACCCTCAGCAGCCTCGATGGACACCGTGAAGTTGGTGCCGTGCGCGGTGCCGTTGACCTGCACCATGGGTGCGAGGTTGAGCTGACGGCAGCGCTGCTCTGTGAGCGTGAGGCAAATCAGACCGCGCCCGTAGCGGGCCATGAAGTTGATGGCCTCCGGGGTCACGAAATCCGCGGCGAGCACCAGGTCGCCTTCATTTTCGCGGTCTTCCTCGTCGACCAGGATGACCATGCGACCGGCTTTGAGCTCGGCGACGATCTCCAGGGTCGATGCAATGGCGTCCGTGGGCAAGGCTGTAGGGGCCGGCTTGTTCGTCGCGGCGGAGGGCGCGCTGCGGGCAGCGTCCACAGAAGAGGTCGGGGGCGTCATCGAAGGGATCACGGCTCGAAGGGGGAGTCGAGTGTACCGGATGCGCTCGCCGCCCCGCGCGCTCGCCCTGCCGGGTGCGCTGAAAGCGGGCGTGATTCATCGGTCGCGCCGGGCCAACCGTTCACCGGTCAGTCTGCTCAGCGTGGCCATGGACTGCCTATGCTTGGCCGGTCACTTCTGTCTGCCAATCGGTTCAGCCTGCCCGCTCTGATGCCCTCCCCTGCCTCCGCCACGGCTTTACCCCCTTCGCGCCCCGCTGCAGGACCTGCATTGGCGCCTGCCGCTGAATCCGCGTCGTCACCCCGACGTCGAGCCTCCGACCGGCTGCACAGCGGGCCTGAAGACGACAGGCAGGACGTCCCCAACACTCCAGGCCTGCCCCTTCAGACACTGCTGCCCGCGCTCGGTCTGGCAACCGTCGTAGGGGTCAATAGCGCGGTGATTGCGCTGATGATGTGGCTCGCGCCGGGCTGGCGTGCCCAGCCACTGGTGGCGATCGGCGTGGCGGCTCTGGTCACGGCAACGGCTCTGGCGCTCGCCTTGCGCACTGCGGGCCTGCGTCTGAACCGACGGCTGGCCGATATCCGCGACGTACTGGAGCGCACCAAGTCAGGCGACTATTCCGTGCGGATTGATACCCGACACCGGGACGATCTGGGCGCACTCGCCCAGAGCGTGAACCGGCTGGTGTCGACATCGGCGCGTCGGGAAAAGCGCATTCTCGAATCGGCGCTGGCCGATCCGCTGACCGGCCTGCCCAACCGCACCTTGCTCACCGAACGACTGCGCCACCTGCTGGCACTCTCGAAACGACAGGCCACACCTTTTGCTGTCGCGGTGATCGACCTCGACCGCTTCAAGTTCATCAACGATTCGCTGGGGCACGCCGCAGGCGACTCAGTGCTGCTGGAAGTGGCACGCCGCCTGCGCAAGACCGTTCGGGAGAGCGACACCGTCGCCAGGCTCGGTGGTGACGAGTTCGTGCTGCTGCTTTCCGGTGGTGAACACACCGTACGCGAAGTGGCGTCGCGCATTCTCGATGCCATGCAAGCGCCCATGGTGCATCTGGATCAGCGCATTGATATCGGCATGTCGATCGGGATTGCGCTGCATCCGCAGCATGGTGGCGACGAACGCACGCTCATGCGTCATGCCGACAGCGCCATGTACCGGGCCAAACGCAAGCGCGCAGGCCTTGAAATTTTCAACGGCGAATCACACGAGGTCCGCCGCAGTTATCTGTCGATGCTGGGCGAGCTGCGCACCGCCCTTGAAAGCGGGCAACTCGTGCTCGAGTACCAGCCCAAGCTTGAAGTCAGCAGCGGCATGATCGTCGGCTTCGAAGGCCTGGTGCGCTGGAAGCATCCCAAGCGGGGCACGATTCAGCCTGGTGAATTCGTGCAATTTGCCGAACAAAGTGGATTCATTCGGGAGATGTCGCAGTGGGTGGTTGCACAAGGTGCGGCCTTCTCGCGCGATCTGGCCCTGCAGGGCTTGAACGTATGCATCTCGGTCAATGTGTCGGCGCAGGACATTGAGAATCGCGCCTTTGCCGAGGGCGTGGCCGATATCGTGCGGCGGATTCAACCGGCCCCTGGCGGCTTGTGCCTGGAAATCACCGAAAGCGGCCTGGTCAGCGAAACCGAAGTGGCCGTGGCGAATCTGCAAGCCCTGGCTGCACTGGGCGTGCGACTGGCCGTGGACGATTTCGGCACGGGTTATGCCACGCTCAAGCAATTGCAGAATCTGCCGGTCGATGAGCTCAAGATCGACCGCTCATTCGTCAGTGGCATGAATGACAACCGGGGCAGCCACACGATCGTGCGATCGACCATCGAACTCGGCAAGCAGCTCGGTCTGCGTGTGGTCGCCGAAGGCGTGGAAACCGTGGCCGAATTGCGCAGTCTTGCGGCCATGGGCTGCGACGAAATCCAGGGCTACTACGTGGCCAAACCGATGGCAGCCTGCGACGTGGCGAGCTACGTTCGCACGCGCAACGCGCTGCAAGGGCCGACTGCGCACCGTTTCGCGTCGCTTACACCCTCAGCTTGAAATCGTGCTGCCTGCGAGCATGCGCTCCACGTAGCGTGCAATCAGATCAATCTCCAGATTGACGTGTGCGCCAGGCTTCAAGTACTTAAGCGTGGTGGCCTGGATGGTGTGCGGAATCAGGTTGATGCTGATCACGCACGGGCCTTCGGGGAGATCTTTCACGCTGTTGACCGTCAGACTCGTGCCGTTCACGGTCACTGATCCCTTGTAGGCCAGGTATTTAGAGATCTGTGCCGGCACACGGATATCCAGTCGCCACGACTCGCCCACCGGCGCAAAGTGGACCACCTCGCCCAGCCCGTCCACATGCCCGCTCACCAGATGGCCGCCAAGACGGTCGGCCAGCCGCAGGGCTTTTTCCAGATTCACTTCACCCGGTGCGCCCAGGCCGGTCGTCTTGTCCAGACTTTCGCGCGAGACCTCGACCTTGAATCGCGAACCCTCGAGAGCGATCGCGGTCATGCAGGCGCCCTGAATCGCGATCGAGTCACCAATGGCCACATCACGCAGATCAAGCGCCCCCGCGTCGACAGTAAGACGCAGACCGGCATCGGCCCCCAAAGACTCGACAGCTTCGATTCGACCAACTGCGGCGACGATACCGGTGAACATGGGACAGTCCTGAAAAAGTGAGGTTCAAGAAGCGCCTGCAGCATCTGCCGCAGGCGTGCGATCAAAACGCGCCATCACCCGCAGGTCGGGGCCGATTCGCTGAATGTCATGAAAGTGCAGCCGGGTGCGCTGCGCAAGCGAGGCCGGGGCAGGCAGGTCAAGTGCGGGCAGCCCGGTGCCCAGCAGTGACGGCGCCAGATACAGCAGCAGCTCGTCGATCAGCCCTGAACGGGCCAGCGAGCCGTTGAGTTTGTGCCCCGCCTCGACGTGAATTTCGTTCAGACCCTCGCCTGCCAGATAGGCCAGACAGGCGGCCAGGTCGACTTTGCCGCGGGGATCGGGCAGGCACACCACCCGACAGCCGCGATCGTGCAGTTCCCGGACCTTGTCGGGCCGCTCCACGGCGCTGAAGATCAAGGTTGGCGCACCCTGCAGCACCTTTGCATCAAGGTCCACTTCCAGGCGCGAATCGACCACGATCTTCATGGGCTGACGCGACGTGGGGACATGACGCACGTCCAGTCTCGGATTGTCGTCGCGCACCGTGCCAATTCCAGTGAAGATGGCACAGGCCCGTGCGCGCCAGGCATGTCCATCCGTGCGCGCGGGCTCCGATGTGATCCACTGGCTCGTGCCATCGGGCAACGCACTCAGGCCATCAAGTGAGGTGGCGAGCTTCAGGCGCACCCAAGGCCGGCCCTGCGTCATGCGTGAGACAAAGCCGATATTCAGTTCGATGGCCTCGTCGCGCAGCAGACCGCAGCGCACATCGATTCCTGCGTCGCGCAATCGCGCCAGACCCCGACCATTGACACTCGGATTGGGGTCTTCCATGGCAGCGACTACACGCGCCACCCTGGCCCGAACCAGCGCTTCGACACACGGCGGGGTGCGACCGAAATGGCTGCAAGGCTCGAGCGTGACATAGGCCGTGGCACCCTGTGCCTGCTCACCCGCCTGGGCCAGCGCACCAACTTCAGCATGCGCTTCCCCTGCACGCCGATGCCAGCCTTCACCCACGATCACACCGTCTTTCACCAGCACACAGCCCACCCGCGGATTGGGGGTGGTGGTGGTCAGGCCCTGACGCGCAAGCTCCATCGCACGGCTCATGAACCGATGATCGTCGGGATTGAACATGGGTGCGGCTCAGGCCCGGGGCTTGGCGCGCGGCCGCTGGCGCGGCTGCACTTCCTCGATCGCCTCGGCAAACTCGACCACGTCTTCGAAGCTGCGGTACACCGACGCAAACCGGATATAGGCGATCTTGTCGATCTTCTTGAGTTCGCGCATCACCAGCTCACCAATGCGTTCGCTTGGGACTTCGCGGGCCGCCATCGCCAGCAGTTCTTCTTCGATGCGCAAAATGGCTGCATCGATGGCTTCCGAGGTGGCGGGGCGTTTGCGCAGGGCAAGCGCCAGCGATGCCCGCAGTTTGCGTCGATCGTATTCAGCCCGCACACCGTTTTTCTTCACCACCGACGGCAGCGACAGTTCGACGCGTTCGTAGGTGGTGAAGCGCTTGTCGCATTGCGCGCAGCGCCGCCTGCGCCGCAAGGCCAGCCCGTCTTCGGCCTCGCGGGTTTCAATCACCTGCGTATCGGCGTGATCGCAAAACGGGCAGCGCATGCGGCGACCGACTCAGCCCAGACACACGGCCGCGACGCTCACCGGTAGACCGGAAAGCGCGCAGTCAGGGCTTCGACGCGCGCGCGAACGCTGTCGATGTTGGCTGCATCACGTGGCGCATCCAGCACATCGGCAATCAGGTGGCCCACCTGAGCAGCCTCGGCGTCCTTGAACCCGCGCGTGGTCATGGCCGGCGAGCCCAGTCGCACGCCACTGGTCACCAGCGGTTTTTCAGGATCGTTGGGGATGGAATTCTTGTTGACCGTGATATGCGCCTGACCCAGCACCGCCTCGGCTTCCTTGCCCGTGATCTGCTTGGGGCGCAGGTCCACCAGCATGACGTGGCTTTGCGTGCCGCCTGACACGATGCGCAGACCGCGTGCGATCAGCGTTTCTGCGAGCGTGCGGGCGTTGGCAATCACCTGCTTCTGATAATCCTTGAACGAGGGCTGCAGCGCTTCATGAAAGGCGATGGCCTTGGCAGCGATCACATGCATGAGCGGGCCGCCCTGCAGGCCGGGAAAGACGGCCGAATTGATCGCCTTTTCGTGCTCGGCCTTCATTAGGATGATGCCGCCACGCGGCCCGCGCAGGCTCTTGTGCGTGGTGGACGTGACGATGTCGGCATGCGGCACCGGGTTCGGGTAGACGCCCGCGGCAATCAGTCCCGAGTAGTGCGCCATGTCGACCATGAAGATCGCGCCGATCTCCTTGGCTACACGGGCAAAGCGCTCGAAATCGATGTGCAGCGAATAAGCCGAGGCGCCGGCGATGATCAGCTTGGGACGCGCTTCGCGGGCCTTCTTTTCCATCGCGTCATAGTCGATGGCTTCATTGGCGTCCAGGCCATACGAGACCACGTTAAACCACTTGCCCGACAGATTGAGCGGCATGCCGTGGGTCAGGTGACCGCCTTCGGCCAGGCTCATGCCCATGATGGTGTCGCCGGGCTTCAGAAACGCGAGAAAAACCGCCTGATTAGCCTGCGCGCCCGAGTGCGGCTGCACATTGGCAGCCTCAGCGCCATAGAGCCGCTTGAGCCGCTCAATGGCCAGCGATTCGGCCACATCGACATGCTCGCAGCCACCGTAGTAGCGCTTGCCGGGATAGCCCTCGGCGTATTTGTTGGTGAGCTGGCTGCCCTGGGCCGCCATCACCGCCGGGCTTGCGTAATTTTCCGACGCGATCAGCTCGATATGCGCTTCCTGGCGACGGTTCTCGGCCTCGATGGCTTGCCACAGTTCGGGATCGACCTGCGCGATGCCCTGGTTACGATCAAACATGATGTGTCCTTGTTGCAGTCAGGATTCCCGGCGGCATGCCGGTAACTGCCCAGGCGAACGGCCGGCGACGGACGTCGCCCGAATCCGCGATTCACGGTGTCGATTCACCCTTACTCGCCAGTCCCGCGGAGCCCCCGATTGTAAGGGATTGCAGCCTCTTGGCCGAGTTGATGGGCTCTCTTCGGCGTCCGGGCTCAGGGCGCAACCTGGGTGGCAGCGTCGGCCGCACCGCTCGAATCACTCGAAACATGCCGCCAGTGCGACACATCACCCCACTGGACGACGGTCAGACGCTGTCCGTCATGTCGCAGCCGGTTCAGGCTGGCATTGGGAATCTCGACCTTGCGCGGCGCCTCAATCGGCATGCCCTGTCCGATGCGATAGACCACATCAAGCACGCCACCATGCGTCACCATCACCAGCGTGCGCCCCGCATGGCGGGCCACCAGATCGTCCAGTACGTCCTGCACGCGAGCGGCAAAGATGCGCAGCGATTCGGCCCGCTCCACGGCGAAGTCCGGCTCGCGCGCCTGCCAGCGGGCAAACGACTCGGCATGATCGCGGCGCAGCTCGTCCACCGTCAGCCCCTCAAGCACGCCGAAGGTGCGCTCACGCAGTCGTGGCTCCACGATCACCGGTAGCCCCAGCGCCTGACCGATCGGTTCAGCCGTCTGGCGACAGCGCATCAGATCGCTGGTAAAGAGCAACGCAGGCGCCTGCTCAGGCTGCGTCGCAAGTCCGTAGTCCTGCCGCCGCTCACCGAGCCTGCGCGCCGCCCCCTGCGCCTGACGCAAGCCTTCGGCATTGAGCGAAATATCCTGATGCCCCTGAAAGCGCCGCGCCAGGTTCCAGTCGGTCTCACCGTGGCGAATCAGGATGAGGTCGGTGATGACGGATTCAGTGGGCATGTCAGGGGCGCGCAGGCGCTGGTTCGGTTGGCGGATCGGCGCGTAACCAGAAGGTCACCGGGCCGTCGTTAATCAGATGCACCTTCATGTCAGCGCCAAACACGCCGGTCTGAACCAGCGGGCACCGCTCGCGGGCCTGGTCGACAAACGCCTCGAACAGCTGCCGGCCCAGCTCGGGAGGCGCAGCCGGCGTAAAGCTCGGCCGCAGGCCACTGCGGGTGTCTGCCGCCAGCGTGAACTGTGGCACCAGCAGCAGGCCACCCTGCACGTCGATGAGCGAGCGGTTCATGCGACCGCTGTCATCCCCAAACACCCGATAGGCCACGACCCGCTGCAGCAGGCGCTCGGCCTGCTCGGGCGTGTCGCCACGCTCGGCGCAGACCAGCGCCATCAGGCCCGGCCCAATCGCCCCCACACGCTCGCCGGCCACGTCGACATGGGCCTGAGAGACCCGCTGAATCAGAGCGATCACGCCAGAGCAACCGCGCCGATCAGGACACGGTCACGCGTGCTGCGCGCCGCTTGCCCACCTGCACTACATAGGTGCCGGCCCCGAGTTTCAAGCCCTTGTCGCTCACCTTGTCCCCGTCGATCCGCACCCCGCCCTGCTCCACATTGCGCATGGCCTCGCTGCCGGAGGCCACCAATCCGGCCTCCCGCAGTAACTGCCCGATGCCGATCGGCGCACCGGCCACGCTGACTTCTTCAAGGTCTTCGGGCAGCGCGCCCTTTGAAAAGCGCGACTCGAATCCCTCCAGAGCGGTTTGGGCGGCGGCCGCGCCATGAAAGCGCGCGGTCATCTCGCCGGCCAGTTGCACCTTGACGTCGCGCGGGTTGCGCCCTGCCTCGCAGGCCGCCTTGAGTGCACCGATCTGGTCAAGCGACAGGCTCGAGAGCAGCTCGAAATACCGCCACATCAGGGTGTCCGAGATCGACATCAGCTTGCCGAACATGTCGGTGGGCGAGTCGGTAATGCCCACATAGTTGCCCTTGGACTTGGACATCTTCTCGACACCATCGAGCCCCTCGAGCAGCGGCATCGTCAGGATGCACTGGGGCTCCTGCCCATATTCCTTTTGCAGCTCCCGGCCCACCAGCAGGTTGAACTTCTGGTCGGTCCCGCCCAGCTCCAAATCGGATTTCAGCGCCACCGAGTCGTAGCCCTGCATCAGCGGATAGAGCAGCTCATGGACGGAAATCGGGATGCCGCCCTTGTAGCGCTTGGTGAAGTCATCGCGCTCAAGCATCCGCGCCAGCGTGTAACGCGACGCCAACTGAATCATGCCGCGCGCACCCAGCGGATCACACCATTCAGAGTTGTATCGAATTTCGGTTTTCGCGGCGTCCAATACCAGGCTGGCCTGCTCGAAGTAGGTCCTGGCATTGGCCTCGATCTGCTCGCGGGTCAGCGGCGGGCGGGTGGCATTGCGCCCCGACGGATCGCCAATCATGGCCGTGAAGTCGCCAATCAGAAAAATGACCGTGTGGCCCAGATCCTGCAACTGGCGCATCTTGTTGAGCACCACGGTATGCCCCAGGTGCAGGTCTGGCGCCGTCGGATCGAGGCCCAGCTTGATGCGCAAAGGCTGGCCAGTCGATTCCGAACGCGCCAGCTTGCGCACAAAGTCAGCCTCCACCAGCAATTCGTCGCAGCCCCGCAGCGCCACCTCGAGTGCCCGACGAACGGTCGAGGTGACGGGCAGGTCGGAGCTCTGGGCGGAAGGGTGGGGCGATGTCATGAGGGATACTTGCCTGTCGGTAAAGTGGCATGCCGGCGCAGGCTGCCAGGCGCAGGGGTGCGTTCTGGAAGCCTGACGGTTCTGTTACACTTCGGCTCATGGGCTGACCCGATCAAGGGGGTCGGCGCCGACCCTGCATTCTGTCTGGTCGACGTCCTGAGCCCGAAGCAAAGAGCCGTACGTCGTAGTCCCGTGAGTCGTTCTCTGCAATCAGCCGGCGCCAGAGCGTTGCGCAGATTGCAAAGCTGAAGATTCTAGCCTGCGTGGTCGGGCGCCCCAAGCGGCGCGCGGCGTGCGACAGTTTTTTCCTGATCCGCCATGCGGGTCCTGGCATAGAAGATCGATTGAATATGGTTCAGGTCAAGGTCAAAACCCTTGCTTGGGTACTCGGAGCCATTGGCTCGCTGGCAGCGGTCACCGCGTTTGGTGTGGCCCCGCTGACGGCATCCGATGCGCAAGCCACCGATTCAACCGTCGAAGCGGTGTCGTTCCAGCCCGAAGTCATTGAGAGTCGCGGCACGCTGATCCAGCAGGAACGTATTCGCCGTGGCGAAACGCTTGGCACGCTGTTGTCGCGCCTGGGCGCGGACGATGCGGAATTTGCCGCCTTCGTGCGCAAGGATCCGTTCGCAAAGAGCCTGCTCGAGCTGCGTGCTGGCCGCACCGTTTCCGCCGTGCTGGGCACCGATCGCTCGATCGATCGCCTGACCTATCGGCTGTCCAGCGCCGATCCGGTGGGTCTGGGCCGCAGACTGGTGATTGCACGTCAGTCCGGCAAGCTCGTGGCCTATGACGAACCGGTGCCGGCCGAGCGTTCAATCGAAACCCGGACGGCGCAGGTGCGCAATTCGCTGGTCGAAGCGCTGGATGCGGCCGACATCCCCGACAACGTGCTCGCTCGCATGGCCGATGTGTTCGGCGAAGACGTCAACCTGCGCGACGTGCGTCGCGGCGACCGCCTGCGCGTCGTCTTCGAAACACTGCAGGAAGCCGGCAGCCTCGAGCCGCCCATTGTTGGTCGCATCCTGGCAGTGCAGTTCCGCGGCGGTCAGCGCAAAATCGAGGCCATCTGGTTCGACCGCGGCGACGGCGTCGGCGACTACTACTCCTTTGACGGGCGCAACCTCAGCCGGCCATTCCTGGCATCGCCGCTTGAATTCACCCGCGTAAGTTCGGGCTTCACCGAGAGCCGTTTCCACCCCATCCTGCGCGACTGGCGCGCCCACAAAGGTGTCGACCTTCAAGCACCGGTGGGCACCAAGGTGCGCAGCACAGCCGATGGCGTGATTGATTTCGTCGGTCAGCAGCGTGGCTACGGCAACGTGGTCATCGTCAAGCACAACGCCAAGCAAACCACGCTGTATGCGCACTTGAACGAGTTCGCAGACGGGCTCCAGGTCGGCAGCAAGGTGCGTCAGGGCGACACGATCGGCACTGTTGGCATGACCGGCTGGACCACCGGCCCGCACCTGCATTTCGAGTTCATGATCGACGGCGAGCATGTCGACCCGATGGCTGCAGTGCGAGCCATTCCAGCGCGCGGCCTGCAAGGTGCAGAGCGTGCGCGCTTCACGATCCAGGCGAACGAGTACAAGGCCCGCTTCGGCTTGCTCGATACCCAAATGGCCGCTCGCTTCGAGTAATCGCGGCCGGTAGTGGTCACCGCCCCTGCCTGCGTGCAGGGGCTTTTTTTTGAGTGAGCCCCAAGGGTGCAAGACGCCTACATCGGCCTGATGTCCGGAACGAGCGTCGACGCGGTTGACGGTGTTCTGGCCATCTTTGATGGCGAAACGCCCGACGCACCGGTGCTGCAGTCGCTGTTTGCCTCGGCACCCATCCCTGCCGCGTTGCGCGCCGAATTGCTGGCTCTGCAGCAGCCCGGCCCTGACGAACTGGCGCGCGCCGCGCTGGCCGCGATCGCGCTCACCGACCTTTACGCGAACGTCACCCGCACCCTGCTGGCACAGGCCTCGCGGATCGGTTCACCCACCGTGCGGGCGCTGGGTGCGCATGGTCAGACGGTTCGTCATCGCCCGGAGCTGGGCTATACCCTGCAGCTCATCAACGGGGCACGGCTGGCACAAGCCACGCACTGCACGACGGTGGTTGATTTCCGCAGTGCCGATGTCGCAGCAGGCGGCCAGGGCGCGCCGCTTGTGCCGGCCTTCCATGCGCTGGCCTTCGCCTCGCGCATGCGGCGCCGCGCCATCGTGAACATTGGCGGCATCGCCAATGTCAGTCTGCTGCCCGCGGGCGGAGGATCGGTGACCGGCTTCGATACCGGCCCGGGCAATCTGCTGATGGACGCATGGTGCGAGCAACACCAGGGCCTGCCCTACGATGCACAGGGGCGCTGGGCGGCCAGCGGCGCGGTCGTCCCCGGTCTGCTGTCACAGATGCTGACCGAACCCTATTTCAGCCTGAGTCCTCCCAAGAGCACCGGGCGCGACCTGTTCACCCTGGCCTGGCTCACTACGCACCTGGATGCGTTCAAAGCGACCCACAGCACAGCCCTGAAATCCGAGGACGTTCAGGCCACGCTTTCAGCGCTGACAGCCCGCACGATCGCGCAGGCCTGTCTGGCATTTGATGCACAAGAGTGCCGCGTGTGCGGCGGCGGCGCGTTGAACACGCACCTGATGGAACGCCTGGCGGCGCTCATGCCGCGCATGGAGGTCACCAGCACCACGTCCCTTGGGATTGATCCGGGGGCAGTCGAAGCGCTGGCGTTTGCATGGCTCGCAAGGGAGCGGATGGCTGGACGCCCGGCCAACCTGCCCGCCGTGACTGGTGCGGCAGGCCCGCGCGTGCTGGGTGCGGTGTATCCCGCACCCGAAGCGCCAAGTCACTGACCCGGCGCTGCGTTAAGCAACCGTGCCCGGTCGATGCTTCGCCTAACTCAGCGTCGCGACCAGGTCAGCGCAGCCAATCAGACCGAGAACGACGACCCGCAACCGCAGGTGGTGGTGGCGTTGGGGTTCTTGATCACGAACTGGGCGCCTTCGAGCCCGTCCTTGTAATCGATTTCAGCGCCAACCAGGTACTGATAGCTCATGGCGTCGATGAGCAGGCTGACACCGTTCTTTTCCATCACGGTGTCGTCTTCGCCGGTTTCTTCGTCGAAGGTGAAACCGTACTGGAAACCGGAGCAACCGCCCCCTTGTACGAAGACACGCAACTTCAGCGCGGCATTGCCCTCTTCTTCAATCAGTTGACGCACCTTATCGGCAGCGCTGTCGGTGAAGACGAGGGGAGCGGGCATCTCTGCAACGGCGTTCATGGGTGACCTCCTGAATAACCAAGTGTAACGGTCGACTAAAACCCCTGCACGAACAGGGTTAGCACGCCTGAAAAACGAAGCCCGCCAAAACGGCGGGCTCGGATACCACAGCGACTGATCGGACCCGCCGCAGACACCGAAGTGCCAGGCAGCGAGCGGCCATGAATCAGCGCTTGGAGAACTGCTTACGCCGGCGGGCTTTGCGCAGACCGACTTTCTTACGTTCAACTTCGCGGGCATCACGCGTGACCAGGCCTGCACCCGACAGCGCCGGCTTGAGCGTGGCATCGTAGTCAATCAGTGCACGGGTAATACCGTGACGCACAGCGCCTGCCTGGCCCGATTCACCACCACCGGCCACATTGACCTTGATGTCGAAGGTATCGACCATGTTCGCCACTTCCAGCGGCTGACGGGCCACCATGCGGCCGGTCTCGCGTGCGAAGTACTGGTCCAGAGGCTTGCCGTTGACGACGATGTCGCCCTTGCCCTTCTTGATGAACACCCGGGCGACCGCGGTTTTGCGCCGGCCGGTGCCGTAGTTGTATTCGCCGATCATTCGATGATGTCCTTGACTCAGATTTCCAGCGTTTTGGGCTGCTGGGCAGTATGCGGATGGGCCGCCTCGGCGTACACCTTGAGCTTCTTGATCATGGCGTAACCCAGCGGACCCTTGGGCAGCATGCCCTTGACCGCTTTTTCAAGCGCACGACCCGGGAAACGCTCCTGCATCTTGCCGAAGTTGGTTTCACTGATACCGCCCGGATAGCCCGAGTGACGGTAGTACTTCTTGTCGAGCGCCTTGGCGCCGGTCACGCGAATTTTTGCAGCGTTGACCACGACGATGAAATCGCCAGTGTCCACGTGCGGCGTGAACTCGGGCTTGTGCTTGCCACGCAGGCGGGAGGCGATCTCCGCGGCGAGGCGACCGAGCACCTTGTCGTTGGCGTCGACGACGAACCAGTCGCGACGGACCTCATGGGGTTTAGCGGAGAAAGTCTTCATGTTCTGACTGAATTTGCTTAGCCGGCTATGATACCTGCGTTTCTTGTCTGCAGTCAAAAGGTGTGCAATGGATACTCTGGTGCGATGGACCGGCCCCGACACAATGACCTTCGTCGCCGAGACCGGAAGCGGTCATGCGGTGGTCATGGATGGCGCCCCGGAGGGTGGCGGCCGCAACCTGGGCCCCCGCCCCATGGAGATGGTGCTGCTGGGCACCGGCGGCTGCACCGCCTATGACGTCGTCCTCATATTAAGGAAGAGCGGCCAGGACGTGCGGGCCTGCGAGGTGGCGCTGCACGCCGAGCGGGCCGAGACCGAGCCCAAGATCTTCACGCGGATTGAATTCCGATTCACCGTGCGCGGACGTGGGCTCAAACCCAATATCGTCGAGCGCGCCATCAAGCTCTCGCACGACAAGTACTGCTCTGCCTCGGCCATGCTCGCCAAAACCGCCGAACTGGTGCTGACCTGGGACATTGTTGAAGACTGAGCGCTGAGGACTGGGCGTCGAGGTCTGAGTGCCCGAACCCAGCCCCCTTCGAATCTCGTCAGATGCGGTAAGCCGTCGTTGTCATGACGCGTGCCGCGGCCCGCATGGCCCAGCGCACGGGGGTCGGAAGCGCGGCCGCTCCCAGGGCTCGGGCCTCCTGACCATGATGCACTTCATCCCGGCGCATCACATCCACAATGGCCCGTGACTGCACATCGGCCGCCGGCAATCGGTCCAGGTGACCCGCAAGATGCTCCTCCACCTGGCGCTCGGTTTCCACCGTGAAACCCAGCGACACCGAATCTCCCAGCCGGCCCGCCAGCGCCCCCAGCGCGAAAGCGCCGCCGTACCAGAGCGGATTAAATAGCGACGGACGCGCGCCCAGCTCTTCCAGGCGCTCCCGTGTCCAGGCCAGGTGATCACCCTCTTCGAGCGCGGCTCGCTGAAAAAACCGCAGTAGCCGCGGGTCGCGCGTGGTGGCCGCCTGCCCCTCATAGAGCGCCTGGGCGCACACCTCGCCCACATGATTCACGCGCATCAGGCCAGCAGACAGGCGCCTGTCCTGATCTTCGAGCACGTGGGTGGCCTGCGGATGATCGGTTAGCGACGGGCGGGGCGCCTTGCGCGACGGCGTGGGCGCAGCCCAGATCGTGGCCAATGCATGCCCGACGCCATCCAGCATGCGATCGAGCGGCGACAAGTGAGCGCGGGGAGCGGGCTCGGAGCCGAAGAATCTGCGCGGGGAGGAAGCGTTCATGGCGGGAAGTTTACCCGCAGCCCTCAACACACCGGCGCTGCGGCCAGCGGCGTGAGTCAGGCACGCTCGCCCCGTGTCTTTATCTATATATAGTCAATGGAGTCGCGACGCGTTCAGAAGACGGGCGTCGCGACGGGCCGAGACGAGCTTTCCACCCCATCCCGACCCCTCGAACCGACGTAGCAACGGCCGTTTTGTTGCCTCAAAACGACATACTCGATCGATCAGCCGGGCCCAACCGCCGCTTTTTCTTTGCCCTCGAGAACTTTTTGGTGAGAATAGGCGCAACTTCCAGCCGATGAATCACTCGGGGAGTTGAGACTCCGGCGGATCCGGAAGTCTTGTGGATTCAGAAACCAAGGAGATTGACCAATGAAGAAATCGCTTCTCGCACTGGCTGTCGCGGCTGCCCTGCCCGCAGCCGCTCAGGCGCAGTCGTCCATCGTGCTGTACGGTATTGCAGACGTGGCAGTTGAGTACTCGAACGACCAGGCCAACTCGGCTCTCGTCAGCGGTTCGCTGAACAACGGTAAGTCAGGCGCACGCGTTCAGTCCGGCGGCTGGCAGTCTTCCCGTCTGGGCATGCGCGGTACCGAGCCCCTGGGCAAGACCGGCATGTCGGCGATCTTCAACATCGAGCATCGCTTCCAGATCGACACCGGTGACACCCAGGGCGGTCAGATCACCCTGCTGCCGGGCGCCACGAACACCGCCACCAACAACAAATTCTGGAACGGCACCGCATGGGTCGGTCTGTCGACAGGCTTCGGTGATATCACCATGGGCCGTCAGTACACCCCGATCTTCTGGGCGATGTACTTCCCTGACTGGACCCTGAACTCTGGCTACAACAACTGGGCAGCCACCACTGGCAACCCGGGTTCTTTCGCGTTCGGCGGCCTGCAGTCGCTTTATTACGGCGCTATCCGTGCCGACAACTCGATCGTGTACAAGTCACCTGCAATCGGTGGCCTGACCGTCTACGGTATGTACTCGTTCGGCGAAAACTATCGCCCGACGGGTGACGCGCTGGGCGACGGCAGCGCGCTGGGTTCGGGCGACGTCTGGGGCGTGTCGGGCGTGTGGCGTCTGGGTAACCTGTTGGTTACTGGCGGCTATCACAAGCACAACAGCAATGTGGTCAGCGCCACGCTGAATCCCACCGTGATCGATGAGGCATTTGCTGGCGCGATCGGTTACAACTTCGGTGCCTTCGGTATCAGTGCCGGCTACACTCAACTGAAGTTCGATAACTTCCGTACGGCTGCGCTGGGTGGCAACTTCGGTTCGAAGAACGAGACCTACCTGCTGAGCGCGTTTGCACGTCTTGGCCCGGGCCGTCTGTACGCGAACGTTGAGCAACTGAATCCGAGTGGTTTCGGGAATGCGCGCAACGAGGACATGCTGCAGTGGGGCGTGACCTACGTGTGGGAACTGTCGAACCGTACTGGCGTCTATGTCGGCGTGGGCTCGAACGACTACTCTGGCTTCCAGCCCACTGGAACCACGGTCCGTGCTCTGGACGCTGCGATGCGCTACCAGATCGGCGTGAACCACAAGTTCTGATCGACAACCGGCCCTGGGCCGGATTAGATTCGATACTGAAAGCGCCGGGGCAACCCGGCGCTTTTTTTATTCCTGGCCGGGCTTCGTCAATCGGTCGCCGACACCTCTTCGCCCCGACTGCGACGACATGCAGTCCACAGCAAACACTGCGGCCTCAGGTCACGGGCGTAACCGTCACCTCAGCAGTCAGCTCCTGATCCCCTCCGCCCAGAATCACACCGCGCAGCGGCGACACATCGCTGAAATCGCGCCCCCAGGCCAGCGTGACGAAGTCAGTATCGGTACGCCGGTTATTGGTGGGGTCGATATCGATCCAGCCCTGCCCCGGGCACCAGGCCGACACCCAGGCATGAGACGCATCAGCACCCACCATCCGGGGCTGCCCGGGCGGCGGCGTGGTGACGATGTAACCCGATACATAGCGCGCCGGAATGTTTAGCGCACGCAGGCCGGCAATCATCAGATGCGCGAAGTCCTGGCAGACGCCGCGTCGGGTAGCCAGCACGGTCTGCAGCGGGGTGGTCACGGTGGTGGCCGTGGCATCGAAGGTGAAGTCCTGATGGATGCGGGTGGCCAGATCGTGCAGGGCCAAGGCGAAAGGCGCGCCTGGGCGAAAACTGCGGCGGGCATAGCGGCGGGCCACCGACGACGGCGGCACCTGGGGACTGACCCCCAGAAAGTGCGCCTGTGCAACCGCAGACGCCTCACAGAAATCGTCGCCCTTTGATCCATCGGCGAGTCCACCCGCTGGCGGCGCGTCCCATGGCCACTGCGCTGCAGGCAAGTCGGGTTCGCGGGGACTGACCTCAACCGTTGAGCGTGCGATCACCTCAAGCGCATCGTGAGCCCCATGCAGCGAAAAGGCGCAGGCCGGGTTGCCGAAGCTGTCGGTGCGCGCTTCCCGCCAATCCGGTATGGGCTCGATGCTCAGCGCATGGGCCAGCAGGCGCTGATGCGGCAACGCGCGTGGTTGAAGGCGCGCCAGCTGCCACGACTGCTCAACTGGCGAGCTGTACTGATACAGCGTGCGATGCTCCACCTCAATGATGCGCGACATGATCAGGCGGCGAATGTGGCCCGCCGCACATCTCGGGCATGGCTGAAAAAGCGCATGGACAGCCGGTCAGAGAGCTGTGCCGCGGCGTCTGTTACCGACTGGAGCCACGCGATTAGCGCAGCATCGGGGTTGAGATGGGCGGGCTGCGACCAGCGTCCGATGTCTGCCAGCACGGGCGGGACCAGACTGAGGGCATCGCTGCCCACGATCCGGTCGATGCGCCCCACGGCGTCGCTCAGCCCACTCAATTGAAACGCGATGGCGCGCGGGTTGGTGTCGTCACTGATCAGCAGATCAAGGACCGGCAGCCACTCGGGCGTGCCCAGATAACGCGAGCGATAGGTGATCGAAGAATCTGCGAATTCAAGCAGCCAGTCGAGGCCTGCAGCCTGGCCTTCGCGACAGGCAGAGATGAGCGCGGCGCAGACCGCCCGCAGCCGTTCAAGCCTGCGGCCTGCCGACACAAATCGCCAGCCGGCGTCACGGGTCATGCCATCAAGCATGAACCCGGACGAAGTGGCCAGGGCCACCACGGCGCGATCAAGGAGCGCCATGGCTTGCGTCAGGTCATGAAAGCCTTCGAAGCCAGGGTCGCGCTGCAACCCGCTGATGGCACGCCAGTGGTCCACCGACAGGCGCTCACGCAGGCCAAAGGCCACCCGCTGCAGATGCGACAGCGTTTCGCGCAAGCCGCCTGAGGCCTGCTCATCAAAGACTGCGGCCAGCAAGGCCGTCTCGGGCGCTTCAGCGACCTGCGTCAGCCCCAGCGCAGTGGCGAGTGCCAAAAGCGGGGCGCGGGCCGGGCGGTCGTCGTCGGCATCGACCGACAGGCGCGGCAGCGCCACACGCAACATGCGGGCAATCGACTCAGCGCGTTCGGCGTACCGCCCGAACCAGAAGAGATTTTCGGCTGCACGTGAAGACAGGCTGGCACTGGCCGAGCGCACCAGGTGTTCGGCGCTGACCGTTGAGCGCAGCAAGGTCAGCGCCGACGTGATCGGGGCTTCCGACTGAACCCAGGTGTCTTTCGACCCGCCGCCCCGCTGCATGGCCACAACCCGCCGATCAGGCTCGCCTGCCACGCGCGTCAGGCCGCCCGGCATGACGAGCCACCCCGTGCGGGTGGCCACGGCAAACACCCGAAGCGCCACCGCACGCGGGTCGAGCCGGATGTCGGCGGTGGATCGCTCCGTTGATCTGGGGCCCGACAGTGGCGCCCCGCGCGGCGATTCCTCTGAATGGGAGCGCCCCGAAGCCTCGTCTGCCGAGACCGATCGCCCGGACGACGCACCGGACGACGCACCGGACGACGCACCGGACGACGAACCGGACGACGAACCGGACGACGAACCGGACGACGAACCGGACAAGGAACCCGGTAAGGCGCCAGGCGCCGTCACCAGGACAGGCGCCTGAGACAGATGCACCTGTTCCTGCGCCACCCAGTCTTCGGGGGCGCGGCGGATCTGAACCTCCAGCGCTCGCAGGCCGCGTCGATCCAGGTCCTGGCCAAAAACCAGTCGGCCACGCAGAGCAGGGTTGATGGGGTGAAACACGAGCTGCGCGCTGCGGGCCATGGCATCGGCCAGCGCCGCGGGCTCGCCCATCCACCAGGTGGCCACCGAAGGCATGCGCAACGGCTCGCCCAGCAACTGCTCGCACAGCCTGGGCAAGAAGCCCATGAGTGCGCCCGATTCCAGCACCCCGGCGCCGATGGCGTTGGCCACCAGCACCGCACCGCGGCGGGCACAGTCGACCAGCCCCGGCACGCCCAGAGCCGAGTCGGAGCGCAACTCCAGCGGATCGCAGTAGTCGTCGTCCTGGCGACGCAGGATGGCATGCACCCGCTGCAGCCCCTCCACGCTCTTGAGCCAGACCTTGCCGTTGCGCACCGTGAGATCGCCGCCTTCGACCAGCGGCAGACCCAGATAGCGGGCCAGCAGGGAGTGCTCGGAATAGGTTTCGTTCCAGGGACCCGGCGTGAGCAGGACGGTGAGCGGTGGGCCGTCGCCGCGCGGGGCGCGTTCGCGCAGGCTGTCACGCAGTGCTGCGAAGAATCCGGCCAGCCGCTCGACCTGCATCGACCGAAACAGTTCTGGAAAAGCGCGTGACACGATCAGGCGGTTTTCCAGGGCATAGCCTGCGCCCGAGGGGGCCTGGGTGCGGTCGGCCAACACCCACCAGCGGCCATCGGGCGAACGGGCCAGATCGGCTGCGTAGACCAGCAGCGGCTCACCGCCCGCCCAGTCGGAACCGCAGGCAGCACGTTGAAAAGCAGGATGCCCCATGACCAGACGCGGCGGGATCTGCCCCTCGGCCAGCAAGCGTTGGGGGCCATAAAGATCGGTGAGCACCGCGTTCAGCAGCCGCGCCCGCTGGGCCACCGCCTGCTCGATGCCCTGCCACTCATGGGCCGGCAGCACCATCGGCAGGGCGTCGAGCACCCAGGGGCGTGCGGCACCCAGCGGGTCGGCGTACAGGTTGTAGGTCAGGCCGCTGTCGCGGATATCGCGTTCGACGGCCGCCACGCGGGCCGCCATGCGCGAAGAACCCGTCGACCCCAGCAGTTCGGCCAACCCCGACC
>DGIT01000123.1 GCA_002386465.1 Burkholderiales bacterium UBA4615 | reverse complement strand
CACGAGGCTCAATCACCTCCCGTGCACGAAGCGAACAGGATCAGGCCGCGGCTTTGGCGGGTGGCTGAAGCTGGATGACTCGCGTCACGAAGATACCTGGCGTGACAATGACCTCGGGGTCAAGCGTACCCAGGGGCACGATCTCTTCGACCTGCGCCACCGTGCACGACGACGCCATAGCCATGACCGGATTGAAATTGCGTGCGGCCTTGCGATAGACCAGATTGCCCCATCGATCGCCCTGTTGCGCCTTGATAAGCGCCAGGTCGCCACGGATCGGGAATTCCAGGACGTAGTCGCGACCATCGATGCGACGAGTCTCTTTTCCTGCGGCCAGATCGGTGCCGAAACCCGTGGGCGTGTAGAACGCACCGACGCCTGCGCCTGCCGCTCGCATGCGCTCTGCCAGATTGCCCTGCGGAACGAGTTCGAGCTCGATACGACCGGCCCGATACAGCCCGTCAAAAACCTGCGAGTCAGCCGATCGCGGGAACGAGCAAATCAGCTTGCGCACTCGGCCCGCGGCCAGCAGGGCGGCCAACCCGGTCTCGCCGTTGCCGGCGTTGTTGGCTACCACGGTGAGGTCGGTGGCCCCCTGCTCGATCAGCGCGTGAATGAGCTCCATGGGCTGCCCTGCTCCCCCGAACCCCCCCACCAGGACGGTCGATCCATCCTTTACGCCAGCCAGGGCCTGAGCCATGCTGCTGACCGTCTTATCAATCATGTTGTCGTCCACTGGAGCCCGCCGAGGGCCCCGGTTGATTCATGCAGGTAGCGACGGGGCGATTACGCCAGGCGCGTGAGGATGCGGCGCAGGCGGGCCACGATATCGTCGATCTGGTCTGCGCTGACGATGAGAGGTGGCGACAGGGCGATGATGTCGCCCGTCACACGAATCAGCAGATGTTCGTCCTGGAACGCGCGGATAAAGGCATCGAACGCCCGGGTGCCAGGCTCGCCTGCACGCGGAGCCAGTTCGATAGCGCCTACCAGTCCGATATTGCGCACATCGATGACGTGAGGGCAATCGCGCAGGGAATGCACGGCCTGTTCCCAATGCGAGGCGAGCGTGGCGGCACGGGTCAGCAGCCCTTCGTCTTCGTACACATCGAGCGTGGCCAGGGCCGCGGCGCAGGCCAGCGGATGGGCTGAGTAGGTGTAGCCGTGAAAGAGTTCGATGGATTTCTCGGGGCCCTGCATGAAGGCCTCGTACAGACCCTTGCGCGCAAACACGGCGCCCATGGGAACCGTGCCGCTGGTGATGCCCTTGGCCACGGTCATGAGATCGGGCACGACATCGAAATGCTGCGCGGCAAAGGGCGAACCCAGACGGCCGAAGCCCGTGATCACCTCATCGAAGATCAGCAGGATGCCGTGCTTGGCGGTGATGTCGCGCAGGCGCTGCAGATAACCCACCGGCGGGATCAGCACGCCGGTGGATCCTGCCACCGGCTCGACGATGACTGCTGCCACAGTGGACGGGTCGTGCAGAGCGAGAATCTTTTCCAGCTCATCGGCCAGATGTGCGCCCCAGGCGGGCTGGCCTTTTGTGAACGCGTTGTGCTCAAGGTTGTGGGTGTGAGGCAGGTGATCGACGCCTGCGAGCAGTCCGCCGAAATGCTTGCGGTTGCCCGAGATGCCGCCCACCGAGATGCCACCAAAGCCCACGCCGTGATAGCCGCGCTCGCGCCCGATCAGGCGTGTGCGTTGGCCTTCTCCGCGCATGCGGTGATAAGCCAGTGCGATTTTGAGTGCGGAGTCGACCGCCTCGGAGCCAGAATTGCAAAAAAACGCCTGCCCGAATGCATCAGGCAAGATCGCCATGAGGCGATTGGCCAGCTCGAACCCCAGCGGGTGCCCCATCTGGAAGGTGGGCGCGAAATCGAGTTCGCCGGCCTGCTTGCGAATGGCCTCAACGATGGGTGTGCGGCAGTGCCCGGCATTGGTACACCACAGCCCGGCCACTGCATCGAGGATCTGGCGGCCTTCGGGTGTGTAGTAGTGCATGCCCTCGGCACGGGACAGCATGCGGGGCGCAGCCTTGAAATGCCGGTTGGCGGTGAAAGGCATCCAGAACGCTTCCAGACCGGCACCAGCGGCGGTGCGGGAAGCATCCTGCAGAAGATCCTGGGCGCGGGCCATGTCGTTCATACAGTCTCCTTCGAGGGTTGATCCGCTTCACGCGCAGCGTGCGTGGCGTCGATATCGATCACTTCTTTCCTGAGCCAATATAGCAGGCCCAGTCCGGGCAGCGCGGCGAAGACAGTCAGCACGAAAAAGGTCGGCCAGCCGAAGGCCTCGACCAGCACGCCTGAGGCGGGCCCGACGTACACCCGGCCCACCGCGGCCAGTGCCGACAGCAGCGCATATTGCGCCGCCGAGAAGCGCCGGTCGGTCAGTCCCATGAGAAACGCCACGAAGGCTGCAGTACCGAGGCCGCCACACAAATTTTCCACCCCGATCGCTGCGGCCATCAGGGTATGGCTCTTCGGACTCACGGCAATCAGCCAGTATCCGAAATTGGACACGGCCTGAAGAATGCCGAACAGCAGGAGCGCCTTGTACAGGCCGGTGCGGGCCAGCAAGGCCCCGCCCACCAACGCACCGACAATCGTTGCAATCAGTCCCAGCGCCTTGTTGACCGCCCCGACTTCGGTTGCGCTGAACCCCGCGCCGCGAATCAGAAAGGTGGTCGACAGGCTGCCCGCAAACGCATCGCCCAGTTTGTAGAGCACGATCAGCCCGAGCAGGGCCAGCGCGCGGCGTCGTGTGAAAAAGGCATCCCAGGGTTCGACAAAAGAGGGAAAGCCTGCGCGGCGTGCAGCCCACAGTCCTGCGCCAAAGGCGGTCAGCAGCGTGACCGTGTCGGCCGCCAGCTTGACGAAACGATCGGGCTTGGCGGGCAGCAGCGACGCAAATACGGTCTGGCAGACGTACCAGGTCACCACACCTGCCACCAGCAGGGACAGGAACCCGGTCCACTCACTGCGGGCATCGCTGCGCAGCGGTTGGGAATCAAGGGTAGTGCGGGGCGCCAGCAGCGTGATGCCCGCCATGACGAGGAACAGCGCGCCCATCAGGCGGTAGGTCGCCGGCCAGCCGAGCCATTGGTCGGCCAGGATCAGCGCGAGGCCGCCAGACACGAGCATCGCCAGCCGATAACCCAGCACTGAAACTGCGGCGCCGGCTCCGCGCTCAGGTGCCTCGAGCAGGTCGGCTCGGTAGGCATCGAATACGATGTCCTGCGAGGCTGACAGGAACGCAACCGCCACTGCAAGTGCGCCAAGCGCCACGATGGAGGTGCGAGGGTCTGCGCTGGCCATGGCCCAGCAGGCGCCTGCCAGCAACAGTTGGGTGATCAGCAACCAGCCGCGGCGGCGCCCGAGCATCCTCGGCTCGAATCGATCGAGCAACGGTGCCCAGACGAACTTGAACGTGTAGGGCAGCCCGGCCAGAGCGAAAAACCCGATGGTCTTGATATCGACACCCTCGACCGTGAGCCAGGCCTGCAGCGTGCCGGAGGACAACGCCAGCGGCAGGCCGCTTGCAAACCCGAGACCCAGCATGGCGGCCATGCGCCGCGAAGCGAAAATCTGAGCGAGCGAGACGCGGGAAGAGGCATTCGTCATGGTGGCGATCGGGCCAGGACAGGCCGACAGGCGGATGACGCAGATCGGTCATCACGGGTCGGGCGAGTGTAGCAGCGGGGATGGTTGCCCCATCCGCACCACATTGCTACCCTCGCGCCCATGAAACATCCGCTCTTCGCACTTGCACTTTCGGGAGCGCTGCTTTGTGCAGCGGTGCCCACACTCGC
>DGIT01000140.1:89202-158028 GCA_002386465.1 Burkholderiales bacterium UBA4615 | reverse complement strand
TACTTCGGGATCGCGCTGGGCCTGTATCCGAACCGGCGCATCATGGATTGCGCGTTCAGTGTTGTGCACCGCGGCGTGCAGTACTCCTTTCATGGATCGCGGCGGGCACCCGACGAGCGCGACGTGCTCGAGGTCGGGCCGTTTCGCATCGAGATCCTGGAGCCGATGCGCACCCTGAGGGTCAGTCTGACGACCAACGAGAGTGCGCTGGCCTGTTCACTCACATTCACCGCTCGCAGCATGCCGCTTGAAGAAGAGCGTCAGACCTTGCGGCGCGAACAGCGCGTGTTCATGGATGTCACGCGATTCACGCAGTTCGGTCGCTGGGAAGGCTGGATCGACTGCGCCGGTGAGCGCATGGACATCCGCCCCGAGCAGACCTGGGCAACACGCGACCGCTCCTGGGGTATCCGGCCGGTGGGCGAACCGGACGTGGGTGGCGCGCCGCTCAATGTGGCGCCGCAGATCTTTTTCCTGTGGGCACCGATTCATTGGGACGACGGCTGCAGCCATGTGTGCGTGTTCGAGGATGCGAAGGGGCGTTCGCTGCATGCCGAGGGCAAGCGCGCAGCGTTCGGGCTGCCTGAGCCGGGCGCATCGACGCAGGCGTCAGCCGCGCAGATCGTGCGCATGACCGAGGTCAGTCACCAGTTGCGCTATCACCCCGGCACGCGTCGCATGCAGCAGGGCACGTTCACCGTGGTCGAGCCGGGTGGCGAGCAGCGGGTGATCACAGTGGAACCGCTTGCGCTCTTTCAGATGAAGGGGCTGGGTTATCGCCACCCGCAGTGGTCCCATGGTGTCTGGAAAGGCGAGCTGGCGACCGGGCATGACAGCTGGCGTCCGGCCGACCTGGATCCGCTGAATCTTCATAACGTACACATCCAGCAGCTTGTGCGGGCGCACGAAGGCAATCGCACGGGACTTGGGATTGTTGAGCAGTTGTGCGTGGGGCCGCATGCGCCTTCAGGGTTGAACGGCCTGCTCGATGGCGCACGCTGACCCGTTCGATCCCGGGCAGGTCGCCAGACGTCTGGAAGCCTGGTGGGTTGAGCGGATGGGCGAAGCGGTACGGATTGATCCCTGCGTGCGCATTGCAGGCGGTGCGTCGCGGGCCACGTACCGGTTCGTGGTGCACGCACGCGATCGCGCCGACGCACCTCAGGCCTTCGTGCTGCGACTGGATCCGGTTTCCAGCCTGATCGAGACCGAGCGGCAGCGTGAATTCATGGCGCTGCAGGCCTTTCACGGGACCGATGTGCCAGTGCCGCAACCCTTGTGGCTCGAATCGTCTGCGCAGGCGCTGGGTTCGCCTTTTTTCATCATGCAAGCCATCGAGGGCGCGGAAGCGGGCCCGCTCAAACTGATGGCGGCCCCGTATGTGCAGCATCATCGGCACATCGGGCAACAGAAGTGGTCGATCCTGGGTCGCATTGCCGCGGCAGACCCTGAGGCCCTGGGGCTCACGCAGCACATGCCCGCACCAGTGCCCGCTGCATGCTGGCGCGAGGAGCTCGACCACTGGGAGGCGGTCCTCGAGGCGGATGCGCTCGAACCGCAACCGGTGCAGCGTGCGGCGATCCGCTGGATGCGCCGACATCCGCCTGCGGCGCCGGCGCGGTTGTCGGTGGTGCATGGGGACTTTCGCACCGGCAATCTGATGATCGACCCACAGGGCACGCTGCGCGCGGTGCTCGACTGGGAAATGGTCCATCTGGGCGATCCGCTTGAAGACCTCGCCTGGAGTTTGAATCGCGTGTGGTGTTTTCATCGTGATGAACGACGTGGCGGATTGTTGCCGCGCGAGCAGGCCATTGCTCTGTGGGAGGCGGCGAGCGGGCTGAAGGCCGACCTACGGTCCCTGCATTGGTGGGAGGTTTTCAATTGCCTTAAGGGGCAAGCCATCTGGCTCTCGGCGGCGAAGGAGTTTCAGTCCGGTACAGTCACCGATTCGATGATGGCGCTGGCCGCCTGGATGATGTGCAACAGCCAGGATCGCGCCACGCTGGAATTGCTCGGTCGTTTGGAGGCCGCTTGAAGCCTGACTGCGATGTGTATCTCGGAGTGCTTGTGCGCGACCTGCTCGAGGAGGTTGCGCCGAATTTGACGGGTTCCTGGGAGCAGGCGGTTGTCATGCGACATGTGGCGCTGCTGCCGGTGGTCAGGCAAGAACTCGAGCGCGGTGTGCAGCGGCGGGTGGAGGAGAACGCGGCCATGCGAGCCGTGTTTGCGCAGGCGCTGCAGGTGGTGAACGATGCGGACTTGCTGGCGCGGCTGAAGGATGCGGTGGCTTCCCACGACGAGAGCCTGCTGGTCACTGCGCTCGATGTGAGCAACCACCGTCTGCGCGCCCTGCTGACCGATCTGCATGCTCACACCGAGACAAGCAGCGAGCCCCGTACCGTACCCGCCGTGCAGGCACTTGAGACTGCGATCTGGCGTGAGCTGGTGGCATCGACCGATCGGCGACACGTGGAGCTTGGGCGCTTCTGATGTTGCAATGCCATGATCCGTATCACCGATGAACACACCCCCTTCGCACAGACCCAACCAAGGAGAAACTCCATGTCTTTCATCAACGACCGACGCCGCGTGCTGCAGGCCGGTGCTGCCCTGGCTGCATCGACGGCCCTGTCGGCTCGCGCTCAGGATCTGAGCAGACCGCTTCGCATCATCGTGCCGCTGCCAGCGGGCGGTGTGGCTGACAATTCGGTACGTATCTTTGCTGAACAATGGACGGCGCAGACCAAGCAGGCCGTGACCGTTGATAATCGCCCGGGCGGCTCGTACATGATCGGCATGCAGCAAATCATTGCAGCGCCGGCCGACGGCAACACCTGGATTCACCTGAACAGCGAGATGACCGCTGCGCAGGCGACCTTCCAGCGTTATGACCTGAACCGTCAGCTGGCCATGATTGGCCTGGGCGGCAGCACGCCAGGCGCGATTTTCGTCAGTGAATCCTCGCCATGGCGCAGCGTGAAGGAACTCACCGACTGGATCCGCGCCAACCCCAACAAGCTGTCGTATGGTGCGGTGGTGGGGGGCGCGGGGCACCTGCATGCCGCCAACTTCCTGCGTAAACAGAACCTGACCGGCACCGTGATCGCCTTCAAGGGTGGCCCGGAGTCCATGACGGCGTTGGCGCAGGGCGAATTGCAGATGTGCATTTCGGCGCTGCCGCTGATCATCCCGTTCAAGGGCAAGGTGCGTGTACTGGCCGTCATGACTGACCAGCGCTCGGCGCTGGCGCCCGATGTGCCTACCTACAAGGAGCTGGGGCTGGACTTGCCTCAGCTTGACTATTGGGGTGGATTTGCCGTCCCCGCGGGCACGCCTGCGGCCACGGTTGCATCGATCAATCGCACCATGAATGATGTGCTCAAGCACTCCAATGTGACCAGCAAGTACATGGCGCAGGGAATGGTGGCCAAGGGTTCGTCGTCCGAAGCGCTGACGAAGATGATTGCCGACGATCTGCGCTGGATGGCGCCTTACGCCAACGAGCTGAATCTTAGGGCTAGCTGATAGCGCCCTCGCGTGCGGGCCACGGTAGCCCTGCAGGCACCCTCACTGTGACCGGCCGCAGCCTGTGCAAACGTGCGCAGGCTCGTGCAGGCACCTACAGGTGCGTCCTGGCATGCGTGTCACGATCAGTCTGGTAGCGAGTTTGCAGTGCGGCGCGCGCGGCTAAGATGTGCTGTCAGGAGATATCGCCATGCACATCACCGATCTGTTTTTTCGCGGTTACCGTACCCATCCTGAACGCCTGGCGTTTGCAGGGGAGGGAGGCGATCTCACCTATGCGCAGTCTTATGCGCTGAGCAATCGCATCGCGCGGCGCTTGCGTCACGGCGGACTCGCCACGGGCGACAAGTTCGCGGTGCTTAGCCCGAACACACCGCTGGCCATGCTCGCCATGCTGGGTGGCCTGCGTGCCGGAGGCGCCTGGTCCAACCTGAACATGCGGGCTGCAGTGCCCGACATTCTGCACATCCTGGCAGCGGGCCGTTGCAGCGTGCTGTTCTTTCATCCGGCGGCAGCGGGGATGATCGACGAGATCCGTGCCGGGGTGCCTACGCTGCGCGAACTGGTCTGCATCAACGGTGAGGATGCGCAGGCGCCCTCGCTCAGCACATGGCTGGGTGAGACTGATGACGCGCCGCTCGATCTGCGCCTGCCGGAAGAGGCACAGGGCTTTCAGGGGGCGACCGGCGGGACCACGGGGCGCTCCAAGCTCACGGTGGGCACCAACCGCATGATGCTCACGGCCGTGATGGCCTGGGCGACCTGCCTGCATTACGACGCTCCGCCCGTGAACCTGGCGGTCGCACCGATTACCCACGCGGCCGGTTTCGTGGCCTTGGGGATGGGCCAGTTTGGTGGCACCACGATCATGATGAGCACGCCCGATGTGGGGCACATGATCGACCTGATCGAGAAACATCGCGTGGACACGCTGTTTTTGCCACCCACGCTGATCTATGTGCTGCTCGCGCACCCGCGCGCTGCCACGGCCGACTTTTCTTCCCTGCGTTACCTGATCGCCGCGGCATCACCCTTTGCGCCCGAGAAAATCGCTGAAGCGGTGCAACGTTTCGGCCCGGTGGTGTGTCAGGCCTTCGGGCAGACCGAGTCGGGCTTCCCGACCACCTTCATGTCGCCGCGCGAAATGGCTGAAGCGGTACGTGACCCGGCCAAACGCCATCTGCTGCTGTCGTGCGGGCGGCCCACCGTGATCGTTGAAGACATGGCGATCATGGATGAGTCGGGGCGATTGCTCGCAGCCGGCGAGACTGGCGAGGTCGTGCTGCGGGGCCCGACGGTGATGAACGGCTATCTGGATGACGAGGCCGCCACGGCCGAGATCCAGCAATACGGCTGGCATCACACCGGCGACATCGGCAAGCGTGACGCGGACGGCTATTTCTACATCACTGATCGCAAGCGCGATCTGATCATCTCGGGCGGCTTCAACATCTTTCCCTTCGAGGTGGAAAGCGCATTGATGAAGCACCCGGCGGTGCAGGACTGTGCAGTGATTGGCGTGCCCGACGACAAGTGGGGCGAGGCGGTCAAGGCCTGCGTTCAGCTCAAACCGGGTCAGTCGGCCAGCGCCGATGACTTGATCGCCTGGGCGAAGGAGCAGGTGGGGTCGATGAAGGCGCCCAAGTCGGTGGACTTCATTGAATCGCTGCCGCGCAGCCCGGTAGGCAAGGTTCTGAAGCGCGACCTGCGTGTGCCGTACTGGGCCGGCAAGACGCGCGCAGTGGGCTAAGCCTAAGTCGGCCACCTGCGTGGGCTCACCTACATGGACTCACCGAACGGGGCTCAATGTCTGAGCCCGCGTTGCGAGCTTAGGCGAAGAAGCGGTTCTGCGGGCGAGTGAGCCCCAGGTGATCGCGCAGGGTGCTGCCCTGATAAGCCGTGCGGAAAATGCCGCGGCGCTGCAGTTCTGGCACCACGAGGTCGACAAAATCGTTGAGCCCCGCTGGCACCGTGGGGAACATGACATTGAAGCCGTCGCAGGCCTCGGTCTCGAGCCAGTGCTGCATCGTGTCCGCAATCTCTGAAGCGGTGCCCACCATCTTCAGTCCGCCATAGCCGCTCACCCGCTGGGCCAGTTGCCGCACCGTGAGCGACTCGCGCCGTGCTTGTGCCACCAGTGCGTCCTGACCGCTCTGGCTGGCATTGGTGCGCGGCAACTCGGGCAGCGGGGCGTCCAGCTCGAACTGCGAAGCATCCACCCCCAAGCGCAGCGACAAATTAGGCAATGCGCTTTCCACATGCACCAGGCTGTCCAGCAGCGCCTGACGGTCGACGGCCTCCTGCGTGCTACGCCCCACCGTCACCAGCGCACCGGGAAGAACCTTCAGTGCACCGGGCGCGCGGCCTGCCTCACGCAGACGCGCCTGCATGTCTGCATAAAAGTGGCGGGCGTCATCGATGGTGCGACTACTGCCGAAGATCACTTCAGCGGTACGTGCAGCCAGATCTTTGCCGGCCTCTGATGCGCCCGCTTGCACGATCACCGGCCAGCCCTGGATGGGTCGCGCGATGTTCAGCGGCCCGCGTACGTTCAGGTGCTCGCCATGGTGGTCAAGCACATGCATCCGACGCTCATCGAAAAAGAGGCCGCTGTCCTGATCGCGCAGCCAGGCATCGTCGGCCCAGCTGTCCCACAGGCCGGTCACTACATCGAAAAACTCATGGGCGCGCCGGTAGCGTTCATCGTGCTCCACGTGCTCGGTCATCCCGAAGTTCAGCGCCGCATCGGGGTTGGAGGTAGTGACGATGTTCCAGCCCGCACGCCCGCCACTGATGTGATCGAGCGATGCGAAGCGGCGGGCGATGTGATACGGCTCATCGAAGGTGGTGGAGGCCGTCGCCACCAGCCCGATGCGCTCGCTGACCATTGCCAGGCTGGAGAGCAGGGTGAGGGGCTCGAACGAGGTGACCGTGGCGCTGCGACGCAGGGCTTCGATCGGCATGTTCAGCACGGCCAGGTGGTCGGCCATGAAGAACGCATCGAAGCAGCCACGCTCAAGCGTCTGAATGAAGCTCACCAGATGCTTGAGGTTGAAGTTGGCATCGGCCTGTGCGCCGGGGTAACGCCACCAGGCGGTATGGATGCCGACAGGGCGCATGAAAGCGCCCAGATGCAGGGTCTTGGTCATGGGAGTGCGCGCACGCGTGGAGAATCAGAGAGTGATGTGCTCAAGCGCCTGGCGGTATTTCTCGATGGCCTGTTCGCGGCGCAGCGGCAGGTGATACGAGGGAAAGAGCGTCTCGCTGGGGGTGTAGTCGCGCAGCATCTGCTTGGCGAGCGTGGCCTTGTGCACTTCCACCGGGCCGTCGGCCAGACCCACGTGAAACGACTGCATCACCAGGTGGCCAAAGGGCATTTCCTCGGAGATGCCCAGTGAGCCATGCAGCAGCAGCGCGCGCGAGGCAATGTCATGCAGCACCTTCGGCATGGCGGCCTTCACGGCCGAAATGTCCTTGCGCACCTTTTTGTAGTCCTTGTGCTTGTCGATGAGCCAGGCGGTGCGCAGCACCAGCAGCCGGAACTGCTCCAGTTCGATCCAGGAATCGGCCAGGCGCTCCTGCACCATCTGCTTGTCGGCCAGCCGCTCGCCCTGCGTGCGACGTGAGATGACCCGCTCGCACATCATGTCCAAAGCGCGGCGCGCCTCGCCGATGGTGCGCATGGCATGGTGAATGCGCCCGCCGCCCAGCCGCACCTGCGCCACGACGAAGGCTTCGCCGCGCCCGCCTAGCATGTGGTCGGCCGGCACACGCACCTGATCGAAATTCAGGTAGGCATGCGTGGGGGTTTTCTCGGTTGCAAAGCCCACATCCCGCACGAACTCGAGCCCCGGCGTGTTCCGGGGCACGATGAACATCGACATGGTCTTGTAGGGCGAAGCGTCGGGGTCGGTGACCGCCATCACGATCAGGAATTCGGCATAGCGCGCATGTGAGGCGAACCATTTCTGGCCGCTGATCACCCAGTCGTCGCCCTCACGCACGGCACGGGTCTTGAACACTTTGGGGTCGGCGCCGCCCTGTGGCTCGGTCATGGCAAAGCACGAGACGATCTCGTTATCCAGGAGCGGCTGTAAAAAGCGGCGCTTTTGCTCGGGGGTGCCGTAGTGGGCAAGGATCTCGGCATTGCCGCTGTCGGGCGCCTGACACCCGAATACCGTGGGGCCGTACTGGGAGCGGCCCAGGATTTCGTTGAGCAGGGCGAGTTTGACCTGACCGTAGCCCTGGCCGCCCAGTTCGGGGCCCAGGTGACAGGCCCACAGTTTGCGGCGACGCACTTCCTGCTGCAGCGGGCGCACCAGCGCATTGCGCCGCGGGTCGGTGACATTGGCCGGATGGCCCAGCACCAGGTCCAGCGGCTCGATTTCTTCGCGAACGAAGCGATCTACCCATTCGAGTTGCGCCTGATAAGCGTCGTCGGTTTCGAAATCCCAGGCCATGTCGGTCTCCTCAGTAGTCGTTGTGTCCGTCAGGCCGTATTGTCAGCCCGTCTGTCCCAAGAGGAACACAACATGAGTTATGACGCACCGTTTGCAGGCCTGAAAGTGGTCGACCTGAGCCAGGGCATTGCCGGCCCGTACAGCGCGATGCTGCTCGCCCAGCAGGGGGCGCAGGTGATCAAGGTGGAGGGTACGGGCGAGGGCGACTGGAGCCGGGTCCTGGGCAAGCGCTACGGCGACCATTCAGCGTTTTCGGTCATCGGCAATCTGGGCAAGCGCAGCGTGGCCCTCGATTTGAAGACAGAGGCCGGCAAGTCGGTGCTGTGGCGGCTGATTCAGGGCGCCGATGTCTTCATCGAGGGGTTTCGCCCCGGAGTCATTCGCCGGCTGGGCTTCGACTATGAAGCGGTGTCGGCACGCGAGCCCGGCATCATTTATCTGTCGATCTCGGGCTTTGGCCAGAGCGGCCCCCTGGTAGGCCGACCCGCCATGGACCCGGTGCTGCAGGCCTTCACCGGCCTGACTGCTGAAAATCACGGCGAAGACGGGATTCCGCATCGGGTGCCGGTCATTCCGGTCGACATGGTCACTTCGCTCTATGCGTTTCAGGCGCTGTCCTCGGCCTTGTATGCGCGGCGCAGCGAGCCGCGTGGCCGCTATCTGGATGCCAGCCTGATGCAAGGCGGCGCAGGATTGCAGGCCATTCGCATGATCTCGGCCATTCTGGAAGGCGGCCCTGTGCGTCCGGGCGGTGTCCCGGGTGGGTCGTTTCAGACTGCCGATGGCTGGATCACGATTGCCGTGATTCACGACCGCGAATGGCGTGCGGCGTGTGAAGCGTTTGAGCGGCCCGAGTGGGCGACCGATGCGCGGTTTGCAACCGTGGCCGGGCGTTTTGAGCATGAGGCTGCACTGGTGACCGAACTGCGTGCGCACCTGAAAACGCAAGACTCGACCCACTGGTGTGCGCGCCTTGCGCAAGCGAACGTGATGCACGAGCGCGTCAACCGCTACGCGGATTTTGTGAAGGAGCCGCAGGTGACCGAGACCAACGCAGTGGCCTGGCTGTCGCAACCCGGCGTGCCCCGCCCGGTGCCGGTGGCCAATCTGCCTGGTATGGCGCCGTTTGTGGACGGGTCCTTCAAGGGCACCTCGCCGGCACTGGGCCAGCACACGCGAGAGGTGCTGCGTGAGCACGGGTTTGAGGAAGCGAAAATCAACGAACTCGCCGCTCAGGGTGTGATTGGCGGCGCCGGCTGCTGATGCGATGAGCTGACCGACTGTGCCCGGCTCAGGCGGTCAGCGATCGGTCTGAACCGTTGCGACCGGGAGGTGGCGCCGGTGGTCCGGGCGGGCGAATCGGGGTGGGGGCTGCGAGTGCCTGTATCGTCTCGCCTCGTTCGTCCTTCGTATCGGCTTTGTTTTGATCTCTCTTCGCAATCTGGTCCTGCGCCGCAGTGCCAAGGTCCTGCTCGATCGCACCTCGGTCACGATTACCCCTGGTGAGAAAGTCGGTCTGGTCGGGCGCAATGGGGTGGGCAAATCCACGCTCTTCGGTCTGCTCAACGGCAGCTTGCATGAAGACGCCGGTGACTTTTCGTTTCCGCGGCAATGGCGCCTGGCTCAGGTGGCGCAGGACATGCCTGAGACCGAGGACGGCGCCACCGCGTTCGTGATCGGGGGCGATACACGGCTCACCGAACTGCGCGCGGCACTTGAGGCGGCCGAGACCCGTTTTGCCGCCGACCCGAATGACGAGGAAGCGGGCATGGCGATTGCGCATGTCTACAGCGATCTGGCCGACGCAGGCGAACACGATGCCAGCGCGCGTGCGCAGGCCCTGATCCTGGGGCTGGGCTTTGGGGTGCACGAGCTTGAGCAGCCGGTGAACAGTTTTTCGGGTGGCTGGCGCATGCGACTGCAACTGGCGCGGGCGCTGATGTGCCCCAGCGATCTGCTGCTGCTCGATGAACCGACCAATCACCTAGATCTTGATGCACTGGTCTGGTTGGAGGCGTGGTTGAAGTCGTATGCCGGCACGATGATCGTGATCAGCCACGACCGCGAATTTCTGGATGCAGTGACTTCAGTGACGCTGCATATCGATAACGCGCAACTGGTGCGTTACGGCGGCAACTACAGCAAGTTTGAGGAAATGCGCTCAGAACAGCTGCTGCTGCAACAGGCGGCCTTCGCCAAGCAGCAGGACAAGATTGCGCATCTGCAGAAGTTCATCGATCGCTTCAAGGCGAAGGCCAGCAAGGCCAAGCAGGCACAAAGCCGTGTGAAGGCGATCGAGCGCATGGAAAAAGTGGCGCCCATGCTGGCCACGGCCGACTTTGAATTTGCGTTCAAGGAGCCCGAGCGCTTGCCCAACCCCATGCTCTCGATCACGGGCGCCGACTTTGGCTATGTGGTGGAGGGCGCGCCGCGTGTGATCGTGCGCAAGGTGAGCCGCTCAGTGCTGGCGGGGCAGCGCATTGGCATTCTGGGTGCCAACGGGCAGGGTAAGTCGACCGTCGTCAAGACGATCGCCCGTGATCTGAATGCGCTAGGCGGCACTATTACCGAAGGCAAGGGCCTGACGATCGGATATTTCGCGCAGCAGGAGCTTGATGTGCTGAGACCGCAGGACACGCCGCTTGAGCACATGGTCCGCTTGGCACGCGAGGCGGGCGGTGCATCGCGCGAGCCCTCCGGCGAGCAGGCCCTGCGCGGCTTTCTGGGCAGCTTCAATTTCGGCACCGACATGATCCGTCAGGCGGTGGGCACGATGAGCGGCGGCGAGAAAGCGCGGCTGGTGCTTGCCATGATGGTCTGGCAACGCCCCAACCTGCTGCTGCTCGATGAGCCCACCAACCACCTGGACCTGGTCACGCGCGAGGCCCTGGCCATGGCGCTCAATCAGTTTGAAGGCACGCTCATGCTGGTGAGCCACGATCGGGCGCTGTTGCGCAGTGTGTGCGATGAGTTCTGGCTGATCGGGCGGGGGACGCTCGCGCCCTTCGAAGGCGATCTGGACGACTACCAGACCTATCTGCTGGAGGAGTCGAAGCGCCTGCGTGATGAGGCGCGCAGCAGCGAGCCGACACGCGCCAAGGTGGCCGTGCACTGATCAATGGAATGGTTTTCAGATGAATGACATCCCGATCTGGCTGGTTTTTGCAGCGACCTTCGCGCTGGTGGCATTGGGCGTTGAACTGGGCTTGAAGGGCGGTCGCGCTTTGGGCGCGGGCCGAGCGGGTGACACCGAACGTCAATCAACCGCCTCGGTGATTTCGACTGCGGTGACTGGCCTGACCGCCTTCATTCTCAGTTTTACCTTCGGCCTGGTGGCTGACCGCTATGACACCCGCTCGACCCTGGTGCGCGACGAGGCCAATGCCATCGCTGCCGTGAATCAGCTGCTCGATATCCTGCCCGCGGCTGAACGTCCGCAGGCGCAGGCGCTGATTCGTCAGTATGTGGATGTGCGGCTGGCGGCTCATGCCTCACACGACCCGGCCCAGATGCTTGCAGCGGCCGGGCAAACACCACCGATTCAGGCTGCGCTGTGGCAAACCGCGCTCGCCCATGCGCAACGTGACCCGAACACGAACCTCTCCGGGCAACTGGTGCAGGCTGTCAACGCGCTGGGCGATCTGCAATCCAACCGCATTGCAATAGGGCTTCAGAACCGCATTGCGACCGGCATCTGGGCGGCGCTTGCGGTCTTGCTGCTGATGGGCGCCATGACCATCGGATACGTCAATGCGGTCGATGAAGCGAAGCGCTCGCGGCTGGTGCCCGTGCTGGCAGCCGCCTTCGCGCTGGTGGTCACCCTCATTGCCGTCCTCGATCGCCCGCAGAGTCGCTTCATCAGTGTCTCGCAGCAGCCGTTTCTGGATCTCAAGAACAGCTTGCCGCCTGCCCGATGAACACCCCCTCACGCCCCCATGTTCAGGACTGCGGAACCCCCGTGCTTCGCGCCGAGCGCCTGGCCTTGGTGTACCCGGGTGCGGTGGTGTTCACCGAGCTGTCGTTCGCGGTGTATCCGGGCCTGACCCTGGTGCGAGGCGGCGACGGGCGCGGCAAGACTGGCCTGCTGCAAATGATGGCAGGCGTACTGGCACCCAGCGGCGGTGTGCTGCATCGGTCCGTGCAGACGGTGTATTGGGTTGATCCTGATGCAGCGTCCAGCGGCACGCAGACCGCGAGTCAGTGGCTGCAGGATCGACGCGCAGTCTGTTCGCAGTGGGATGAGCGCATGGCGCGCCGCTGTCTCGAAACCCTCGCCCTGAACGCGCATCTGGAGAAGTCGCTCTTCATGTTGTCGACGGGCACACGCCGCAAGCTGTGGCTCACGGCCGCATTGGCGGGGGATGCCGAGCTGGTGCTCCTCGATATGCCGTATGCGGCACTGGATGCAACGTCATGCCGGGCGCTGAGCGAGTTCCTGACTGAGAAGGCGGCGCAAGCGCTGCAAGCCTGGGTCATCGCGGACTACACATTGCCCGAAGGGCTGTCGGAGGCCGTGCTGACCGGGGTCGTTGATCTGGGCGATTGAGCTTGCGCAGGCCCGGGTCAGTATTGACCTGCCCGGTGGTTTTATCACCTGAAGTTAACTGAGAACAGCCCCTGGCTTGGTGGATGCTGGCGCGGGCTTGCTATGCTGAGCCGAATCTTGGCTGCCCCTCTGGATACAAGGACTCCTTCACATGAATGACGACCCGCGCTGCTGTGGCAGTGGTACCTGCATTATCGATCTGGAGGGCCGCTGCTGGTGTGGTCAACAATGGGATGGCGAAAAGATGTGCCAGACCCCGTTGAACCATCCAGTTGCAATCGAGCCTGCTGATGAGGTTCAAGTCCAGTCCGTGCCTCATGCACGCACCCGTTGACTTGCACGAAAGGCTACCGTTGCCTTCATCAGCAAAGGCCGGCGGCTTAGCTCTAGCAACGCGATGACGCATCCATTTTTTTGGCGGACCATTTGGGTCGCGTTGCTGCTGGCAAACAGCACGGCGCTCGCTCAATCCGCTGCTTCCTCAGAGCGCTACAGCCCCATGACTGCCAGCGCAGACGGCATCGGCAAGCGCTACATGGGGCGCGAGATCTCGGCAGTGATGGGCTGGCAGGGCGCCGCCTGGCTCGAGCGCGCAGAGCGTGATCGCGAAGAGCGCACCGACCTTTTGCTGGCCGCACTCCAACTGCAGGCTGGCATGGTGGTGGCCGATATCGGCGCGGGCACGGGTTACCTGTCGCGGCGAATGGCGCAGGCAGTGATGCCGGGCGGCAAAGTTTGGGCTGTCGATCTGCAGCCAGAGATGATCAGTCTGCTGCAGGCGGGCGTGAAGCGCAGCGGGCTGACGCAGATCGAGGCGCGGCTTGGCAGCGTTGACGACGTCAGGCTGCCCGCGTCGTCGGTCGATCTAGCAATCATGGTCGACGTCTACCACGAGCTTTCCTACCCGTACGAGATCATGGCCAGCATCATGAAGGCCCTCAAGCCAGGCGGCCGCATTGTTTTCGTCGAGTACAAGGCCGAGGACCCGACCGTGCCGATCAAGCCGCTGCACAAGATGAGCGAGGCGCAGATCAAGCGCGAGGCCGCGGTCTTTACTCTGGACTGGGAGCGCACGGTGAGCACTCTGCCCTGGCAACATGTTGTGGTGTTCCGCAAGCGGGACTGATTCATTCATGATTCCGCATCGAAGTGGAATCAGACCTCCGAGCCGCTTAAGGCTGCGATTCCGAAGAGGTCCCGCGAGGACCGCCGAAATCCGCCCCGACCGTCAGACGTTGAAGCGGAAGTGCATGACATCGCCGTCATGCACCACATAGTCCTTACCCTCCAGTCGCATCTTGCCTTTCTCTTTCGCGCCGCTCTCGCCTTTGCAGGTGATGTAGTCGTCGTAGGCGATGGTCTCGGCGCGGATGAAGCCTTTTTCGAAGTCGGTGTGGATCACCGCGGCTGCTTGGGGGGCGGTAGCGCCGACCCGTACCGTCCAGGCGCGCACTTCCTTCACGCCTGCGGTGAAATAGGTCTGCAGACCCAGCAGTGTGAAGGCTGCGCGGATCACGCGATTGAGCCCCGGTTCGGTCATGCCCATGTCGGCTAGGAAGACTGCCTTGTCGGCGTCGTCCATGTCGCCGATCTCGGCTTCAATGGCGGCACACACTGGCACCACCACGGATTTTTCCGCCTCGGCCATTTTTTTCACGGCATCGAGGTGCGGGTTGTTTTCAAACCCGTTGTCGCGCACGTTGGCCACGTACATGGTGGGCTTGGCGGTGATCAGGCACAGGGGTTTGATGAGAGCTTTCTCTTCTTCGTACAGGTCCAGTGAGCGCACTGGCCTGGCTTCATTCAAAACCACCAGGCATTTTTCGAGCACGGCCACCAGCCGTGCAGCTTCCTTGTCACCGCCTGCGCGCGCCTGCTTGGTGTATTTGGCGTGGGTCTTTTCGACCGTGGCCATATCGGCCAGGGCCAGCTCGGTGTTGATCACCTCGATGTCGGAAAGCGGATCGACCCGGCCCGAGACATGCACCACATTCTCGTCTTCGAAGCAGCGCACCACATGCACGATGGCATCGGTTTCGCGGATGTTGGCCAGAAACTGGTTGCCCAGGCCTTCGCCCTTGGACGCACCGGCCACTAAGCCCGCAATGTCGACGAACTCGACGGTGGCGGGCATGACCCGCTCGGGCTTGACGATGCCCGCCAGCGCACCCAGGCGCGGATCGGGCACCTCGACGATGCCAACGTTCGGCTCGATCGTGCAAAACGGGTAGTTTTCGGCGGCGATGCCGGCCTTGGTAAGCGCGTTGAAGAGCGTGGACTTGCCGACGTTGGGCAGACCGACGATGCCGCATTGCAAAGACATGTGAACTCCAGGTTTACTTCGGCAAACGGGTGATGCCCAGCGCGACCGCCTCGACGTATTTCACTTCGAGTTGATCACCGATGGCCAGCCCCTTCAGGCTCGCAGGGTCATTGACCACGACGTCGGTGACGTTGCCCTTCGGGCCGCGCAGCGACAGCACCTGCTTCTTGCGATCGATCGCCCAGACGTTGGCGACCACCGTGGTCATGCGGGCTGCAGCCGCACCGGCGCCCGCGTCTCCTGCGCTACTGGCCACGCCTTCGCGCACGGCGCTCTCGCGGATGCCATCGCCCCCTTTGCGCACCGATACCGTGGCGGCCTCGCTGACTTTGGCGCTGACTTTGTCGCCCACCTTGATGGCGTCGAAATTGCTGACCCCCTCGTTTGCCGTGACCGCGAGCGTGCGCCCGCGCGGGCCGCGCAGCACAAGACTGCGGGCGGCATCGTCCTTGGATTCGACCACCGCCGTGACCCTGGCGACTCGGGCGAGCGCAAGTTTGTTGTCGGTGCCGGCCGCAGCCTTGGTCACCGAGGCGCCAGGCGTTGCTGCAGCCGTTTGCGCATGGCTTGCAGACCATGGAAGCAGGCCTGCAGTGATCAGGGTGGACAGCACACACGCGGTACGCAGCATCAGGGGGCGAAGGATGCGTTTCATGTCGGAAGTGAGGGTTTGAGGCCGGTGAGTGTACGACGAGCGGGTTTCGATCGCGCCCCGGTGCAGCGGGAAGGCGAATCGGGCCACCGCAGTGAGAGCACCTGCACTCAGCGCCCCTTGCTCGAACTCAAGAGCCCCGCCGCAAGCGCCGCGCCCGCGCACCCCAGCACTGGAGGAGACAGATCGGGTGTGCGTCCGGGTGTGAATGTCTGCAGCCATTCGAGGGCGCCCAGCAGCACCGGGGACAAGGCAACCCACAGCCACATCGGGCCACCCACGACCCGACCGGCCGCGGCGAACGTCATGCCGAACCACACGAAAAAGGCGGCCGTCTGCATGCCCGCGATCGCGTTCCCGTGCAGGACGAGCAGGCGCCAGCTGAACTCGCGCGCAGGCCCTGTGCCCGGGCGCAGTTCGAACATCATCACGGCCACCAGGGCGACGATCAGGATGAGCACACCGCGCACCCGGGCTGTGAGGCCGGACAAGCCGACGGCCAGCAGACCCGCAGCGGGCAAGGCCCACCAGGCGGTGTAGCCCAGTGCGGGCCGTGCCACCACCAGGCTGGCCGCAAGCGCACTGCCCACGGCCAGGGTGATGGCCATGACCGCCGGCCATCGGGTCTGCCATGGCAGCGTCAGACCCAGGGTGAGTGCCAGGAACTGCGTGGCGTCGCGTGCGAATGAAGCGGGCTGCGGCAGCGTAAGGGCACCCATCATGTGGGCCATTTCGACTGCACGCGCACGTGCGGCATGCAACTCGAGCCGTGGCAGCCAGGGCGCGCTGCGCGCAGCCAGCCAGGCGAGTGCAGCCAGTGCCACCACAGCGAGCATGCGCTGCTGGGGCGCAGTGGGCGCAAGCGCGCGCGCCACACGCGGCCATAGCGGCGCAAGGTAGACCGCACTTAGCCAGCCGAGCGCAGCGCCCAGCGTGTTGTTGATCAGGTCGATGCCCGAAGACACGCGGCCACTCATGCAGGCTTGCGCTGCTTCCATCAAAAAGGAGAGCAGGGCGCACAGGGCCACGGCGCTCAGGCCCGCGCGCAGCCTTGCCCCTGCCAGCGCACTCGCTGAGCGCCTGCGCCATGCCAATCCGAGCGCGCCACCCAGCAGGAGGTAGGCGAACACATTGCCGATCAGATCTGAGCCGGACACGTGCACCGATTCGCGCAGCAGCCCGGAGAGAGCGTGAGCGCAGTCGATCCGTCCGGGGCGCGCCAGGCTCGCATAGACGATGCCTGCTGCGATTGCCACGATGGCGAGATCGATGAGATGCCATCGGCCCGAGGCTTTGCCGCGCGTGCGCCTCATGCTTCGAGTGGCTCCAGCCGGGATGGGTCGGGATGCCGGATGAACCCGGCGAGGTCATCGACCATCGCTTCACATTCGGCCATGGCCTGACGCCACCGTCGAATACGGCGGTCATGGTCCAGGCCGTGCACATGAAAATCGCGGCGATCAGGCAGTTTTCCGCCCGGCAGCTTCGCGAGCAACTCTGGCGAGGGCACGGCGAGCACCATGCGACTGAGCGCGGCTGAGGCGCCGCGTTGGGCCGCGCGCCGCCAGGGCAGAGATTTGTCGAGCCAGCCTGCAGTGAGGTACGGCGCAAAGTGCGGATACAGCACAAGCCCGTCCAGACGGCTCCAGTTGAGCAACAGGTGATAGTCGATCAGCCCGCCATCCCAGTACTGCCCTGTGGGCGCGTCGGCAGGATTGACCACGGCCTGTGCCACCAGCGGAATACTGCCCGACGCCAGAAGTGCCTGGGCGACATTGTGTGCGTGCAGTGGCACCTGCACGGTGTCGAAGGGATCGTTGTCGGAGGCAATGAGCTCTTTCAGCCCTGCGCCTGAAGGCACTTCAAGCGGGTTGGCAGCGCCGCGATGCTCGAACACGACCCGCTGCAGATGCGCCCCGAGCCGATTGCGCGAGATCAGATTGGCGAGCGCCGGGCGGATGAAGTCGCGCTTGCGTGCATCACGCGAGAGCGCGCCGCGGGCGCGGGCCGTGATGACCGCCAGGGTATGGCTGCGGGACGCACCATTGATGAAGGCGGGCACCGGGCCGAGCATGGCATCGACCACCTGGGCGCAGGCCTGCGAGACCTCATGCGTGGGAGGCTGAAGGCGATAGCGCTGACATTCGAGATAGGCCTCGCCCAGCCGAGCGGTGGCGGCAGGACCGTCGGGGTGTACCGCGGCAGCCATTCGCCAGGCGCCGATGGATGCGCCGGCCAGCAGGCGTGGCCGCTCTGACTGCGCCAACCATTCACCAAAGAGCCAGGTGTCCAGGTGCAGGAAGGCCAGGCCTTTCGGCCCGCCTGCGGCAGCCGCGACACCAGCCACATCCTGTGGCTGCAGTCCGTGCCGGGCGATTTGCATGCGCGCAGCAGGCCCCGCCAGCAGCCTCAGTGCGCGTAGGGTGCGCATCAGGCTGCCAGAGCGATGCCGGCGCGCTCCGCCGTGCCAGTCATGAAGTGCGAGCTTGGGTATGCAGACGCTGGCCTGCCCGCTCGAAATGGCCTTGCGTCAAGGCTGGGACCTGATCCAGCGCGAGCTCCATGCGGGTGTCGATCGACTGCTGCTCTTCCCGCGAAGGTCTTGCCAGCACGAAGTCGATCACTTCGCGCCCCGGGTAAAGGTCGCGCGGATGCCCGATGCCGATGCGCAGCCGCCAGTATTGCGGCCCGCCCATCGCAGCGGAAATGTCCTTGAGTCCGTTGTGCCCGCCACTGCCCCCACCGAGTTTCAGTCGGACCGTGCCAGGGGGGAGGTCGAGTTCGTCGTGGGCAACGAGTATTTCGGCCGGACTGATGCGGTAAAAGCGTGCAAGCGATGATACCGACTGCCCTGAGCGGTTCATGTAGGTGGTGGGCTTGAGCAGCCAGACATCCGTGCTGCCGATCTGGGCACGCGCCACGTCGCCGTGAAACCGCGACTCACTGCGCCAGGTGGCTCCGTGTGCCCGAGCGATGCGGTCGACGAACCAGAACCCGGCATTGTGCCGGTCGGTTTCGTGTTCGGTGCCCGGGTTGCCCAGGCCTGCGATCAGCCGGATCGTGGTCATGGATCGAATCGGGCGAGGGGCTGTGCCAGAGGACGAATGTCCCCGGACACAGCAGGAACGCACTCAATCAAGCCGCTTGATTGCAGGCGCTTGAATGAGGGCGCACAGGCCCCAAGCGGTTACTTCTTGCCGGCGGGCTTGGCTGCGGGCGCAGCTTTGGCAGCAGGAGCAGCCTTCGCAGCAGCGGCGGCCGGCTCTTCAGCTTCACCGCCACCCTTGACCGTTGCCACGACCAGCACCGGGTCGGTATCGCGGCCATGCACCACGGGCTTGACGCCCTCGGGCAGCTTGACTGACGACAGGTGCAGCGGATGGCCGGCAGTCAGTCCTGACAGATCGACCTCAATGTACTTGGGCAGCTGGGCCGCAAGGCAGGTGATATCGATCTCGGTGAGTACATGGCTCACGATGGCGCCCGACACCTTCACAGCAGGCGAGATGTCCTGATGTGTGAAGTGCAGCGGCACCTTCATGTGAATCCGGGTGTCGGCCTCGACACGCTGGAAGTCAATGTGCAGCACTTGCGGTTTGTAGGCATGCCACTGCACGTCACGCAGCAGCACCTGTTCGTTCTTGCCGTCCAGTTCCATTTCGAGCAGGGACGAGTGGAAAGCCTCGACGCGCAGCGAATGGTAGAGCGGGTTGTGGTCGAGCTCGATGGCCGTGGGCTGGGTGCTGCCACCATAAATGATGCCCGGGACCTTGGCGGCTCGGCGCAGTCGGCGGCTCGCACCCGATCCTTGCGCAGTACGTGCTGTAGCGATTACTTTCATCGCAGTTCCTTTCTAAAGTTCCTGGGCTCCGCGACCAGAGCGCCAGGCATTTCAACCCTGCCCGAAGGCAAGGACCTGTGCCGCACGAGGGCGGCGATTTCACCCCGCACACTGCGGGGAATGGGGTGGCTCGTCGATGAACTACTCGTCGACGAACAAAGACGACACCGAGTCGGCGCGGTTGATGCGCAGGATGGTCTCTGAGAGCATTTGCGCACAGCTGATGACACGGATTTTGTCGCTGGCCTGGCCGGCCAGTGACAGTGGGATGGAGTCGGTGACCACGAGCTCGTCGAGCGCGGAACGGTCGACGCGTTCGACGGCGTTGCCCGAAAGCACCGGATGCGTGCAGTACGCGAGTACTCGCGTGGCGCCCCGTTCTTTCAGGGCATCGGCCGCTTTGGTGAGCGTACCGGCGGTGTCGACCATGTCGTCCATGATCACGCAGGTGCGCCCGCGGACTTCGCCGATGATGTTCATGACCTCGGAGACATTCGCCTTGGGACGGCGTTTGTCGATGATCGCCAGATCGGTGTCCAGGCGCTTGGCCAATGCCCGTGCGCGCACCACACCACCCACGTCGGGCGAGACCACGATCGGATCCTGGAGCTTGCGGCTGGCCACGTCGGCCAGCAGCACTGGTGCGGCATAGATGTTGTCGACCGGGATATCGAAGAAGCCCTGGATCTGATCGGCATGCAGATCCATGGTCAGCACACGGTCGACGCCGGCCACTTCAAGCATGTTGGCCACGACCTTGGCGCTGATGGCGACCCGCGAGGAGCGTACCCGGCGGTCCTGGCGGGCATAGCCGAAGTAGGGCAGTGCGGCGGTGATGCGACCGGCCGAGGCGCGCTTGAGCGCATCGACCATGACCATGAGTTCCATCAGATTGTCGTTGGTCGGCGCGCAGGTGGACTGCAGGACGAACACATCCTTGCCGCGGACGTTTTCGAGAATCTCGACCATGACTTCGCCGTCGGAGAAACGACCGACGGTGGCCTTGCCCAACCCGATGCCCAGGTGCTCGGCCACGGCGCTGGCCAGCAGCGGAATGGCGTTGCCGGTGAAGACCATGAGGCCTTCCGGGTGGAGTGCATCACGCTGCATGGTATTGGACGGAGGCATGAGTGCTTGCGTGAAGAAGGGGGCTGGGGAGGAAGGACTCGAACCCTCGCATGCCGGAATCAAAATCCGGTGCCTTAACCAACTTGGCGACTCCCCAACGGATGTCTGGACAGCCCGCGACACACACGAACCGCCCCGACTTCGAACCTGGCAACATGCTGCGCGATGCGGTCTGCGATGGCATGCGACGGTGCCGGGCAAAATACGCAAGCGCCCGACCCCGACATCCGGGCATGTGTGGGATTGACCCCCGCCGAGCGCGCTGCGTCTGAAAGGACCGCGAGCGCCGACGCCACCGCCGGATACCGCCTCAGGACAACCGGCTGCAGATCGTTGTGACCCTGCCAGATCCGCTCATCCAGAGAACCGTCGATTTTGAGGGGCGGCGTGTTCCGTGTCAAATCCGCAGCGCCAAAGACGCTAGCCGTCGGGACGGCGACCGGGGGCGCAATCACCACGAAGGACCGCTGCGGCAGCTCGATCGGCTCAAGCTGTTCGCCCACGCCACGTGCCAGAGCGGTGCGTCCGAAGATGAAAAACGGCACATCGGCCCCCAGTCCCAGTCCCAGCTCGGCCAGTTCGGCCTGCGGTCTGTCCAGGCCCCAGAGCCGATTGAGTGCCAACAGGACCGTGGCGGCGTCCGAACTGCCACCGCCCAGGCCTCCGCCCATCGGAATCTGCTTGTCCAGCCCGATGTCGACCCCGAACCCGGTCGCCCCCCGTTGCTGCAGCAGTCTGGCCGCCCGGACGGTGAGGTCCTGCTCGGGGGGGACATCGGGCAGCGGGTTAAGGCGGGTGATCTGCCCGTCGTCGCGACGGCGCAGATGTACGCGGTCTTGCAGGTCGATCAGCTGAAAGGCGGTTTCGAGCTCGTGGTAGCCGTCGGCGCGCCGGCCGGTGACATGCAAAAAAAGGTTGAGCTTGGCTGGTGCCGGGGCATCGTGGATTTCCGCAGGTGTCATGGGCCTACCTGTCCAGAACAAGGATGACCCGCAGCCGTCCGGTGGGCTGGCTGCGTTCAAGCTCCCAGCGGCGCGGCTCGCGCAGGATGCGCCAGCCGCTGTCGCGCGCTGACACGACCTGCCCCTGAGCATCGCGGGACACGACTTCTTCAAAGCGGTCGTCGAGCCAGTCGGTCAGGCGCTCCACCGGGAGCGACCAGCCGAGTGCCTGTTCGATCACGGCATCGAGCGAGGCTGCCTGGAGCATGCTGCCGTTGGCCAGGGTCAGCGTGGCGCGCCCGTCAGGCCGCCGCTGCCCGCTGGCCATGACCTGCCCGAAGGGAGACAGCAGCTGGAGCTCCAGTGATGCTTTGGGCTCAGAAGCCACGCGGGTGAGCATGAACCGCCCGCCGCCGCCTTCTTCGCGGCTATCGGTGCCCTCGGGTTTGAGCGATACCGCGAATCGGCCGGACCACTCGCGCAGGTCGGTGGGCCCGCCTGAGACTACTGGAGGCGTGGGCGAGGCGCAGCCGACCAGCAGGGTGGCGCCCAGCAGCGCACAAAGCGCTGCACGCCTGGCTGTACGCAGGGCAGAGCGCCGGGCCAGGCCCACCGCGCTGGTGGATGCGTCCTCAGAGCGCCACATTCAGCCGGGTGAGTGTCTCGCGCAGGGTGGTGTTGGCGGGATCACGCTTGTTCACTTCGCGCCACAAGCTGCGGGCTTCGTCCTGCCGGCCGGTCACCCACAGCACTTCACCCAGATGGGCGCCGATATCGGCTTCCTGGCTGAGCGACCAGGCGCGGTTCAGATACCTGAGCGCACCTTCGAGGTCTTTTTGACGAAACAGCACCCAGCCCATGCTGTCGAGGATGTGGGCATCGTCGGGTGACAGCGAGAGGGCCTTTTCGATCAGCGTGCGGGCTTCGTCCAGGCGCTGGTTGCGATCGGCCAGCGAATAGCCGAGCGCGTTGTAGGCATGGGCGCTGTCGGGCCGCATCTCGATGATTCGGCGCATCGAGCGTTCCATGTCGACCATCCGGTCGACGCGCTCTGCAGCCATGCCGTGGTCGTAGAGCAGATCGGGCTGATCGGGGTAGATTTGCACGTTGCGATCGAGCAGCTCGAAGGCCTCCTGGGACCGTCCTGCTTCACGCAGCAATTGCGCTTCGGCCGAGATCAGTTGCAGGCGCTCGCGCGTGCTGGTGACTTCAGTGTTGCGCAGCAGCTCGCGTGCAGCGTCCAGTTGCCCCGACTTGCCCAGCAGCAGCGCCCGGCGCGAGGTGGCGATCACAAAGTCTTCGCCGCGCGGCACCTGCGCCAGCCACCGCTGCGCTTCGTCGGCCTGGCCGGCATCGGCGGCCGCCTGGGCCATCAGCATCAGACCCTGGTTGCGCTCACGCGGAGAGATTTTCGGCAGATCGAGCAGGCGCTGCAGATACGTGCGGGCTGCACCAGGTTGCTTGTCCTGCAAGGAGACCTGCGCCAGCGCCAGCAGCAACGACGGATTGGCTGGGTGGTCTGTGAGCGCACGTTCGAACTGGGCACGGGCCTGCTCGGACTGTCCCGAGGCCAGCAGCAGGCGCGCATAAAGCGACCGACCTTCAAGCGACTTGGGCTGGCGCGAGAGATAGGTGTCGAGCAGGCTGATGGCCTGTGGGATGTCCTGCGACTGTGCCAACAGCCGGGCGGTGCTGATCACGGCGTCTTCGTTGTCGGGGGCCAGGCGCATGGCTTCGCGTGATTCGACCAGCGCAGCGGCGGTGTCATTGGCCGCCGATGCCACGGCTGCCCGTACCAGACGGGCCTGCGCTACGGACAGATCGGGTTCACTGAGCCGCTGAAGCATCTGCCAGGCGCCTGTGCGCTCGGCGCTGCGCAGGAGTGCGCGCTGCAGCCCCGCGTACGTGTCGTTGAGCGTGCCGTCTGCGCGGGCCTTCGCGAGGCGTTGGGCATAGAGCGGTTCCAGCTCCGCCCATTTGCCGCCGGCGACCAGCAGCGTTTGCAGCGTCTGCGTGGCATTGGCCGAATTGGGGGCGAGCTCGGTCCACAGTTGCGCCGAGCGCGTGGCTTCGGACAGGGCCCGGTTGTTGAGCGCAATTTCGGTGGCACGGGCGGCCAGGCGCGGGTCGCGGGTTTGACGCGCGACAGCATGGTAAGTGGACCAGGCCGCGCCCGATTCACCCCGTTGCACAGCCAGATCGGCTGCCAGCAGCTGAAACAGGATCTGCGGTGAGAGTTCGACCTGCGGCAGCGGGCCGTCGTCGGGCGCAGCAGGACCGGGCGCAGCGGCGGCCTTCGCAGGCTCGGCGGCGGGTGTGGGGACCGGGGCGGGCACGGGCGCGACCTCGGCTGAGGTGGCAGGGACGTCCGCAACGGGCGCCTCGGGTCGGGCGGCGGGCAGAACGGGAGGGTTGGCGAAAGGCGAGGGCGCAACGACCGGCTGGGTCGCGCAGCCGGCCACGGCCACAGCGATCATGGCTGCGGCAAGCCTGCTGGAGGAGTTCATCCGGCGATCTTAGGCTGGATTACACTGCGCGGCAATTGAGCTTGCGACCTATGCCCAGCGTGCATTGCATCCATGCCTGAATTACCCGAGGTCGAAGTGGTGCGCGCCGGTCTGTCCGGCAGCGCGGCGGGCAGACGGGTGCAGGGCGTCACGGTCAGGGTGCCGGCGCTGCGCTGGCCGATCCCGGCCGATCTGCCGAACATGCTTGCCCGCCGTGTGCTCCTGCAGGTCGGGCGCCGCGGCAAATACCTGCTTCTGGCGTTCGAGAACGGCTGGCTGATTGTTCACCTGGGCATGTCCGGCACCTTCTCCTGGAAAGCCGTTGATGCGCCTTTGCGTGCCCATGATCACTTCGATCTGGTGTTCGATCGCGGGCTGCTGAGGCTCAACGATCCGCGTCGGTTCGGTGCGCTCCTGTGGCATCCCGCGTCGGCCGGCCCACCCGAGACACATCCACTGCTGGCCTCACTCGGAGTTGAGCCGTTCTCGAGTGCATTCAACGGGCGGCTGCTCTTTGAGGCGACCCGCGGGCGCAAGCTGGCCATCAAGTCCTTGCTGCTGTCGGGCAGCGTGGTGGTGGGCGTGGGCAACATTTATGCGTCCGAAAGTCTGTTTCGCGCCGGCATCCGCCCCAGCACCGCTGCCGGGCGGATCAGTCACGCCCGTTACGATCGGCTCGCTGATGCCATCCGGGCCACGTTGTCTGAAGCGATCGCCGCCGGAGGCAGCACCCTGCGTGACTTCGTGTCCAGTGAGGGACAAACCGGCTACTTTCAGCTGGACTGCTTCGTGTATGACCGCGCCGGTGACCCGTGCCGGGTGTGTGCCGCCCCGATCCGGATGCTGCGCCAGCAGCAGCGCGCCACCTACTGGTGCGCCCACTGTCAGACCTGACACCTGCCCCCGCGTGCGGCACCGCCCCGGGTGAACGCGTGACCGACGGCGCCCCCGCGCTGTGCTAGGCTTTTTGATTCCCATTCTGTCCATACAAACGGCTTGAACGAACGGATCCAAGCGTACGGAGCCTGGCGCGCGCGCATCGACGAGGTGCTGCGTCGCCACGCCCATTGGTCCGAGGCCGAATCGATGGCCGAGCCGGCGCAGCGCGAACGGCTGAGCGCGCTGCGTCAACGACTTGCCGACGAGCGCATGACCGTGGCGTTCGTGGCTGAGTTTTCGCGGGGCAAGTCTGAGCTCATCAATGCACTCTTCCTGGCGGACTATGGCCAGCGGGTGCTGCCTTCCGCGGCCGGTCGCACGACAATGTGCCCGACCGAACTGATGTACGACCCCGATCAGCCTCCGGGCATCCGACTGCTGCCGATCGAGACCCGTCTGCGCGATACGCCCCTGTCGGTGCTGCGCACTCAGCATCAGGAATGGATCACGGTACCGTTCGACCCCGATGATGTGGCGAGCGTGCGATCAGCCTTCGAGTGCGTGCGCGAGACGCGTAAGGTGTCGCTGGCCGATGCCGTGCTGATGGGGCTCTTTGATGATGCGCAGCCCGGCATGCCCTTGGGTCGCGACGCCGATGATCGCGTCGAGGTGTCTCGCTGGCGACATGCGGTGGCGAATTTGCCGCACCCGCTGTTGCGCATGGGGCTGGTGGTGGTCGACACGCCCGGTCTCAATGCCCTGGGTGCAGAGCCGGAGCTCACGCTCAATCTGCTGCCCTCGGCGCATGCGGTGGTCTTCATTCTGGCGGCCGATGCCGGGGTGAGTCGTACCGATGTCGAGGTCTGGCGCGAGCGCATCAGTCCGACCCATGCGAGCGGCCGATTCGTTGTGCTCAACAAGATCGACGGACTGTGGGACCCGCTGCGTACGCCCGAGCAGATTGACGCCGAGATCGACGGGCAAGTGGCGACTGTTGCCCAGACGCTCAAGCTGCCGACCACGCGGGTGTTTCCACTGTCGGCGCAAAAGGGCCTCGTGGCGCGCATCACTCGCGACCCCGAGCTGCTTGCGCGCAGCCGGCTGGCAGCGTTTGAGCGGGCCCTGTGGCATGAGATCGTCCCGCAGCGTCAGTCGCTGTTGAGTGAGCAGGTACGCCTTGAATGTGATGCGGTGTTCGGCGCCCAGCAGATCATGCTGGATGCCCGTCGTCGTGGTGTGGTGGAACAGATCTTTGAGCTGCAGTCGCTGCGCGGACGCAACCGTCTGGCCATCGAGCAGACCGCGCGGCGCATTCGCCATGAGCGGGCTGACTTCGACCGCAGCCTGCAGCGCCTGAAAGCGCTGCGCGTGGTGTTTCGGCGCCACGATGCGGCGATCCGCCAGCGCGTCCATCTCAGTCAGCTCAAGACCCATGTGCGCGAGGCCCGTCGGCGCATGCGCGCAAGCCGACTGTCGTCGGGCCTGCGTGAGGCCATGGATGCGCTCATGAAGTCGGCACGGGTGGATTTCATCGAGCTTGAGCATCTGGTCAACGAGATGCAGTCGCTCATGGGCGCCATGTACCAACAGTTCGGCCGTGATCACGGCCTGGCGCTCGGGGCGCCCGCGACGTTTTCGCTGCAGCGTTTCGTGGCCGAGATCGAGCGCATTAGCGCCTATCAGCATCGGCACTTCGGCGCGATGAGTCTGGTGACCACCGAGAAATGGTCGCTCACACGTCGCTATTTCGAGACTGTGGCCGTGCGTCTGAGGGCTGTGTACGAGGTGGCCGACCGCTCGGCCCAGCAGTGGCTGGCAGCACTGCTGACACCGATCGAGTCGCAGATCCGTGAGCATCAGGGCCAACTGCGCCAGCGGCTCGATTCGATCCAGCGCATCCTGGACGCAGGCGGCGCCCTGCAAACCCGCATCGATCAGCTGGAAGACGAACGGGTGCAGCTGGATGCGCAGGCGACCGAACTGGGGCGCCTTGGCGCTGAGCTGTCGGCTGCACTGTCGGCCCCTGCTCCCCAGGACCGTCAGCCCCAGACGGCCTGAGGCGCATCCGGTGCGCGTACCGCGGCAGTCGCAGGCTGCGCAGACTGCCCACGAACTGCCTGCCGATGATGCAGGCTTCGCGCACACCGTGATCGCCTGGCAACGCCTGCATGGCCGGCATGATCTGCCCTGGCAAGGCACCCGCGATCCGTATCGCATCTGGGTCTCGGAGATCATGCTGCAGCAGACTCAGGTGGCTGCGGTCATTGGCTATTACGCACGATTCATGGCCCGCTTTCCGGATGTGCAGTCACTTGCAGCCGCCGCGATCGACGATGTGCTGGCCTGCTGGAGCGGGCTGGGCTACTACAGCCGTGCGCGCAACCTGCACGCCTGCGCTGCGATGGTGGTGTCGCGATACGGTGGCCGGTTTCCGCAAACACCCGAGGCCTTGCAGGCCTTACCGGGTATCGGGCCGTCCACGGCGGCAGCCATTGCCGCCTTCGCCTGGGGGGTGCGTGCGGCCATTCTGGACGGCAACGTGAAACGCGTCTTGTGCCGCCGCTTCGGCATCGATGGTTTTCCGGGCGAGCGAGCGGTCGAGGCCAGGCTGTGGGCCATGGCCCGGGCGCATTTGCCCGTTGATGGCGCTGGGCTCATCGAGGCTTACACGCAAGGCCTGATGGACCTGGGGGCCACGGTGTGTACCCGCTCACGCCCGGCCTGCGCACGCTGCCCGCTGTCCGCACAATGCGAGGCGCATCGCACCCAGCGTGTGGCGCTGCTGCCCACACCCCGACCGGCACGCAGGATCGAACAGCGCGAGGCGGTGTGGGCGGTGCTGGTGGCTGACAATGCGGTGCTTCTTGAGCGCAGAGCGCCCTCGGGCCTGTGGGGCGGTTTGTGGAGCCTGCCCGAATTGCGCGTGCCGCAGGTCGCAGCGATGGCGCCCATCACAGCAGAGCAGGTGGCCGACACGGTGGCCGCACGCTACCGGATCAGCGGCCCGACGCCGGTACGGCTTGCCCCGGTGCGGCATGTCTTCACCCATTTCAGGCTGTTGGCCGATGCCTGGAGAATGGATCTGCCCAAGGCTTGTCGCACGCCGGTCGCAGGGCATGAGTGGCTCGCACTGAGCGATGCCCCTCAGGCCCCGTTGCCTCAGCCTGTAAAAACCTTGCTTGGACAGTTCGCGGTGCAGTTGGATGGGCTGCCTGGGCGCCTCAGATGACCTTGTTCTGCTGCAGCCAGCGATGCACGATGGCGAGCCGGGCAAGCGGATCATCCAGCGCCATCAGCTGGTGTTTAGCCGGCGCGGCAATCGGCAGAAATTCGCCCAGCCGATTGGCAACCCAGGCGGCGGATTCGAAGGCGCAGGGCTCGGCGATCAGTCCCTGATCGGCTTCAGGACCATCGCGGCGCAGCGTGTCGACGATGCGTCGGATCAGGTCCGCGCAGGCTGCATGCTCGGGCGGCACGGGCACGTGCGGATCCGCGCCGATCAGTTGGGTATCGGCCAGAATCAGGCCATCGGGCGCCACGCGGCGCGCGGTGATGTGAAACCGCCGCCCGCCTTGGGCCCGCACATGCAGCAGACCGCCTGGCTGCATGTCCCAGTCTTTGATGTGCGCCAGACAGCCGATGGATTCATGTTCGGCTGGTGTGCCGACCTCGGAACCCTTCACCAGACGACACACGCCGAACGGCGTGTTGTGCCGCATGCAGGCGCGCACCATGTCGACATAGCGCGCTTCGAAAATGCGCAAGGGCAGGATGCCGTCCGGGAACAGGACGGTGGACAGCGGAAAGATCGGCAGCGCCTGCAGCGTGTCTGCTGCAATCGGTGAGGGGTCAGACAAGGTCGTGCCTCCGGCTTAGCCAACCAGCGTGCGGTGCGCCAGCCCGCGGTGCCGGACCAGCACGCGCTCGGTGTCGCGAAACCGCTTGGATAACTGCTCGACCACATAGACCGATCGGTGCTGCCCGCCGGTGCAACCGACCGCGACCGTAAGATAGCTGCGGTTCTCCTGCACATAGGCCGGCAACCAGCTCTGCAGGAAGTGGGAGATGTGCTCGATCATGCGCTCGACCGCCGGCACTTCGGCGAGGAACTGTGCGACCGGTGCATCCAGCCCGGTCAGGGCGCGCAGTGCTGGCGTGTAGTAGGGATTGGGCAGACAGCGCACATCGAAGACCAGGTCGGCATCGAGCGGTACGCCGTGCTTGAAGGCGAAGGACTCGAACAGCAGGCCGATGCCCGAGCGCTGCAGCCCGACCACATCGCGCACCCACTGGCGCAGCACATTGGGATGCAGGTCGCTGGTGTCGATCGACAGACCCAGGTCTTCGACCACGCTCATCATGTCGCGTTCGCGGTCGATGGATTCCATGAGCGTTGGCGGTGCTTCCTGTGAGCCAGCGGGCTGCAGGGTGAGCGGGTGCCTGCGGCGGGTTTCAGAGAAGCGCTGCACGAGGATGTCGGTGCGCGCGTTCAGAAAGAGCACTTTCACCTGATGACTGGCCTGTGTCAGGCGCTGAATCACGTCGCGCAGACCGCCGACCGAATCGCCGGTACGCACGTCGATCGAGACCGCGACGCGCCGATGGCCGGCCTCGCCCAGTGAACCGATCACATCGAACAGGAACGGTGCCGGCAGATTGTCGATGCAGTAAAAGCCGTCGTCCTCCAGCACATTGACTGCGATGGATTTGCCGGAACCGGAAATGCCGGTGACGAGGATGATGTCCATGGGTCCGAGTCTCAGGGTGTCGCGTCGTCGATGGCCTGCTGCTGACGGGCGACGAATTCGCGCATCGTGTCGATGCCGCGCAACTGCAAGATGGTGTTGCGAACGGCGGCCTCAGCCAGCACGGCAAGATTGCGTCCGGCCGCCACCGGAATGACCACCTTGCGGATGGCCATTCCGAGCACTTCCTGCGTCATGTCCTCGAGTGGCAGGCGTTCGTATTCGTCTTCGTGGGTGCTGCGTCTGACCAGGTGCACGATGAGCTTCAGGCGCATTTTGCGGCGCACCGCGGTTTCGCCGAATACGGTTTTGATGTCGAGCAGACCCAGACCGCGCACTTCAAGCAAACCCTGCAAGAGCGGCGGGCAGCGGCCCTCGATGGTGCTGTGGGCCACCCGGCGCAGTTCAACCACGTCGTCAGCGACCAGCCCATGACCACGGCTGATCAGCTCCAGGCCCAGTTCGCTCTTGCCCAGCCCCGACTCACCGGAAATCAGCACGCCGATTCCCAGCACGTCCATCAGCACCCCATGCATCGTGCAGCTGATCGCCATGGCCTTGCCGAGCTGACTGCGCAGCAACTCGATGACCCGCGGACTGGGCAGGTCGCAGGCAAGCAGGGGCTGTTCATGCTGAATACAGGCGGCAAGCAGCGCCTCGGGTGCCTGCACGCCTTCGGCCAGCACCAGCGCGGGCGGCTGAGCATGGCGGATCTCCTCCAGGACGTGCTCGCGTCGTGTGTGGCTCAGTCGCTCGAAGTAGGCCACCTCGGCGAAGCCAATCACCTGGATGCGATGCGGATGAATCAGGTTGAGGTAGCCGACCTGGTCGACCGGGTCGGGCGCACGGATGCCTGCTGCGCGATGCCCCTGCGAGGCGCCGCAGACCCAGTGCAGGCCGATGACTTCGGCGGAGTGCTCCACCAGATCCGAGACGCTGAGAACCGGTGTGTCGGACGCATCAGGTTCGTGCGATCGATGTGCGGCAGAGAACGCGTCAGGAGGCGATGGGCTGTGCATCGTCACCACTCTACACCGGCCCGAACGGATGAGTCGTGCGCTCAGGCAGCCGGGCGGTAGGGTTCCCAGTCGGCCAGCAGGTGATGCACCTCAGCCGCGTCCTTCGCTTGCATCAGGGTGGCGCGCAGCGAGGCATCCGAGAGCAGTTCGGCGAGTTCGGAGAGAATTTCCAGGTGCTGCTCGTTGGCGTTTTCCGGGACGAGCAAGAAGACCAGCAAGCGAACTGCCTGGCCATCGGGTGCATCGAAGGGGATGCCCGGATCGACGCTCAAAACCGCTGCGATCGCGTCCTTCAGGCCCTTGATACGGCCATGTGGGATGGCGACGCCCTGGCCGAGGCCGGTGGAGCCAAGACGCTCGCGGGCAAAGAGGGAGTCGAAGACTTTGCCACGCTCGATGCCGTTCTCGTTTTCGAACAGCAGGGCAGCCTGCTCGAAGACCCGCTTCTTGCTGGTCGCCTGCACATTGAGCACAACGTTACGGGCCGGCAGCAGCGGTGCGATTCGGTTCATCGGTTCAACGCCGGGGGCGGGTTGTTGCAATGCGAAAGCATGTGCGCGATGCAGCCGGGCAATGCTCTACGCGGATTATAGACACGAACCGCAGCGCGTGCCCTCCATGACTGTGAACCATTGTTGCGCCGCGCCATCGGATGTCTGGCCTGGCCGCAGCCAGGGTGATGATGGCGCGGCGCGGGTGGTGCTCAGGCCCTGATCAGGCGGCAGCCTGGTGCTTCACGGTCTCGTTGGGCCGGACCTGGCGCATTTCCTTGTACTTGAGGACCTGCCGGTCAAGCTTGTCGATCAGGGTGTCGATGGCCGCGTAGAGGTCCTGATGGACCGACTCGGCAAACAGATCCTTGCCGCGCACATGCAGATTGATTTCGGCACGCTGCTGCAGCTTTTCCACCGACAGATAGACACTGGTATCGACCACCTGGTCAAAGTGCCTTCGGATGCGTTCGAGCTTCGCCGTGATGTAGTCGCGCAATGCGGGGGTGACCTCGAGGTGATGCCCGGTGATGGTCAGATTCATGCGGAGCTCCTGGAGCGAAAAACGTTGCAAGGGCGGCTAACAGGGCGTGCCCTGTGATTGCGATCGAACCGTCTAGAGCGCCCTGCGCTGTGCGACCGGTGCAATCTGAAGCGCCTCGCGGTATTTGGCCACGGTGCGTCTTGCAACCACGATGCCCTGCTCGCCGAGCAGTTCGGCGATCCTGCTGTCGGATAAGGGGTCTTGGCGGTTCTCCTCAGAAATGAGCTGCTTGATCACGGCACGGATCGCAGTGCTCGATGCCGTGCCTCCGGTATCGGTAGCCACGTGGCTGCCGAAAAAGTACTTGATCTCGAAGGTACCAAACGGCGTCATCATGAACTTCTGGGTGGTCACACGCGAGATCGTGGATTCGTGCAAGCCCAGTTCCTCAGCGATTTCGCGCAGCACCAGCGGGCGCATGGCCACGGCCCCATGGGTGAAGAAGGCCTTCTGACGGTCGGTGACCGCCTGAGCCACCCGCTGGATGGTTTCGAATCGCTGTTGGACATTCTTCACCAGCCAACGGGCCTCCTGCAACTGTGCCGACAAATTGCCACCGGCGGCCGACCGGTTGCGTTTGAGGACCTGCGCGTAGACATCGTTGATCCGCAGCTTCGGCATGACATCGGGGTTGAGCACAGCCTGCCAGCCGTCGCGGCTGCGCCGGATGATGACATCGGGGACCACAATGGCTGCAGCCTCGCCGGAAAAGGCACTGCCGGGCCGGGGACTGAGCGACTGGATGACCTGCTGGGCCTTGCGTAATGCGTCATCGTCGCAGCGCAACAGCCGTTTGAGTCGCACGAAATCACGGGCGGCGAGCAGGTCGAGGTGGTCGCGCGAGATGAGCGCCGCCAACCGGAAGATCTGCTTTTCGGGGCGCTGGTCGACCGGGATGGCGGCCAGTTGCAGCAGCAGGCATTCCGACACGGAGCGCGCGCCAACGCCCGCCGGGTCGAAGCTCTGCAGGAGCTTGAGCGCTGCGCTGAGCTCTTCGGGTTCGAGTTCCAGTTCGGCGGGCAGCGACTTCAGGATCTCTTCAATCGGCGTGCGCAGATAGCCGTCCGGGTCGAGCTCTTCGATCAGCAGCGTGACCAGCGCACGGTCGCGCACCGAGCATCCGGTGCCGGCCAGCTGGCTTTGCAGGTGCTCGGACAGGCTTTCGGTGGTGCCGGCCAGTTGCGGGTAGTCGCGCTCGTCGTCGTCGCCTTCGGTGCCCGGGCCGCGGGCTTCACCGCCCCAGTCCAGAGTGCTGCGGTCGCCATCTGAGCCGTAGTCCGAGCCGCCCTCATCATAGGAATCGCTGCCCCCTTCGGCCTGTTGCGGCCCATCGGCCTGACTGGAGGTGCTGCCGGCGGAAGCGTCGCCGGCGGTGTCAGCGCTGCCGACGGAAGAGCTGGAGTCGATGGAGCCGTTGGGCGCAATGCGCACGCTGTCGGAGAACGGGTCGTCCAACCGCTCAAGCAGCGGGTTTTCGGCGAGGATCTGTTCGAGCTCCTGATTGAGCTCCAGAGTGGAAAGCTGCAACAGGCGGATCGACTGCTGCAGCTGCGGGGTGAGCGCGAGCTGCTGAGATTGCCGTAGTTGTAGGGATGGTTTCATCAGCGCCGTCGCAGACGGCCCCGAGGCCGGCTACATCTTGAATTCCTCGCCCAGATAGGCCTTGCGTACCCGTTCGTCCGTGACCACTGATCCGGGCGATCCGGAAGCAAGAACAATACCATCGTTGATGATGTATGCCCGATCACAAATGCCCAGAGTTTCACGAACGTTGTGATCTGTAATCAGGACCCCGATCTGACGGTCTTTCAGGAACCGGACGATCCGCTGGATTTCGATGACTGCAATCGGATCGACCCCGGCGAAGGGCTCATCGAGCAGCACGAAACGCGGCGATGTGGCCAGTGCCCGGGCGATCTCGACGCGTCGACGTTCGCCCCCCGACAGCGATTGCGCGGTGTTGGAACGCAGGTGATCGATCTGCAGTTCGTCGAGCAGCGTGTTCAGGCGGTGTTGCAGCTCGGCGCGCCCCAGCGTCTTGCCCGCATCATCGACCTGAAGCTCGAGCACCGCGAGGACATTTTCCTCGACCGTGAGCTTGCGAAAGACTGAAGCTTCCTGCGGCAGATAGGACAGGCCCAGGCGTGCGCGCCGGTGAATCGGCAGCCGGTTGATCGAGTGGCCGTCGAGTTCGATCTGGCCGCCGTCGGTGGGTACGAGCCCCGCGATCATGTAGAAGCAGGTGGTCTTGCCCGCGCCATTGCGCCCTAACAGACCCACGACCTCGCCGCTTTGGACGTCGATGGACACATCCTTGACCACCTGACGGCCGTGGTAGGCCTTCATCAGATGTTGCGCACTCAGCCGGCTCATGATGCGGGTTGACTCAGCGCGCCGGCGGGCGTCGGGTGCCGGGCGCGGGGGTGGTGGTGGCTCCGCCAGGCGCGCCGCTGGCAGGCAAGGGTTCGGACGGGTCGGTGAGCCTGGGCTGAATCACCACCTTCACCCGACTGTTGCCGCTGGCCGTCGGGCCCGACGCCTGGCCGCCCTGCACATTGAATTGCTCGGTCCGACTGTCGTACACGATCAGCGGGCCATCGATTTCATCCATAACCCGCGTGCCTTCCAGGCGCCGCACCTTGGCTTTGCGGCGCAAAGTGACCACTTCGGTCTTGCCGTCGTAGTAGATCTCTTCGCCGTAGCCTTCGATCCACTCGTCGACCCCGTCGCGTTTTTGCCTGAAGCTGGCCAGCCGACCGGTTGTGGTGCCGTACTGATAGCCCTCGGGGTCTTGAGAGACGACCATGCGATCGCCCCTGATGAGCATGGTGCCGCGGCTGAGCACCACCGACCCGGTGAACACATTGACTTGCTTGACGTCGTCGTAATCCATGCGGTCGGCTTCGACCTGGGTGGGCTTGAAGCGATCCGCCCGCTCGCCCAGTGCGGTGCCGGTGGCCAGCAGGCCGACCAGCGTCGCGCACAGGACTGCTAGTGGCCGGCTCACAAGGGCGATTGGTGGGGCAAGGCGCTGCATGCGGGTGGCAGGATGCGAAAAGGCTGCGGATGAGGGTGGTGTGGATCGGTATGGACGGCGTCAGCGCGAGGGCGGCTCAAGCGTGGCCCTGACTTTCGAGTCTAACCGCAGTCGCCGGGCCTTGTTATCGAGCTCCATTCCCACCGCCTCAAGCCGATGGGGGCCATGGGTGATGGTGATCGGCCGGTCGGTGCGCACGACATCGGCGCTCGGCAGCACGACTGCAAAGTCCGTGACCGCCACCAGCTCGGCGGAATCCTTGCGGGCTTCCCGCACCACGTTCACGTGCCCCGACAACTGGACTTCATGCTCGCGACGGGACGCCTGATTGAGCAATCGGCCGCGGTCGGCGGTCACGGTGACCCGTGGCCGGGCGGGGTCCAGGCTCACCATCACCGGTGCTTCGAACTGGGCCATATCGTCAGCCGGAAAGTGAGTAAGGCTGCTGGCTTGCAGCCGATACGCCGGCGCGCCGGCATCGTTCATGGTGAGGAGCGCCATCCGATCGACGAAATAGTCCGGTTCGCCGGCCGCCGGTGCCGCCGCCGCAGGGCGCTCCCGATCACGCGCGGCGCGCTGGGCCAGGTACAGGGTAAACAGGCTCAGGGCTGCCAGCAGTGCCACCGACACCGCGGCGGCCAGCCGGTCACGCAGGCGCTGGTTCATGGGCTGTGCTCAGGCGCGCCGACCGTCGAAACGGCCCAGCGCGGCATCCATGCGGCCCTGTGCGTGCAGGATGTATTCCGCCAGTTCGCGGGCTGCACCGTGCCCGCCCGCCGCATGGGCGCACCAGTGGGCGGCCTCTCGCACGGCAGGCGCGGCATCCTGTACAGCGGCAGCGAAACCCACCACGCGCATCGCAGGCAGGTCGGGCCAGTCGTCGCCCATGAAACCGCATTGGTCGAGCTGCAACCGGTGTCGCTCGGCCAGGCCGCGCATCACCTGCGATTTGTCTGCTACGCCCTGGATCACCTCCTCGATACCCAGTTCGCGGGCCCGTTGCTCGACGATCGCCGAGCTGCGGCCAGTGACGATCGCCACCCGGATACCGTTGTCGCGCAGGAGCACCAGGCCGAGGCCATCGCGCACCGAGAATCGCTTGTGGGCTTCGCCCTGGGCGCTGATATGAATGCCGCCATCGGTCAGTGTGCCGTCCACATCGAAGGCCATCAGGCGCACTGCGGCGGCGCGCGCCAGGGCCGCGTCAGCCTGAGGATCTGAAGCAGGCGCGCTCATACCACGCGCGCCAGCAGCAGGTCGTGAATATGCAGGGCGCCGACCACCTGGGCGTGGGCATCGATAACCGGCAGCTGGTTGATGCGCCGTTCCTCCATGCGCCGGACCGCCTCGACGGCCAGATCCTGCGGGCCGATGGTCGCGGCCTCGCGTGTCATCACCTCGTCCACGGTCAGGCTGCGCAAATCGGTGGTGCGCTCGAGCAGCCGACGCAGATCGCCGTCGGTGAAGACGCCAGCCAGCCTGCCTTCGGGCGAGACCACCGCGGTCATGCCCATGCGCTTGCGGGTCACCTCCAGAATCGCTGCGGTCAGGCTTGAGCCCAGCGGCACCGTGGGCACGGCTTCGCCGGTGCGCATCACGTCGGCCACATGGGTGAGCAGCTTGCGTCCGAGCGAGCCGCCGGGATGCGAGCGCGCAAAGTCATCGGCCCCGAAGCCGCGGGCATCGAGCAGGGCCACCGCCAGCGCATCGCCCAGCGCCAGTGCGGCCGTGGTACTGGCGGTGGGCGCCAGGTTGAGAGGGCAGGCTTCCTTGTCGACCCGGGCATCGAGATGCGCGTCCGCTTGACGGGCCAGCGGGGACTCGGGGTCGCCGGTCATTGCGATCAGCTTGGCGCCTTGCCGCTTGACCGGGGTCAGGATGGCGAGCAGCTCGTCTGTGCGCCCGGAATTGGACAGAGCAATGAAAACGTCGTCGCGGGTCACCATGCCCAGGTCGCCATGGCTGGCCTCGGCGGGGTGCACGAAAAAGGCGGGTGTGCCGGTGGACGCCAGCGTGGCGGCCAGTTTGCGGGCGACATGCCCCGACTTCCCCATGCCGCTCACCACCACCCGGCCGCGGCAGGCCAGGATCAGCTGGCAGGCGTGGGCAAAGTCCGCGCCGACGCGTCCGATGAGGGCTTCAACCGCATCGGCCTCGATGCGCAAGACCTCACGCGCCCGGGCAATCAGGCGTTCGGCCTCGAGGGGGGTGGCTACAATCGGCTCGGGCATCAGATGAGTATAGCGCCGCCCCCGACGCTGCCTGCCCGCCCCCAGGACACCGCCCCTCATGCTTTCGGCCCTTGAAGTCACCCTGCTGCTGCTTGCGGCCAGCATCGTGTCGGTGCTGCTGCTGCGCCGTCTCGGCATGCCCCCGCTGGTGGCCTATCTGCTGGTTGGAGTGGTGCTCGGGCCGTTCGCCTCGGTGGTTTCTGGCGATGGCGCGGCCATGCACACGCTCGCTGAACTGGGCGTGGTGTTCCTGATGTTCACGCTCGGGCTGGAGTTCAATCTCACCAAACTGCGGGCCATGCGCCGCTTCGTGTTCGGACACGGCTCGGCGCAGGTGGTGCTCACCATTCTGGCGGTCATGGCAGCGGTGGTTCTGATGCCCACGGCCTGGCTGTCGGGGCTCGCGCCCGCAGGGCTCGACTGGCGAGGCGGGTTGGCTCTGGGCAGTGCGCTGGCCATGTCTTCGACGGCATTGGTCAGCAAGCTGCTGAGCGAGCGCCATGAGCTGGAAACCGAGCACGGCCGGCGGGTGTTCGCGGTGCTGCTCTTTCAGGACCTCGCGCTCATCCCTTTGCTCATTGTGATTCCGGCGCTTGGCGGCGGCGATGAGCACTGGGTGATCTCGATCGGTTGGGCGCTCGCCAAGGCGGCCGTGCTGCTCGTGGTGCTGCTGCGCTTCGGCCCGACGCTGATGCAGGGCTGGTTCATGCAGGTGGCGCGTCAGCGCTCGCATGAACTGTTCACGCTCAACATTCTGCTGGTGGCGCTGCTGCTCGCCTGGCTCACCAAGCGTGCCGGCCTGTCGATGGAACTGGGCGCCTTTGTCGCTGGCATGCTGATCTCCGAGACCGAATATCGCTATCAGGTTGAAGAAGACATCAAGCCGTTTCGCGACATCCTGCTTGGCATCTTTTTCATCACGATCGGCATGCGCCTGGACCTGGCCGTGGTGCTTGATGCCTGGCCCACGGTGTTGGCACTCACGCTGGTGCCGGTACTCATCAAATTCGGGATCGTGGCGGCGGTGTGCTGGATCATGCGCGACCCGGCGCCTACGGCCATTCGCACGGCGGTCTGGCTGACGCAAGGCGGCGAGTTTGCCTTCATTTTGCTCACACTGGCAGGTGATTCAAGGCTCATTGACCGGGACCTGCTGCAACCGATCATGGCGGCGATGCTGATCTCCATGCTGGCCAGCCCCTGGCTGATCGCGCGCGCCGACTGGCTGGCGCTGCGCGCATCGGGTCAGGAATGGCTGATGCGATCGCTGCAGCTGCAGACCATTGCCGCGCGCAGCCTGTCGCGTGACAAGCACATCATCATCTGCGGCTATGGGCGCAGCGGCCAGAGTCTGGCCCACGTGCTGGAGGCCGAGTCGGTGCCTTTCGTCGCCCTCGACCTGGACGCCGACCGGGTGCGCGAAGCGGCCACCGCCGGCGAATCGGTCGTACTGGGCGATGCCACGCGCCGTGAGACCTTGCTGGCTGCCGGCTTGCACCGGGCGTCCGTCCTGGTGGTGACCTACGACGACACGCCCACCACGGTGCGTCTGCTCAAGGTCGTGCGCGAGCTGGCGCCACAGTTGCCAGTGGTGGTGCGCACAGCGACCGATGCCGAGCTCGAGCGGCTGCGTCAGGCCGGCGCGACGGAAGTGGTGCCCGAGGTGGTCGAGGGTAGCCTGATGCTGGCGTCCCATGCGCTGGCACTCGCAGGCGCGCCGCTGGCGCGGGTGTTGCGCCGCATCCGTTCGATCCGCGAAGACCGCTACAGCCTGCTGCGCAGCTATTTTCACGGGGCTGATGACCATGAGGTCGAAACCATCGAGGCGGATCACCGCAGGTTGCATGCCGTGACCATTCCCCCGGGGTCTGCGGCCGTGGGCCGGGAGCTCTCTAGTCTTCCGCTCGAGGGGTGCGACATCAGCGCTCTGGTGCAGGATGGCCGCAGGCGCCTGCAGTGGCCATCCGATCTGCGCCTGCAGGCCGGCGATACGCTGGTACTGGTGGGGACGGTGGAGCAGGTCCATGCGGCGGAGGATCGGCTGGTCCGTCGTCGCGCCTGATCAGTGCGTGGCCTCAACGACGCCGGGTCCATCAGAAATCACTGATCCTCGACCTTGATACACTGCTGCGCGGTTTCGGTGCGCACTGCATCGCCTCGCCTCAACGCTCGCATCGTGCCCCTATCCCCGACCCCCTTCCTCTCGATCGAGTCGCTCGACTTCGGCTACAACGGCCGCAAGTTGCTGCGCGACTTGAGTCTGCATGCGCATCGTGGCGAGGTGGTGGCGCTCATGGGTGGCTCGGGTTCGGGCAAGACCACGGTGCTGCGTTTGCTGGGCGGACAGCTGCGCCCCGATTCGGGGCGCGTGCAGTTCGATGGCGAGGAGGTCGCGGCACTGGATCGCGCAGGTCTGTATCGCATCCGGCGTCGCATGGGCATGCTCTTTCAGCATGGCGCGCTGTTTACCGACCTGTCAGTCTTCGATAACGTCGCGTTTCCGTTGCGTGAACACACCCGCCTGTCGCCGACCATGATCCGCGATCTGGTCCTCATGAAACTGGATGCGGTGGGCCTGCGCGGCGCAGCGGCTCAGACGCCGGCGCAGATTTCGGGTGGGATGGCGCGTCGGGTGGCGCTTGCACGGGCCACTGCCCTGGATCCGCCCTTGCTGATCTACGACGAGCCGTTTGCGGGGCTGGATCCTATTTCACGCGGCACGATCGCGCATCTGATCCGCGCACTGAACGATGCTCTGGGTGCCACGAGCATCGTGGTGACCCATGATGTCCCCGAGACCCTGGCCATTGCCGATCGGATTTACCTGCTGGCCGAGGGGCGCATCATGGCCAGTGGCACGCCGGATGCATTGCGGTCCGCCGGCGATCCCTTTGTGACTCAATTTTTCAGTGGTGCCAAGGATGGCCCGGTGCGGTTTCACCAACCGGCACCACCCATGGCCGCTGACCTGGGGCTGGACCCATGACGGCATTGCTGGAAGCCCTGGGCGCCCGCGTCATCGCAGTCGTGGCGCAACTGGGCCATGCTGCGCGCTTTTTCGTCAGACTGTGCGCCGCACTACCGGCTGCGCTGCTGCGCCCCGGGCTGGTGCTGGAGCAAATCCACATCATCGGCAATCGGTCCTTGTCGATCATCGCGGTCTCGGGTCTTTTCGTGGGCTTCGTACTCGGGCTACAGGGCTACTACACCTTGCAGCGCTACGGATCGGCCGAGGCTCTGGGCTTGCTGGTGGCACTCTCTCTGGTGCGTGAACTGGGGCCGGTGGTGTCGGCGCTGCTCTTTGCCGGGCGCGCAGGCACCTCGCTCACGGCAGAGATCGGTCTCATGAAGGCCGGCGAACAGCTGGCCGCGATGGAAATGATGGCGGTCGACCCGGTGGCGCGTATCCTTGCTCCGCGTTTTTGCGCGGCCTTGCTGGTCATGCCGCTGCTGGCTGCCATCTTTTCTGCGGTCGGCATTCTGGGCGGATGGGGAGTGGGTGTGCTGCTGATCGGCGTTGACGCGGGGGCCTTCTGGTCGCAGATGCAATCAGGAGTCGATGTCTGGAAGGATGTGGCCAACGGCGTGATCAAGAGCGCGGTGTTCGGCCTCATCTGTGCCTTCATTGCACTGTATGTCGGCCACGAGTCCAAGCCCACGCCCGAAGGGGTGTCGGGCGCCACGACGACCACGGTCGTGGTGTCCTCCCTGGCGGTGCTGGGCTTCGATTTCATCCTCACCGCGCTGATGTTCGGCACCTCCTGACCGGACCTCACCGCATGCTTTCCTGGACGCTTCAACAATGAACTCGCGACGATCGATCGATGTGATGGTGGGCGGCTTCGTGCTGCTGGGGCTGGCCGCGCTGCTGTTTCTGGCGCTCAAGGCGGCCAACCTGGGCAGCGTCTGGGGCGGGGGCGCCACCTATGAGGCACGGGCACGCTTTGACAACATCGGCGGACTGAAGGTGCGTGCGCCCGTGAAAAGTGCGGGTGTGGTGGTGGGACGGGTGACATCCATTAGTTTCGACGATAAGTCCTATCAGGCGCTCGTGATCCTGTCGCTTGATGAGCGCTACCGCTTTCCCAAGGATTCTTCAGCCAAGATCCTCACCTCAGGCTTGCTGGGCGAGCAGTACATCGGCCTGGAGGCTGGCGGCGATGAAAAGATGGTCGGCGCGGGGGAAACCATCCGCATGACCCAGTCGGCGGTCGTGCTTGAAAATCTGATCAGCCAGTTTCTGTTCAACAAGGCGGCTGAAAGCGGCGACAAGGCATCGGAGGGATCGAAACCTTGACACCCGTCGTGAGGCTCGGACCTGATCAGCTGTGGTTGCGATGGACCCTCAAGTGGGGGCGCGTCGCCGTCGGTGTGCTTGCAGTGGCGCTCAGTGCTCAGGCGTTTGCGGCCTCGGCTAGCCTTGCAGCGCCAACGATCGAGCCGCCCGTCGAGCTGACCACGTCCGTTGCGGACTCGACCGAGGTGACGCCAGCCGCGGTGGTTTCGTCCAGTGCTGAGACGTCCATCGGATCCATTGCGTCGGCCCCGGAGCTTTCAGCGTCCGACACGGCCGATTCGATAGCGATCGTCACCGCACAGGCGGGGGATCCGGCTCGCCCTGCACCCGATGCCGCACCCGTGGCACCAGCCGCACCGGCTTCCGCGGCTTCCCCGGCTTCCGAGGACCGTGCTACGCCGGCGCCAGCGCTCGCAGCCGATTCGGACGCCGCGCGCGATGCCGATGACACCCCCGATCCGCGTGACCCGTTCGAGCGGATCAACCGGCAGATCTTCGCGGTCAACATGGCGCTGGATGAGGCGCTCGTGCTGCCGGTCGCTCGCGCCTATGAGCGTCATGTGCCGCAGCCGGTGCAGACGGGTCTGCGCAACATGATGTCCAACCTTCTGGACCCCTACATCGCGGCCAACAGCCTGCTGCAGGGCAAGCCCCTCGATGCAGCCTCCGACCTGGCGCGGTTCGCAGTCAACACAACGGTCGGGGTGCTGGGCATTGCCGATCCGGCCACTGAGCTGGGTCTGGAGAAGCACCGGGAGGACTTCGGCCAGACCCTGGGTGTCTGGGGCATGCCGCCCGGTCCGTACGTCATGCTGCCCCTGTTCGGGCCGTCCACCGTGCGCGATACCGTCGGATTCGCGGTGGATGTGTTCGGCGCACTGCTGGCACGCTTCAAGAACACGCAAGTGCGATACAGCCTGGCCTCCCTTGAATTTCTGCAACAACGCGTTCGTGCCCTGCCCGCGCAGCAGTTTCTGGATGAGGCTTTCGATCCGTACCTGCTCATTCGAAATGGTTACCTGCAACGACGTGGCAGCCTGATCTACGATGGTGACCCGCCCTCCGACGACTGATTCGGGACTGGACACGCACATGAATCGTTTCCTTACCACGCTGCTCTCTGTGCTGCTGACAGCCTGGCTGGCGCTGGCTGCAGGTATCGGGGCCGCGCAGGCGCAGAGCCAGGCAACGTCCGCCGCCCCCGGTGCCGCAGCCACCCCGGATGAATTCATCCGGCTGCTTGGCAACAGCATCCTCGATCGCATCCGGGAAGACCCGCAGCTCAAGGCCGGCGACGTTCAGGGCATCCTCAAGTTCGTCGATGAAACCGTCATGCCGAATGTCGATTTCGAGCGTATGACCGCCCTGGCGACCGGGCGCCACTGGCGCCAGGCCACGCCGCAGCAGCAGCGCCAGCTGATGGCGGAGTTCAGGACTGTGCTGGTGAGGACCTATGCCGGAGCGGTGGCTTCGGTGAAGGACCAGCAGCTGCGCATCAAACCCATGCGTGGGCAGGGCGAGCAGGGCGAGTATGTGGTGCGCTCCGAAATCGTCTCCAACCGTGGCGAGCCGATCGAGATCAGTTACCGGGTCGAGAAGTCGACCAGCGGCTGGAAGATTTTTGACTTCAATGTGATGGGCGTTTGGCTGATCGAGGCGTATCGCGGTCAGTTCTCGCAGGAGCTGAATGCGCGGGGCATGGATGGCCTCATCCAGGCGCTCGCCGAGCGCAATCGCAAGTTCACGCAGGCCAAGGCCAATTGAGCATCGGGCCCCGTTTGTCAGACACCGCTTTCCCTGCGCGCATCACCTTCGATGAGGCCAACGAGGCGCTGGCTCAGGCGCGCCGCGCGGCCGCCAGCGCCGGTCCCGAAATCGACCTCTCCGGTCTTACTCACTTCGACTCAACGGCGGTGGCCGTACTGATCGCACTGCGCCGCGAGGCGCCGCACGGCCCCGCGTTCAAGGGCGTGCCCCCCAACTTGCGTAAACTGGCGGGTTTGTACGGCGTGGAGACCCTGCTCTTCGGGCCGAATGCCTGAAGAGACCCATGCCCGCCGCCATTGATATCGATTCGGTCCGCAAGCGCTACGGCAGCTTCGAGGCCCTGCGCGGTGTGAGTCTGCGCATCGAGGCCGGCGAGTTTTTCGGCTTGCTCGGACCCAACGGCGCTGGCAAGACCTCGCTGATTTCAGTGGTGGCCGGCCTGAATCGCGCCACTTCGGGCAGCGTGCGGGTCATGGGCCACGACGTGGTCACCGACTACCGCCAGGCCCGCCAGGCGCTGGGTGTGGTGCCCCAGGAGCTGGTCTTCGACCCGTTCTTCACGGTGCGTGAAACCCTGCGCCTCACCTCGGGCTACTACGGGCTGCGCCACAACGACGACTGGATCGACGAGATCCTCGAGAACCTGCAGCTCACCTTCAAAGCCAACGCCAACATGCGCTCGCTCTCGGGCGGCATGAAGCGCCGCGTGCTGGTGGCCCAGGCGCTGGTCCACCGCCCCCCGGTCATCGTGCTGGACGAGCCCACGGCGGGTGTCGATGTCGAGTTGCGCCAGACGCTGTGGCACTTCATCAAGCGGCTGCATCGCGACGGCCACACCATTGTGCTCACCACACATTACCTCGAGGAAGCGCAGGAGCTGTGCGGGCGCATTGCCATGCTCAAGGCTGGCGAAGTGGTGGCGCTGGACCGTACCGCTAATCTGGTGGGCCGATTCGGAGGCGGTCAGGTGTCGGTGCGTCTGTCGGGCGCGCCCCTGCCCGATTCCCTGGCCGCGCTGGTCAGCGGCGATGCCCAGCCTGACGGGCGGATCGCGCTGCGGGTGGATGACTGGCAGCAACTCGAGCCGCTGCTGGCGCGTCTGCGTGAAGCCGGGTGTCGCATCGAGGAAATGGACCTGGCCCACACCGACCTGGAAGACGTGTTCGTGAAGATCATGAACACGCCCAACACGCCTAACGCGTCCGGCGCATCAGCCTCATGACCGGCTTTCTGACGCTGCTGCGCAAGGAAATCCTGCGCTTCTGGAAGGTGGCCGTGCAGACCGTGGCAGCACCGGTCCTGACCACGATGCTCTATCTGCTGGTGTTTTCGCAGGCCCTGGCCTCGCATGTCCAGGTCTTCCCAGGGGTGCCTTATGTGGCGTTCCTGATCCCAGGCCTGGTCATGATGTCGGTCCTGCAAAACGCCTTCGCCAACGCATCGTCATCGCTGGTGCAATCCAAGGTAACCGGCAATCTGGTCTTTGTGCTGTTGCCGCCGCTGTCCACGCTGGAGATCTTCGGGGCCTATGTGCTGGCAGCCGTGGTGCGCGGTCTGATGGTGGGGGCGGGGGTCTTTGCAGTGACCGCCTGGCTGTCGCCGCCGCAGCTGGCCGCACCCGGCTGGATCCTGGTGTTTGCCGTCCTGGGCAGTGCCATTCTCGGTACAATGGGGCTGATTGCAGGCATCTGGTCGGAAAAGTTTGATCAGGTCGCCATGTTCCAGAACTTCCTCATCATGCCGGCCACCTTTCTGGCCGGGGTCTTCTACTCCGTGCATTCGCTGCCGCCGTTCTGGCAGGCGGTTTCGCATTTCAATCCCTTCTTCTACATGGTCGACGGGTTTCGCTACGGGTTTTTCGGGCAATCGGACGTTGCGCCCGTCTTGAGCCTGGCGATCGTGTCAGCCACGCTGGTTCTGGTGGGAGGGATTGCCTTGCGCATGCTGCATACCGGATGGCGAATCCGTCACTGACCCTCTCGGCACTCCTCGGTACCCATGACCACCCCGGAAAATATCCAGCGGTATATCGCCGCAGGCTTGCCCTGTGAACACCTTGCCGTGAGCGGCGATGGCCAGCACTTCGAGGCCGTGATCGTCAGCGCGCAGTTTGCGGGCAAGCGCCCCATCCAGCGCCACCAGATGGTCTACGCCGTGCTGGGCGATCGCATGCGCGAGGAAATCCACGCTCTGTCGATGAGCACGCTCACCCCCGAGGAGTGGGCGGCGCGCGGCGCGCGCTGAGCCAACGCCCATGGACAAGCTGCTGATTCATGGCGGGCGCCGGCTCAACGGCGAGGTTCGCATTTCGGGCGCCAAGAATGCGGCCCTGCCTATTCTTTGCGCAAGCCTGCTTGTGCCCGGCACGTTTCGCATCGACAACGTGCCTGCACTGCAGGACACCGACACCACGCTCAAGTTGCTTGAGCGCATGGGCGTGCGCTCGGTGCGCGAGTCTGGCGGCGTCACGCTCGATGCCTCATCGGTCACGCACCTGGAAGCCGCCTACGATCTGGTCAAGACCATGCGCGCCTCGATCCTGGTCCTGGGGCCACTGGTGGCTCGCTTCGGCGAGGCCCGCGTCTCGCTGCCAGGCGGGTGTGCCATCGGGCAGCGACCGGTGGATCAGCACATCAAGGGCCTGCAGCTCTTGGGCGCCGAGATCGACATCGAGCACGGCTATGTGGTGGCGCGGGCCAAGCGGCTGCGAGGTGCGCGCATCGTGACCGACATGGTGACGGTCACCGGCACCGAAAATCTCATGATGGCTGCGGTGCTGGCCGAGGGCGAGACTGTCATCGAGAACGCGGCCCGCGAGCCCGAGGTGGTCGATCTGGCGCAGGCGCTCGTTGCGCTGGGCGCCCGCATTCGCGGCGCGGGCACCGATCGCATCGTGATCGAGGGTGTCAGCGCGCTGCATGGCGGCTCGCACCGGGTCATGTCCGATCGCATCGAAGCCGGCACCTTCCTGTGCGCAGTGGCGGCTGCAGGCGGCGAACTGCGTCTGACCGGCTGCCAGCCCGATACCCTGGACGCCACGCTCGACAAGCTGCGCGAGGCGGGTCTGCGCATTGAAACCGGTGCTGACTGGGTCAGCGCCTCCATGAGCGGACGTCCGAAGGCGTTCAACCTGCGCACAGCACCCTATCCAGGTCTCGCCACCGACATGCAGGCGCAACTGATGGCGGTCAATTGCGTGGCCGAAGGCACCAGCGTCATCACCGAAACCATCTTTGAAAACCGTTTCATGCATGTGCAGGAGATGAGCCGCCTGGGCGCCGACATCGATGCGCAGGGCAACACGGCCGTGGTACGCGGTGTGCCGGCGCTGTCTGGCGCCATCGTCATGGCCACTGACCTGCGCGCGTCCGCCGGGCTGGTGATCGCGGGTCTGGTCGCGCAGGGCGACACCCTGGTCGATCGCATCTACCACCTGGACCGCGGCTATGAGCGCATGGAGCGCAAGCTCGCCAGCGTGGGGGCCAGCATCGAGCGGGTACGCACGGTGGTCGAGTCATGATCACGCTCGCGCTCTCCAAGGGCCGCATTCTTGATGAAACGCTGCCGCTGCTGTCGGCCTCGGGCATTGATGTCGACCCGGCCGTGTTGCGTTCACGCAAGCTGATTTTGCCCACCGGATCGCCTGACCTGCAGTTGATCATCGTGCGCGCAAGCGATGTGCCCACCTATGTGCAATACGGCGCAGCCGACCTCGGCGTGGCGGGCAAGGACGTTCTGATCGAGCATGGCGGTGAGGGCTTGTATCAGCCGATCGACCTGCGCATCGCCCAGTGCCGCATGTGCGTGGCCACCGCCCGAAGTTTCGATTACGCACGCTCGGTGCGGCGCGGTGCCCGGTTGCGCGTGGCCACCAAGTACGTCACCGTGGCGCGCGATCACTTTGCAGCCAAAGGCGTGCACGTCGATCTCATCAAGTTGTATGGCTCGATGGAACTGGCCCCGCTGGTCGGACTGGCCGATGCCATCGTTGACATCGTGTCCACGGGCAGCACCCTGAAGGCCAACGATCTGGTCGAGGTTGAGGAAATCATGCCGATCTCCTCGCGCCTGGTGGTGAACCAGGCCTCGCTCAAGACGCGACATGCCCAACTTGCGCCACTGCTGGCCAGTCTGCAGCGTACCGTTGAGTCGGTGTCGGCGGCGGGAGCAACGTCATGAACCCGCGCACGGCTTCAGAGGCGCTCGCCGGGTCGGCAGCCGCTGCGCCCGCGCAAACAGCGGATCTTGCAGGGGCAGCCATCAGCCATGCTCCGGCCGTGCGACGCCTGGATTCCTCCGAGCCAGGCTTCGATGCGAAGCTGTCGGCCGTGCTCGCCTGGGAGGCCTCGCAAGACGCCGCCATTGAGCGCGCCGTGGCAGACATCGTTGCCGATGTGCGCGCCCGGGGCGATGCAGCGGTTCTCGAATACACGCGCCGTTTCGATCGGGTGCAGGTCAACGACCCTGCCGCCCTCGAATTACCCCAGGCTGCCCTGCAGGCCGCCTTGTCAGCGTTGCCGGCTGCGCAGCGTCAGGCCCTGGAGGCTGCAGCCGATCGGGTGCGCACCTATCACGCCCATCAGCGCGCGCAGTCCTGGTCCTATGTCGAGCCCGACGGCACCCGTCTGGGTCAAAAGGTGGGTCCGATCGAACGGGTCGGCCTGTATGTGCCGGGCGGCAAGGCCGCGTACCCGTCCTCTGTGCTGATGAACGCGATCCCGGCCAAGGTGGCCGGTGTGCCGCAACTGATCATGGTCTGCCCCACGCCCGATGGCGTGCGCAATCCCATGGTGCTGGCGGCGGCGGCCATCGCGGGCGTTGATCGCGTGTTCACGATCGGCGGGGCGCAGGCGGTTGCGGCGCTGGCCTATGGCACAGCAACCGTGCCTGCGGTCGACAAGATCGTTGGCCCTGGCAATGCCTATGTGGCCGAGGCCAAACGGCGGGTGTTCGGTACGGTGGGCATCGACATGATTGCCGGTCCCTCTGAAATTCTCGTGATCTGCGATGGCCATACCGATCCCGACTGGATCGCCATGGACCTTTTCTCGCAGGCCGAGCACGACGAACTCGCCCAGTCGATCCTGCTGTGCCCCGACGCCGCCTTCATCGATGCGGTGCAGGCCTCCATCGACCGGTTGTTGCCGGCCATGCCGCGGCGCGATGTGATTGCCGCCTCGCTTGCGGGCCGTGGCGCGCTGGTCAAGGTGCGCAGCCTGGAAGAAGCCTGCGTCATCACCGATCGCATTGCACCCGAACATCTGGAAATTTCCACGCGCGATCCGCAGCAGTGGGCCGAACGCATCCGCCATGCCGGCGCCATGTTCCTGGGGCCGTACAGCTCGGAGTCGCTGGGCGACTATTGCGCCGGTCCCAACCATGTGCTGCCGACCATGCGCACGGCGCGGTTTTCGTCGCCGCTGGGGGTTTACGATTTTCAGAAGCGCTCGAGCATCATCGAAGTGTCCGCTCAGGGGGCGCGTTCGCTCGGCGCCATTGCCTCGGTGCTGGCGCATGGCGAGGGGCTTCAGGCGCATGCGCGCAGCGCTGAAATGCGCGCGCAGCCCGAGCAGCACGTAACGGGCACGCCCTCAGGAAGCCGTTAACATGAGCGATTCCGTCACTGCCGCCGCCATGCGTACCGCCGAAGTCAGCCGCAATACCGCCGAGACCCGCATCCGGGTGCGCATCAACCTCGATGGCACCGGGCGTCAGTCGCTCGCCACCGGCCTGCCCTTTCTGGACCACATGCTCGACCAGATCGCCCGCCATGGCCTGGTCGATCTCGACGTTCACGCCGAAGGCGATCTGCACATCGACGGGCACCACACCGTTGAAGATATCGGCATCACGCTGGGCCAGGCCGTGGCGCAGGCGATCGGCGACAAGTCCGGCATTCGCCGCTACGGACACGCCTATGTGCCGCTGGATGAAGCACTCTCGCGGGTGGTGGTCGATTTTTCCGGACGCCCCGGACTGGTCTGGAACGTGACCTTCACGCGGGCCATGATCGGCGGCTTCGATGTCGATCTGGCCCACGAGTTTTTCCAGGGCTTCGTCAACCATGCGCAGCTCACGCTGCATGTGGACAACCTGCGCGGCGACAACGCCCACCATCAGTGCGAGACCATCTTCAAGGCCTTTGCGCGCGCGTTTCGCATGGCGCTTGAGCCGGATCCCCGGGCGGCGGGCCATATTCCGTCCACCAAGGGCAGCCTCAAGGGCTGAGTGCGCGGGCGAGTGCCATGACCACGATCCTGGTCGTCGATTACGGCATGGGCAACCTGCGCTCGGTCGCCAAGGCGCTGGAGCATGTCGCGCCCCACGCAACCGTGACGGTGTCGGGCGACCCCGATGTCCTGCGCCGCGCCGACCGCATTGTTTTGCCCGGGCAGGGCGCATTGCCCGATTGTATGCGTCACCTTGATGCCTCCGGCCTGCGCGAAGCGGTACTGGAAGCCGCGCGCAGCAAGCCGCTGTTTGGTGTGTGCATCGGCGAACAGATGCTTTTCGAGATGAGTGAAGAGGGGCCTTGCGCGGGCCTGGGCATCATGCCGGGGCGGGTGGTGCGCTTTGCACCAGGCCTGAAGGCCTCTGATGGCAGCCGCCTGAAAGTGCCGCACATGGGCTGGAACCGGGTGCGTCAGGATCGCCAGCACCGTTTGTGGGCCGGTATTCCCGACGACGCTTACTTCTATTTCGTCCACAGTTACCATGCGCAACCGGCTGACACCGCCCTCACCGTGGGCAGTGCCGAGCATGGTGTGCGCTTTACCTGCGCGGTGGCGCGGGATAATATTTTTGCCACCCAGTTCCATCCGGAAAAAAGCGCGGCTCTCGGGCTGCGCCTCTACGCCAACTTCGTCGACTGGCAGCCCTGACCCGAACCGCACTCAGTTCGGACCCGTCCTGCCTACGGCGCCACGCCTGCCCCTTGCACCCCTCCTCCCCATGCTGCTGATCCCCGCCATCGACCTCAAGGATGGCCGTTGTGTCCGCCTCCGTCAGGGCGACATGAACGACGCCACCGTGTTTTCCGACGACCCGGCGGCCATGGCCCGCAAGTGGCTCGAACTGGGCGCACGCCGCCTGCACCTGGTCGACCTGAACGGCGCGTTCGCCGGTAAGCCCCGCAATGAGTCGGCGATCAAGGCCATCGTCAATGAAGTCGGTTCGCGCATTCCGGTGCAGATCGGCGGCGGTATCCGCGACCTCGACACCATTGAGCGGTACCTGGACAGCGGCATCGCCTACGTGATCATCGGAACAGCCGCGGTCAAGAACCCCGGCTTTCTGCACGATGCCTGTGGCGCGTTCCCCGGTCAGGTCATCGTCGGACTCGATGCGCGCGACGGCAAGGTGGCCACCGACGGCTGGAGCAAGCTCACCGGCCATGATGTGCTCGACCTAGGCCGCAAATTTGAAGGCTATGGCGTCGAGGCGGTCATCTACACCGACATCGGCCGTGACGGCATGCTGGGTGGGGTGAACATCGAGGCCACGGTGCGCCTGGCTCAGGGGCTCACTGTCCCGGTCATTGCCTCGGGCGGCGTCACCAGCCTGCAGGATGTTGAGCGCCTGTGCGAAGTCGAGCACGAGGGCATCGAAGCAGCCATCGTCGGGCGTGCCATCTATGAAGGCACGCTGGACTTTTCCGAAGCGCAGGCCCGCGCCGACGCCCTGGGCGGCGAGGCCTGATGCTCACGCGGCGGATCATTCCCTGCCTGGACGTCACCGCCGGTCGGGTCGTCAAGGGCGTGAAATTTCTGGGTTTGCGCGATGCCGGCGACCCGGTCGAAATTGCCCGCCGCTACGACCGCGAAGGCGCCGACGAGCTCACGTTTCTGGATATCACCGCCTCCAGTGACGCGCGTGACATCATCCTGCATGTCATTGAAGCGGTGGCGGCCGAAGTCTTCATTCCGCTGACGGTAGGCGGTGGGGTGCGCAGCGTGGCCGATGTGCGCCGACTGCTCAATGCCGGCGCCGACAAGGTTTCCATCAATACTGCAGGGCTGCAAAACCCGGCGCTGATCGCCGAGGCCTCGTCCTATTTCGGTGCCCAGTGCATTGTGTGTGCCATCGATGCCAAGCAGGTCGCGCCAGGCCGCTGGGAAGTCTTCACGCATGGCGGGCGAAATGCCACCGGCCGTGATGCCATCGAGTGGGCCCGCGAGGTCGAGCGTCTGGGAGCGGGCGAAATCCTGCTCACCAGCATGGATCGCGACGGCACCCGCGAGGGCTTCGATCTGGGCGTCACGCGCGCCGTGTCAGATGCAGTGGGCATTCCGGTCATCGCCTCGGGCGGGGTCGGCACGCTGCAGCATCTGGCCGACGGCGTCACTCAGGGCCATGCCGACGCGGTGCTTGCCGCCAGCATCTTTCACTTCGGCGAGTTCACCGTAGGACAGGCCAAGCAGCACCTGGCCGACCAGGGCATTGCCATGAGGCTGCAATGAGCGCCGCCGACTGGCTCGAAGCGGTCAAATGGGACACGGCAGGGCTCGTGGCTGCGGTGGCTCAGGAGGCATCTAGCGGGCGCGTTCTCATGGTCGCCTGGATGAACCGCGAGGCCCTTGAGCAAACCGCCGCCACCGGGCGCGCCATCTACTGGTCCCGCTCACGCCAGCGTTTATGGCGCAAGGGCGAGGAGTCCGGCCACACGCAGGCGGTTCAGGAAATTCGACTTGACTGCGACGGCGACGCAATCGTGCTGATGGTCGAGCAAGCCGGGGGCATTGCCTGTCACACCGGGCGGCACTCCTGCTTTTACAGCCGCCTGCAGGACGGACAGTGGGTCACGGTCGACCCGGTCCTTCGCGACCCGTCCGCGATCTATTCCTGAGCCCGGCGCATGAGCAATTCTTCCGATGACATCCTGGGCCGTGTGGCCGACACCGTGGCCAGTCGCCGCGGCGGCGATCCCGAGCGCTCCTATGTCGCCCGCTTGCTGCACAAGGGCGAAGACGCCATCCTCAAGAAAATCGGCGAGGAAGCCACCGAGACCATCATGGCGGCCAAGGATGGCGACCGGGCCCATATCGTGGCCGAAACCGCCGACCTGTGGTTCCACACGCTGGTCATGCTGACCCACTACGGGCTGTCGCATGCCGATGTGCTGGCCGAGCTGGCCCGCCGCGAAGGTCTGTCCGGTCTGGAGGAGAAGGCGCGCCGGACCCCTTCGGCTGCAGCCCCCAAGGCGCCTGAGTCAGCCTCAGCGACCCCGGCCGCCATTGCCCCGAAGGAGGGTTCATGAGTCACGACTGTATTTTCTGCCGCCTCGTGCGCGGTGAAATCCCCAGCCGCAAGGTCCATGAAGACGACGACATCCTCGCCTTCCATGACATTCGGCCGGCAGCGCCGGTGCACTTTCTGATCATCCCGAAAGTGCACATTGAAACGCTCTACGACGCCGACGGCTCCCATCAGGCTGTCCTGGGCAAGATGCTAGGCATGGCTGGTCAGCTGGCCCGACAGGAGGGCCTGACCGACGGTTTTCGCACGATTGTGAACACCGGCAGAATCGGTCGGCAGGAGGTGTATCATCTCCACATCCACATTCTGGGCGGTCCGGAACCCCTCAAACCGGGATGGCCGGGCGCCTGACCAAGGAGTATCGCCATGGGTTCATTGAGCATTTGGCATTGGCTGATCGTGCTGGTGATCATCATGATGGTCTTCGGCACCAAGAAGCTGCGCAACATGGGTTCCGACCTGGGTGGCGCCGTCAAGGGGTTCAAGGAAGGCATCAAGGAGGGTTCTGCGGAAGCCCCTGGTGCAGACGCCGCCAAGAAAACCATCGACGTCGAGGTCCAGCGCAAGTCCTGAGGCCGCGTCTGGCTTGCGGCCGCCTGGTGTTCCGGGGCGCCGCAAGAGGCCATCGGATGCGAGCGGCCCAGCGCCGCTCGTTTCTTTTTGACTGCACCGCCTGCCCGCCGCGCTCCGTCACTGTTTCTCCTGACCCGCCTGTCCTGTCCTCCAAGGCCCTCGCTCCCAGCACATGTTCGACATCGGCTTTTCCGAGATGGTGGTCCTGGCGGTCGTGGCACTGGTGGTGCTCGGCCCCGAGCGACTGCCCAAGGTCTCGCGTCAGGTGGGCCAGTGGATGGGCAAGTTGCGCCGCTATGTCGACGACGTGAAGTCCGACATCAATCGGCAGATGGAGCTCTCCGAACTGCGCAATATCAAGGATCAGGTGACCGACGCCGCGCGCGACATCCAGACCGCCGTGAACGACACGGTCTCCTCGACCCAGTCTCAGTTCGATGAGGTGCAGCAGGCGCTGGAGGGCAACGCCCCGCCTCCCATGACCGACTGGGACCGCATCTACGCGCTTCGCCGTACCCGCGACCGCATCAAGGAACGTCGCATCGAGCGCGAAAAAGACCTCGGTCTGAAGCGCCCGCGTCGCCCTTTGCACCGCTGACCCGCACCGTCCCTCATGAAGCTGTTCAACCGCAACAAACCCGCCCAGGAGGCGGCCCAGGACGAGAACTTCCTCTCGCACCTGGTGGAATTGCGCGACCGCATGATCAAGTCATTGCTGGTCGTTCTGGTTCTGTTCGGCGTGTGCTTCTACTTCAGCGGCGACATCATGAAGTTTCTGTCGCAGCCGCTGTACCAGGCACTGCCGGCCGGCAGCAAACCGATTTTCACCGACCAGGCCGGAGCTTTTTTCACGCTCACCAAGGTGGCGTTTCTCACGGCGCTGTTGGCCGCGTTACCCTGGGTGCTGTATCAGGCCTGGGCCTTCGTGTCGCCCGGGCTCTATGAACACGAAAAGCGCTTTGCGCTGCCACTGATCGTCTCCAGCGTCTTTTTCCTGTGCGTGGGCATTGCGTTCGCCTATTTCTTCGTGCTGCCGGCGGCCTACAAGTTCTTCATCTCGTTTTCCGCGCAAACCGGCGCTGAAACCCTGCAGGATCTGCAGAAATACTGGGACTTCACCCTGGCCATCTTCTTCGGCTTCGGCCTGACCTTCGAGGTGCCGGTCGTCGAGATGCTGCTGGTCAAGCTCGGCATGGTCACCACGCAGCAGCTGCGTGAGGCGCGCCGCTATGTCATCGTCGGGGCATTCGTGGTTGCCGCGGTACTCACGCCGCCTGATGTCCTGTCGCAATTCATGCTCGCCATCCCGCTGCTGCTTTTGTACGAGCTGGGCATCTGGATGTCGGGGTTCATCACGGCGCACAGCAAGGCGCCGGACGAAGCCGCGGCGGCGGCGCCTACTGAAGGCGCCGATCCTCGGTAAAAAAAGCGGCCAGGTCGTCTGCGCCCTCGAACCGGCGATTTCCAGGCGGTGTATCAGGCGGGTCGCCCCCGCCTCGTGCTCAGCTCAGGTGTTCAGCCCAGACGTTCAGCCCAATTCCGATTCAGTCCATCCCCGGATCAGCCCACCTTCGGTTTGCCGCCGACCTTGGTGGCAAAGCGTCGCATGCCACCCAGCCAGCGGTCGTAATCGCCGGCTTTGCGCTGGTGGTACTCCAGCACCTGAGGGTGCGGCAGGATGAGGAAGGTCTCCTTGTCCATCCCTTCGACCACCACACTGGCCAGATCGTCTGCCGAGATCACCCCGTCGTTGCGAGCGGCTGCCGAACCTGCTCGGCCTGCAATCATCGGCGTGTCCACGGCCTGCGGGCACAGCACCGAGACGCGCACTCCGGCATCGCCATGCTGGATCGCGAGCCACTCGGCCAGCGCAATCGCAGCATGTTTGCTGACCGCATAGCTGGCCGAGGGCAGTGAGGTGAGCAGACCCGCGGCCGAGGCTGTGTTCATCAGATAGCCCTCGCCGCGAGCGCGCATCTGCGGCACAACCGCACGCGCTGCATACACATGGGCCATCACATGGACCTGCCAGTTGAGCGTCCAGTCGCCATCGCGGGTGTTTTCATCGCCATCGCGAATCAGGCCAGCGTTTGAGCAGAACACGTCAATGCGACCAAACCGCGCCTGGGCCGCTTCGACCAGCGCCTGCACTTGGGCTTCGACCCCCACATCACAGGCATGCACCAGCACCGGCACGTCTGGCATGACTGACAGCGCATCGGCGCATGCGGCATCCAGCCCTGCCTGCTGGCCAGGCAGATCGGTCAGGACCAGGCCTGCGGGCTGTTCCGCAGCGAAGCGTTTGGCGAGCGCACGGCCAATGCCGCTGCCTGCGCCCGTGATCACGATCACGCGTTGCGCGAGTTTCATGTCTTGTCTCCCTGTCGGTGTTGCTTGGTCGATCGGTGCGTGGTGCACCGTGGCGCGCAAGCTTAGCCCAGGGCGACCCACCGGCTGCGCAAGCCGGTTTCATTCAAGCGCTTGGGCTCAATAGCGCTGCAGCGTGCCCAGATACTCCACCAGCGACAGGATGCGCCCGCGCACACTCCATTCCGCGGGGAAGGGCACGCCGCGCAGCCGCCAGTCGGACTCCTCGCGATAGACCTGGCCCCAGATCGGCATGTCGCGACTGCCGTGCGGCCCGGGCCCCTCCACGCCGCGACCATCGATCAGATCGGCAATCAGCGATTTGGGGAAGCTGCCACCGTGGCGTGCGGCCAGGGTCGTGAGATCGGCAGGCGGGCGACTCAGAAAGGGTCGCATCGGGCCATCGCCGCGCCCATCGATCCCGTGGCAACTGGCACAGGCGGACTGGTATTCGCGCTTGCCCATCTCGATCGGAGACAGTGTCTGGGCCTGCAAGGCCGCGCTCCACAGCATCGTTGCTGCTGCGCCCAGGGCTGCGCGACCCAGCCTGACTGTACGGGCCCGAACTTGCGCAGATCTACCAGGATCGACCGGGCGGGCCGCCCGCAGCACTGTGGCAGGAACTGCCCGCGCCGCCGATTGCGGATCGCCGGAGGGCGTAGCCTGCTTGTCAGCCGACCGATGATCCGGCGTGGGGGGAGGGGCGCTGCGGAAAGGTGTGTGCCATGACATGCGAGGACTCCAGTGGGCGGCGCGCGCTGTGGGCGCGACAACCGGAATTGTCTGGCGATGCCCACTGCGGGCATTGATTCACGTCAAAGGCCTCAAGCCTGACCGATCGCGATGTGAGCGCCACGTTACACTCGCTTCAGACGGCGTCGGGGCCGCACCCCGACCGGCACTCAAGAGGATCCGTCATGAATGCGCCCACCGAAGGCATGCGGCTGGTCGGCAGCCTGAACGAACGCTACACCGCCGAGCAGGGCTGGCTGTACCTGACCGGCATCCAGGCACTCGTGCGCCTGCCCATTCAGCAGCGATTGCGCGATGTCGCGGCCGGCCTCAACACGGGCGGCTACATCTCCGGATATCGGGGTTCGCCGCTTGGGCGCTACGACATCGAACTGTGGGGCGCGCAGGACGTGCTCAATCGGCACAAGGTGGTGTTTCGCCCTGGCGTGAATGAAGACCTTGCGGCCACGGCCATCTGGGGTGCGCAGTATGTCGGCGTGTTTCCTGGCGCGACGGTCGATGGAGTCTTTGGTATCTGGTACGGCAAAGGGCCTGGCGTGGACCGCTCGGGCGACCCGTTCCGGCATGCCAATCTGGCAGGCACCTCGATCAACGGCGGCGTGCTGGCGCTGGCGGGCGATGACCACGGCGCCAAATCGTCCACGGTCGCGAATTACTCGGATCTGAATTTCGTGGCGGCCGCCATCCCGCTGCTCTATCCGAGCAATGCCCAGGAACTGCTCGACTTCGGCTTGCATGGCATTGCCATGAGCCGGTATTCGGGCTGCTGGTCGGCGATGAAGGTGGTGACCGATGTGGTGGAGGGCGGGGGCTCGGTGTATGTCGCCCCCGATTCGCCGCAGATCGTCGTGCCCGACGAGCCCATCGAGATCGCAGGCGGCGTGCACACGCGCTCCTACGATTCGGCCTTGCCGCAGGAAGACCGTCTCTACCACCACAAGATTCACCGGGTACTGGCCTATGCGCGGGCCAATCAGCTCAATCGCATCGGCGGGGCGGGCCAGGGCGCACAGATTGGCATCGTGTCAGCTGGCAAGGCCTGGCAGGATGTGCAGCAAGCCTTTGCCAGCCTGGGGCTGGATGAAGCACGTCTGCGGGCGCTGGGCATTCGCACCCTGAAGATGGGGCTGGTCTGGCCGATCGAAGCCGAGGTCGTGCGCACGTTTGCGCGCGGTCTGGCCACCATCGTGGTGGTCGAGGAAAAGCGCCCGCTGCTCGAGGATCAGATTCGCGCTGTGCTCTATGGCACCGAGCAGGCGCCCGCGATCATCGGCAAGCATGCGGCCGGGCATTACCTGAGTCCGGAGCGCGGTGAGGCGGTGTTTCCGAATGCCGGCGAGATCAATCCTTCGCTGGTCGCCATGGTCGTGGCGGGCGTGCTTGGTGAGCGCGCAGCAAATCGCGGTGAAGCCTGTCCGGTTGCGCTGCCCAGTCTTCCCGTGGCCACGCAGCCCGGCCTGAGTGCGCCGCTGCGCGCCCCGAGCTTTTGCTCGGGTTGCCCGCATGGTCGCTCCACCAAGGTGCCCGATGGCAGCCGTGCCTTGGCCGGGATCGGTTGCCACACCATGGCGATGTTCCTCGACCCGACCAAGACCACCACGGTCTCGCACATGGGCGGGGAGGGCGCAATGTGGCTGGGCCAACAGCCCTTTACGACCGAAAAGCATGTGTTCGCCAACATGGGCGACGGCACCTACTTTCACTCAGGGTTTCTGGCCCTCAGACAAGCGGTGGCCGCGCATGTGCCAATCACCTACAAGCTGCTGCACAACGGTTTTGTGTCGATGACCGGGGGGCAGCCGATTGATGGCGAGCTGTCCATCCCCGGCACGATCACCGAACTGGCCGGCGAAGGCGTGAAGAAAATTGCGCTGGTGAGCGACGATCCGGCCAAGTGGCAGGGCACGCGTTTTCCCGAAGGCGTGACCGTGCATCACCGCTCCGAGCTCGACGCGGTGCAGCGGCAGTTTCGCGAGTATCCCGATGTGTCGGTCATCGTCTATGACCAGCCCTGTGCCACCGAGCGCAGGCGCCTGCGCAAGCGCGGCAAATGGACCGACCCCGACAAGCGCGTGTTCATCAACAGCGCGGTGTGCGAAGGCTGCGGCGACTGCGGCACCATCACGAATTGCATGTCGATCGAGCCGCTTGAAACCGAGTTCGGCCGCAAGCGCAAGATCAATCAGTCCAGCTGCAACAAGGACTACTCCTGCACCGAGGGCTTTTGCCCCAGCTTTGTGACGGTCACGGGCGGCAAGCTGCGCAAATCAGGTGCCGCGTCGAGCACGCCCGCCGACCCGCGAGCCGCGGCGCTCGCAGCTGGCGAGGCGGTTTTTGCCAGCCTGCCCGAACCGCATATCGCCGCACCGACGCGCGCGTTCAGTCTGCTGGTGGCGGGCATTGGGGGTACGGGCGTGGTCACCATCGGTCAGACCCTGGCCGTAGCCGCGCACCTGGAGGGGCTCTACAGCTCCAACCTGGATGTGACCGGGCTGGCGCAAAAATATGGCGCTGTGCTCTCGCATGTGAAGTTCGCACCGGATCCGGCCATGCTGCATGCCACGCGCGTGGCCGACGGTGAATGCGATGCGCTGATCGGATGCGACCTGATCGTTTCTGCAGGCGATGACACCGTCGCCAAGCTCAAGGCGGGCAGCGGCGGCGTGGTGTGCACCGACATGGTCCCCACCTCGGAGTTTTCGCGCAATCCCGACTGGAACCCGGATGCCGACCGGCTGGCTGCGCGCCTGGCCGGCGTGTTCGGTGAACGGGGACTGGCGATGGAGGCGCTGCGCCTGTCGGCCGCACTGATGGGCGACTCGATCACGGCGAACATGCTGCTGCTGGGTGCAGCCTGGCAAAAAGGACTGGTGCCGCTCACGCACGCCGCCATCGATCGTGCGATCGAACTGAACGGTGTGGCGATTGAACAGAACCGCCGCGCTTTCCTGTGGGGGCGCCGCGCCGCGCACGATCTGGCCGCAGTCGAAAAGATCGCAGTGGGTGCGGGCCCGTCCACCGCGCAGGTCATTCGCTTTGATCCACGCAAGTCGGCCTCGCTCGACGAACTGATCGCCACCCGCGTGGCGTTCCTGACCGATTATCAGAACGCTGCCTATGCCGCGCGCTATGAGCAGACCGTGCGCAAGGTTGCGCAAGCCGAAGCGCCACTCGGTCTGGGCGATGCCCTGGCCCGTGCGGTAGCCCGCGGACTGTTCAAGCTGATGGCGCACAAGGACGAATGGGAAGTGGCCCGGCTGTATGCGCGACCGGAATTCCGCCAGGAGCTTGAGCGCACCTTCGAGGGTCCGTACTCGCTCAACTTCCATGTGGCCGGCGGCCCCTTCGGCAAGCGCGACCCGGCGAGTGGCAAACTGGTCAAACGCGAAGTGGGGCCCTGGCTCATGCGCGCTTTCCGGCTGATGGCGCCGCTGCGCGGGTTGCGTGGCTCCGTGCTCGATCCCTTCCGTCATTCGTCAGAGCGCACGCTGGCGGCCGGCTTGCTGACCACCTATGAAGCTGACATCGCGCGTGTGCTCACCGAACTCAATCCCCAGACCCATGCACGTGCGGTCCAACTGGCCTCGTTGCCCGACAAGATTCGCGGCTATGGGCATGTGCGTGAAGCGCATGCGCAGCGTGTGGCCAATGAGCGCACGGCCCTGCTGGCGCCGGCGGGCGGGAGCGAGCAGGTGATCGAGGTGCGGCGCACCGCAACTGCCTGAACAGCGGACTGAGGAGCGGCTTCAGGACCGGCTTCAAGACCGGCTCAAGGACCGGTCTGAGCACCGGTCTGAAAGCGTGCCGATGCCCGCCGGCCCGCGTTATTCGGCCTGCCGTGCGCCGGGTTTGGGCCGCTTGCCCACCGTAATGGGCAGCTCGATTTCCTTGCCGTCGCGCACGAAGGTAAAGCGGCTGCTCGCTCCCGGGGCAAGCTGTGCGATCACGTTGAGCATGGTGGCCGTGTTGGGGATGGCCTTGCCTTCCACCTCGACCAGTATGTCGCCGGTTTTCACACCGGCCTTGTCCGCCGGCCCGCCGCGCATGATGCCGGCGATGATGGCGCCGTCCTTGCGCGGCAGCTTGAAGGCCTGCGCCAGCTCGGGCGTCACATCCTGCGGCTCGACCCCTATGTAACCGCGCACCACGCTGCCATTTTTCAGGATCTGATCCATCACATTGCGCGCGGTCGAGGTGGGAATGGCAAAGCCAATCCCCAGGGAGCCGCCAGTGCGCGAGTAGATCGCGGTGTTGATGCCCAGTAGCCGGCCGTGCGTGTCGACCAGCGCACCGCCTGAATTGCCTGGGTTGATCGCGGCATCGGTCTGAATGAAATTTTCAAACGTGTTGATGCCCAGCTGGGTGCGCCCCAGCGCCGAAATGATCCCCATGGTGACGGTCTGCCCCACGCCAAAGGGATTGCCGATCGCCAGCACGACGTCGCCGATACGCGCCTGCTCGGGGTCACCCAACTCGATGGCGGCCAGATCGGGCAACTCCACTTTCAGGACAGCCAGATCGCTCTCCGGGTCGGAGCCGACCAGGCTGGCCCGGGCGCGACGCCCATCTGAGAACAGCACTTCAATACCATCGGCGCCTTCGATCACATGATGGTTGGTGAGCACCGTGCCCTCGCGCGACACCACCACGCCAGAACCCAGGCTCGAAGTGGGCTGGCTGCGCTGCGGGTCGCCGAAAAACCGCCGAAACATCGGATCGTTGAGGTAGGGATGATCGGGCGGCAGCCTGCTGTCCTTGGTGGTGTAGATGTTCACCACGGCCGGAGTGGCCCGGGTGGCTGCATCGGCATATGACAGAATCGACGCGCCGGCCACGGCATCCCGTCCGGATGCAGCCTGAGCGGGTGCAGGCGTCTGTCCTGACGTCGAACCAGACAGACGCGCCGGCAGCCACTGCGGTTTGAGTGTGGCCATCACAAACACCAGGGCAAGCGCCACAGCGACGGCCTGGGCAAAGGTCAACCACAACTTCTTGAGCATGAGCGGAGCCGCGGACAATGAAGGGATCTGAGGGGAGAGGCGGGCGTGCGGCGCGCAGCAGGGCGGTCCGTACCACCGCAGGCGTGACGCGCCATGCTCTGGAGGGCTGGCTGAACACGTGCCTGCAGCCCGGCGCCACCGAGGATTATTGCCCAAACGGCCTGCAGGTGGAAGGCAGCGTGCGTATCCGAAAGCTGGCGTGCGGTGTCACCGCAAGCCTTGCCTTCGTGCAGGCGGCTGCGCAATCCGGTGCGCAGGCGCTGCTGGTGCATCACGGCTGGTTCTGGCGCGGCGAGGATCTCTGTGTGACCGGCGCACGCCATGCACGCCTGAGCGCATTGATGTCCTCAGGCATGAGTCTGTTTGCCTACCACCTGCCGCTCGATGTGCATGCGGAGGTCGGCAACAACGTGGCGCTGGCGCGCCATCTGGGTTGGCCTGTGGGCGAGCCGTTCGGGCGCCAGGGCCTGATCCGGATGGCCACGCTGCCTATGCCCTTAGATGCGACGGCGTTGAGCCGCCTGCTGCAACGACGCCTGGCACGCAAGCCGCTGCTGGTCGGCGCGCTGGACCGTCCCATCCGGCGCATCGCCTGGTGCACCGGTGCCGCACACGATTTTCTGTCGCAGGCTATCGATGCCGGTGCAGACGCGTTTGTGAGCGGCGAGATCAGCGAGCGCACCACGCATCTGGCGCGCGAGGCCGGCGTGATCTACGCCAGCGCCGGCCATCATGCGACCGAGCGCTATGGCGTGCAGGCGCTGGGCGCGCGGGTGGCCGAGCAGTTCGGCATTGAAGTGGTCTTCATCGACGACCCGAACCCGGTCTGAGCGCATGCCGTGCCGTCCGGATCCGCGGCCGGTTCAGCGCACACTCCACTGCCCACTTCACCTCCCGCTCAAACCGGCGGGGCAACGCACGGTTGGCCAAGCAGTGCTTGCACCAAGACGTGAGCAGATCGACCAGGCCGACCAGGCCATGCGCTGACCCGCCGCCCTGGCCTGTCGAGCCGCCGCCGCCCATGGGACGGCGCGGCATGTCCTTAGACGGCGCGCTTTTTCAGCTCGTCGCGAATCTCGGCGAGCAGAACTTCTGTAGCCGGCGGGGCGGCAGGCGCGGCAGCAGCTTCCTCGCCCAGGACAGTGTCCTTCACCTTGTTCAGATACCTGACCAGCATGAAGATCACGAACGCCATCAGGATGAAATTGATCAGGATGGTCAGGAAACTGCCCCAGGCAAACACCGGTACGCCGGCCTTCTTGAGTGCATCGAGGGTGTTCGGGGTGCCAGCCGGGATTTCGCCCAGAAGCACGTAAAGATTGCTGAAATCAAACTTGCCGCCAAGCAGGCGGGCGATGATCGGCATGATCAGATCATTGACCAGCGAATCGACGATCTTGCCGAAGGCTGCGCCGATGATGACGCCCACGGCGAGGTCGATCGCATTGCCCTTGACCGCGAAGGTCTTGAATTCGGACATCAGGCTCATGAATGGATGCTCCAAGTCTTCATGTGGGAAATGGAAGGTATCACCGGTTCGGCCAATTGCCCTCGGTCTCCGGTCTGCTTTTTGCAGTGCCGCAATAAACGGCTAGAATTCAGGGTTCTCGTGCCCCACCGCCTGTATCAGGGGCGTGTTGCGTGTGATCGATGCTGCGAGCCTGGAACGGTGTGTCCTGACACCCCGGCAGTGCGCGGTGAATTGGTCGCTTCGTTCCGTTGCTGTTTTCTCCGAGGTCTTCATGGCTAACACCACCTCGAGCCTGTCCGCTCCGAGTCTGCTGCCCACTGAACCGTCCCGCCGCGCCGCTCTGGTCACCACGGCTGCAGTAGGCGCAGTGGGTGCCGCTGCTTGCGCCATCCCGCTCATCAGCACCTTTCAGCCCTCCGAGCGTGCAAAGGCCGCTGGAGCGCCGGTCGAGGCAGACATTTCGGGCATGGTGCCCGGTGATCTGCGCCGCGTCGAATGGCGCGGCAACCCAGTCTGGATCGTACGTCGCACGCCCGAGATGCTCGAGTCGCTGAAAAAGACCGAGCCTCATGTGCTGGACCCCGATTCGAGCAAACCCTACCAGTTCGCCATGCCCGATTACGCCAAGAACCAGGCGCGTTCGATCAAGCCGGAATACCTGGTCGTGGTCGGCATCTGCTCTCACCTGGGTTGTTCGCCGAGCGACAAGTTCACGCCGGGCGCTCAGCCCTCTCTGCCCGAAGACTGGCAGGGCGGGTTCCTGTGCCCCTGCCATGGCTCGACGTTCGACATGGCTGGGCGGGTATTCAAGAACAAGCCGGCCAATGCCAACCTCGATGTGCCCCCGCATACCTACCTGTCCGACACCCGTCTTCTGATCGGCGAAGACAAGAAGGCCTGACCGACGCTGCGCACCCCTGGGGTTCGCGCAGCCACATGATCCGAATCGCAGCGCCTGGCACCGATCGGGCGCGAGCAAGAACAAAAGAGTGTCCTGGAGTTTTTCGATGGCAGCAGCAGACAAGAAGATCGAAACCACCGGCCTGCTCGGCTGGATCGACCAGCGGTTTCCCCTGACCGCGAATTACAAGGCGCACCTGTCCGAGTACTACGCGCCCAAGAACTTCAACTTCTGGTACTTCTTTGGCTCGCTGGCCATGCTGGTGCTGGTGATCCAGATCGTCACCGGCATCTTCCTCACCATGCATTACAAGCCCGACGCGCAACGTGCGTTCGAGTCGGTCGAGTACATCATGCGCGACGTGCCCTGGGGCTGGCTGGTGCGCTACATGCACTCCACGGGCGCTTCGGCGTTCTTCATCGTCGTGTACCTGCACATGTTCCGCGGGCTCATGTACGGCTCGTACCGCAAGCCGCGTGAACTGCTCTGGATCTTCGGCTGCCTGATCTTTCTGGTGCTGATGGCCGAAGCCTTCTTTGGCTACCTCCTGCCCTGGGGACAGATGTCGTACTGGGGCGCGCAGGTGATCGTGAACCTGTTCTCGGCCATCCCGATCATCGGGCCGGAGCTCTCAGTCTGGATCCGCGGCGACTATGTCGTGGGCGATGCCACCCTGAACCGGTTCTTCGCTTTTCACGTGATCGCCATTCCGCTGGTGCTGCTCGGCCTGGTGGTGGCGCACATCCTGGCGCTGCATGAAGTCGGCTCAAACAACCCTGACGGCGTCGAGATCAAGGCCAAGAAAGACGCGCAAGGGCGTCCTTTGGACGGCATTCCGTTCCACCCGTATTACACCGTGCATGACATCCTCGGCGTCAGCGTCTTTCTGCTGGCGTTTTCGGCGGTGATTTTCTTTGCCCCCGAAATGGGCGGCTACTTCCTTGAGTTCAACAACTTCATTCCGGCCGACCCGCTCAAGACGCCGGCGCACATTGCACCGGTCTGGTATTTCACGCCGTACTACTCCATCCTGCGTGCCATCACCAGTGAGTTCCTGACCTGGGGCCTGATACCGTTCCTGCTCTTCTACCTGGCTGTGGTCTGGATGAGCAAGACGCGCCCGCTCTCCAAGCTGATCGCTACATTGGCCGTGGGCGCGCTGGTGGTTGGTTTCCTGGTGCTCGACGCCAAGTTCTGGGGCGTAGTGGCCATGGGCGTGTCGGTCCTGATCTTCTTTGCCATGCCCTGGATCGACAACAGCCCTGTGAAGTCGATTCGCTACCGTCCCGACTGGCACAAGTACATCTACGCCCTCTTTGTCGTGGTCTTCATCGTGCTGGGCTATTTTGGGGTTCAGGCGCCGTCGATGATTGGCGAGCGCATCTCTCAGGCCTGCACGCTGCTGTACTTCGCGTTTTTCCTGTTCATGCCCTGGTGGAGTGCCATGGGCGAGTCCAAGCCCGTGCCGGATCGGGTCAACTTTGCCCCGCACTGAGCCCGCTCACGGACCGCACTCTGACCAGGACTTCCCCATGATTGATCGCATCTCCGCACACATTGGTTCCCGTCTGGCTCGGCGCCTGGCAGCGAGCCTGTATGTCGCACTGACGACCTGCGTGTTCACGCTGGCGCCCACGGCGGCGCTGGCTTCGGGCGAAGCAGTGCGCCTCGACCGTTTTCCGACTGAGAAGCTCAACGACGAAGGGTCGCTGCAAAACGGCGCCAAGCTCTTCGTGAATTACTGTCTGGGCTGCCACAGCGCGCAACTGATGCGCTACAACCGCCTGACCGACCTTGGCCTGAACGAAGCCCAGATCAAGGACAACCTGCTGTTTACCGGCACCAAGGTGGGCGACACCATGCGCATCGCCATGGCCCCGGCCGATGCCAAAGCCTGGTTCGGCGCGCTGCCTCCCGACCTGTCGGTCAATGCGCGTGCGCGTGCATCCGGCTCGGGTTCAGGCTCGGACTGGCTCTACACCTATCTGCGCAGCTTCTATCGCGATTCCACCCGTGCAACCGGCTGGAACAACGCGATCTTCCCGAACGTGGGCATGCCGCATGTGTTGTGGGAGCTGCAAGGCTCGCGTGGCGCCGATATCGAAGAAATCAAGCCGGTCAAGGATGAGACCGCTGGCGGCGCGCATGCGTTTGCCCGCACCCTCATCAGCTATGGCACTGATGGCGCCCGCACTGAAAGAACCGAGAAGATCACCGAAGGCCATCCGCACGAAGGCACCGATATCAAGCTCACCGCAGCCACCGGCGGAAAGCTCAGTCAGGCCGAGTACGACGGGCAAATCGCCGACCTCACCGCCTATCTCACCTACATGGCCGACCCATCGGCCAAGACCCGGGTGCGCCTGGGGACCTGGGTGCTGATCTTCCTGTCGATCTTCTCGCTGCTGGCATGGTGGTTGAACCGCGAGTACTGGAAAGACATCAAGTAATCCACGCCGGTTGATCGCAGCGCCGTGTTTCAATGCGGCGCCGCATGACCGGTTTCACAGGGTGTCCGACGGGCACCCTGTGCCGTTTGACCCAGGGCGCGCATGCTGTATTGCGGCCCCACACATTGAGGAGCGACGCCCATGATGGTCCTGTATTCGGGTACGACCTGCCCGTTCAGCCAACGCTGCCGCTTCGTGCTGTTTGAAAAGGGCATGGACTTCGAGATTCGCGATGTCGATCTCTACAACAAGCCCGAAGACATCTCGATCATGAATCCTTACGGCCAGGTGCCCATCCTGGTCGAGCGCGATCTGATCCTGTACGAATCGAACATCATCAACGAGTACATCGACGAGCGTTTCCCGCACCCGCAGCTCATGCCGGCCGACCCGGTCATGCGCGCGCGCGCCCGCCTGTTCCTGTTCAACTTCGAGCGCGAGCTCTTCGTGCATGTGCAGCAGCTCGAGCGTCGGGACCACAGCAAGGACAGCGCCAAGCTGATGGAGCGTGCACGCCAGCAGATCCGCGACCGTCTCACGCAGCTCACACCGATCTTCATCAAGAACAAGTTCATGCTGGGCGAGGACTTCTCGATGCTCGACGTGGCCATTGCCCCGCTGCTCTGGCGCCTGGACCATTACTCGATCGAGATGCCCAAGACGGCTGCACCGCTCATGAAATATGCCGAGCGGATCTTCTCGCGTCCGGCGTACATCGAGGCGCTCACGCCGTCCGAGAAAGTGATGCGCCGCTGAGCGCCACGCTCGCTGCTGCAAGCCTCTTTCTGAAGACCGGCCATGACCGATTCATCCGAGCCCTCTTCGACCAAGCCGTACTTCATTCGGGCGCTGCACGAATGGTGTACCGACAATGGTTTCACGCCGTATCTGGCTGTGAGCGTGGATGAACGCACCATCGTGCCGCGTGAGCATGTCAAAGCCGGCGAGATTGTGCTCAATGTCTCGCACGGTGCCACGGGGCGGCTGCAGATGGGCAATGACCTGATCACGTTCCAGGCGCGCTTCAGTGGCGTGGCACGTGACCTGTCCATCCCGGTCGAAAACGTCTCGGCGATCTATGCCCGCGAAAACGGACATGGCATGGCCTTCGAAGTGCCCAAGGCCCCTGCTGTGCTTGAAGATCCCAACGCAGGCGCCGAGCCTGCTGGGGTCCAGCTCAGTCTTGCCGGCGACGAGGACTCCGCGACGGCCGGGGGCGAGAGGGGATCGGGGGCTTCGTCTCATGCGCCACATACGCTCGCATCGGTCCCGAGTACACCAGCCGAATCACGTACCGGTGATCCTCCTGTGCCTGACCCGAGCGCACCGAAGGGTGGTCGTCCAAAGCTGACACGCGTGAAGTAGCGCTGCTGTTCAGGCCTCGCGGCAGTTTAGAATCGAGGCTTGCACGGAACAGTTCGTTCGCATCACCGTGCAGCTCTTTCTTTTTTGCCCTTGTAGCTCAGCTGGTAGAGCAGCGGTTTTGTAAACCGAAGGTCGGCGGTTCGATTCCGTCCGGGGGCACCATCTCTCTTCATACAGACCTAGGCGCAAAGCTCGCCTTCGGCACAAACTCATGGCAAACAAGCGGCTCGCCGGCCGATGAGTTTGTCCACGATTGCACGTGCCCATCTCATCAGACTCGCTACGTGAAAGCCATCAGTCGTCGGGCACAAAGCGTTCTGGTTTGCGGAATCCTCCGCGCTGCCCACGGCATGCGTGGGGCTTTGAGCCAGCCGCTGGGCTGTGCGCGAGTGGGGCGACAGGCCAGCGGGGTTCAGCAGACGATCAGTGTTTGCGCGCGCGGCTGGCCGCGAGCACGCTCAACAGCCCGAGAGCGAGCAATCCAGTGGTGGCTGGCGTGGGCACCTTGTAGGCGTAGAGCAATCCGGGCAGCAGCGAATACTCTGCGGTCAGGGTCGCCGATGCGCTGTTGGACGTGAAGAAGCAGTTTGTCTTGGTGTCCAGAGGGCACTGAATACTCATCCCGTAAGGATCCGCGTCAGAAAACCGGAAATACACGTCGAACTGCTGACCGTTTGCGTTCTGAGTCACGCTGTAGTCATTGTCAGTGCCAGCCAGCATCACGAAGCTGCCATCGGCCAGTTGTGGGCCGAATGCCAGGCCCTCCCACTTCTCTGCCACCTTGTTGCCAAATGCTGCGAGCGTGTTGGCGCCCAGATCGATGAACGGGGTGCTGACCTTGCTGACAGTGACTACGCCCCCAGGCAGGGTGCCGCCTGTGACCGTGATGCCGCTGACATCGGTTGCGCCCGTCAGACTGATTTCAAAGACTTTCTTGTTCTGGGTTGCAAAGTCCGCGCCAACACCTACGCCACGATTGTTGCGCTCGAGAACCAGGAACTTGTCGTTGCCGATGGCCACCAGCGCCGAGATGCCGCGGCCTTGCGACGAGCCCTCCATTTTGTAGAGGTACTGAGCGACTGCCAGCCCGGTCTCGGTGTCGAACTTCACGATCCGGTTGTAGGTGCCGCTGCCGCCGCCCTCGTTCAGCATGGCGCTTTGCAGCATGGCGTATGTGTGTTTTCCGTCCGGGCTGATCGCCAGCCCTTCGAATCCGCGGTTGGTCCGCTTGCCGGCGTTGTTGCCGACATCGCTTGCAAAGTTAGCGGTGCCGCTGCCGGCGTTTCGCGGAATCAGGTTGTCCGGGGTCACAAAGACCTTGGTCAGCTGGCCACTCCGGTTGAATTCATAGACCGACGGGCCGTACTCGTCCGAGACAATGAGATTGCCATTGCGGGGATTGACGACAATGCCTTCCGGGTCGAATGCCAAGCCAAGCTGGGCGGTCGACCCTGAACTCGGAGACAGTCCGGGCGCGATGCCGTTGAGGCTGCCTGCGGCGATCAGCGATCCGTTGCTCTGAAACTTGATGGTTTCCTGAATCTGGAAGTTGCTGATCGCGCCGCTTGTCGGGTTGATGTCGACCGTGAAACGCTGCACTCGCGTGTCGTAGGCCAGGGTGCCGCCACCCGGGCCTCTGTCCGACAGACCGAGCCAGGATCGGGTGCTCGAGTCGTAGTAGAGGTCAGAGAAGAAACCGACCCGTCCCACATTGGCGCCAGCGCCAAAGGAGTCGACGGTATCGGCGGGGATGGC